>QFOL01000209.1 GCA_003241215.1 Agrobacterium fabrum
AAATGTGCAGATTCAATCATCGGTGTCCCGGGAACCGGCAATCTGCCAGAGATGCACACGCAAGGCTAGAAGATGCGTTTTTCCTTTCTCCCCACCGTCATTTTGATGATGCCCATTCTCGAAATTGCCGGCTTCATCATCGTCGGCAAGGCAATCGGCCTGTGGCTGACTCTGGCGCTTGTTCTTTTCACGTCGTTCCTGGGTTTGCTCATCCTGCGTCTCGGCGGCATCGGCATGGTGAGAAATCTTCAGAACGCCGGACGCACCGGAGCACAGCCGGCCGATGAGCTCGTTAATGGCGCCATGCGTGTTGTTGCCGGGTTGCTGCTTATCATTCCGGGTTTCATCACCGATATCATCGGTCTCCTGCTTCTTTCCCCGGCCATTCGCCGGTTTTTCTGGAAGGCCTTCGGACCACGCATCATCGTGGCGGGTTCATTCAGACAATCCGGACCCCAGTCCTCCGGTTATTCCGGGTTCCGCAATGGTCCGGGAACCTCGGGCAATTCCAAGGTGGTGGATCTGGACGAAGAGGAATTTCACCGTGAGGGCCCGAACGAGTCTCCCTGGTCGCACAAGCCGGACGATCGCGACCTGCCCAAACCCTGACCGGCGGAATGGATGGTGACGAGCCTATCACGAAGGGTTGTAAGCCCCCGGTCGAAATGATAGACCGCCTTCCACGAATTCACGCCGCGAGGAAACGTAATGACCGCTGAAAATGGCGCACAGGGCGCAGTTAGCCCTTCTCTCAACATTCTTGCCCAGTACATCAAGGATCTCTCCTTCGAAAACCCGGGCGCGCCTCGTTCGCTTCAGGCCCGTGACAATGCGCCGTCGATCAACATCAATGTCAACGTCAATGCCAACCCGATCTCGGGCTCGGATTTCGATGTTGTCCTGACGCTGAACGCGGAAGCCAAGGATGGCGAAAAAGTCCTGTTCGCTGCCGAGCTGGTTTATGGCGGCGTGTTCCGCATTGCCGGCTTCCCGCAGGAACATATGCTGCCGGTCCTGTTCATCGAGTGCCCGCGCCTGCTTTTCCCCTTCGCCCGCCAGATCATCGCCGACGTCACCCGCAATGGCGGCTTCCCGCCGTTGATGATCGACCCGATCGATTTCGCGCAGATGTTCGCACAGCGCGTTGCCGAGGAACAGGCGAAGGCCCAGGTTCAGGCCGTACCGAACTAAGCGGAAATCACCGCTTTTTATCCCAGATAAAAAACCCGGGTTCATCGCCCGGGTTTTTCTTTATCCGCATATGCCATTTCGTCGTTGGCTGATGTCAATTCTGGTAGCGGTTCCAGATCGCCTTGTTGCCCATGCCAAGAACGAGTTTTCCATGAGCCGCGACCGTTTCTGCATCCAGTCTTGAGGGCAAGGCTGTCGGCCGTTGCAGCGGCTCAAGCAGCGTGTCTTCCTCGATGACGACAGTTTCCTGCTTGGCGGCTGATCCAAAGCCGAGCGCCGTCTGACGCCCGCCAATCATTTCAATATAGACCTCGGCAAGCAGTTCAGAGTCGAGAAGCGCGCCGTGCTTGGTGCGGTGGGAATTGTCGATACCGTAACGACGGCAAAGCGCATCCAGTGAATTCGGCCCCATAGGATGCTTGCGACGGGCAAGCGAAAGCGTATCCGTCACCAGATCGGCAGCGACGGGCTCAATACCGAGGCGGGCGAATTCCGCATTGATGAAGCCCATGTCGAATGTCGCATTATGCGCTACCCAGCGCGCGCCATCGAAGAAATCACGAATCTGGTCCACGACCTCAGCAAATTTCGGTTTGTCTTTCAGAAACTCGTCGGTGATGCCATGAACGGCAAGCGCATCGGGGTGAACCTTGCGATCTTCCGGGCTGATGTAGAGATGCAGCGTGCGGCCGGTGGGAAAGTGGTTGATCAGCTCGATACCGCCAATTTCGATGACGCGGTCAAGCTTTGATTCAAGGCCGGTGGTTTCCGTATCGAAAATGATCTCACGCATTCGTCTCTCCGCGGCGCGACTGATCGGCCAATCCCTGCAAAATCTCTCTTACCTGATCCCGTGCCGCTTCGACACCATTTCCGGAGTCGACGATAAAATCGGCACGCCGGCGTTTCTCCGCATCGGGCATCTGCCGGGCGAGGATCATCTCGAATTTTTCTTCGGTCATGCCGGGGCGCGACAAAACCCGCTCACGCTGAATCTCCGGCGCGCAACTCACCACCACGACCTTATCGACACGGCTTTCCGCCCCGGTTTCGAACAGCAGGGGAATATCGAGGAGAGCGAATTGCCGATCCTCTTTCCTTGCCGCTGCCAGAAAGGCTTCCTGCCTTTTGCGCACCAGCGGGTGCACAATCTCCTCTAGCTTGCCAAAATTAGCCGGATTCTCCCGCAAAACTTCGCCAAGTTTCTGCCTGTCCACTACACCGGAAACGGTGGTGCCCGGAAAAGCTGCTTCAATCAGCGGAACGGCTTCCGCGCGATAAAGCCCGTGCACGACCTCATCCGAATCGAGAACCGGAACCCCTTCCCCCGCAAACAGCTTGGCGGTCGTCGTTTTTCCCATTCCAATCGAGCCGGTGAGACCGATGACAATCATCAATGTTTCTCCATGTCTGTGATGATGAGAGAACGCAGGGTTTCATCAACCTCAGGCATTTTGCCGAACCACCGGCTGAAACCGGGTTTTGCCTGATGAAGCAGCATGCCCAGTCCGTCGACCGTTGCGATGCCCTGCTCCTCCGCCATCTTCAGGATCGGGGTCTTTAAAGGCACATAGACGATATCGGTCACGACCGCCTGGGCGGCCAACGGCGAAAAATCGAGATGCGGCGCTTCCGTTCCATCCATGCCGAGCGATGTCGTATTCACGAAAAGCCCGGCGCCCTGCATGACCTCATGAAGCGCTGCCTGGGGGTTGGAAAAGACCCGTGGCCCAAAACGGTCGGCCAGTTCGCGCGCACGTTCGACGGTACGATTGAGGACGTGGATCTCGGCAATACCGCGATCACGCAGGGACTGAATGACTGACCGGCTTGCGCCACCGGCACCCAGAACCACTGCCCGCTCAGTCTTGTCCCAGCCCGGATGTCGCTCATCGAGATTGGAGACAAAACCATAACCATCCGTATTGGTAGCGTGAAGTTCGCCCCCCTCTACCCACACAGTGTTGGCGGCGCCGAGTTCTTCCGCCAGGGCATCGGGCCTGTCCGCCAGCCGATAAGCGGCTTCCTTATGGGGGATGGTGACATTGCCGCCGACGGGCGTGCCCGGCTTGCCCTGCTTCAGCACTGCGATGAAATTCGTGAAATCATCCGGAGAGACTTCAACAGCTTTATAGGAACCGGCAATGCCGAATTTCTTCAACCAGTAAGAATGGATGATCGGTGATCGCGAATGCTTGATCGGGTAACCTACAACGAAGGCGTTTATGGTTAATGTTTCACGTGAATCAGCCATCGATGACATCCATGTCGCGCAGTTTCGATAAAAGCGGCAGAAGCGGCAGGCCAAGAATGGTGAAATAATCGCCCTCGATCGAGGTGAATAGCTGGATTCCCTCTCCCTCAAGCTGGTAGGCGCCGACACTGCTCAAGGCCTTTTCCCCCACCCGGTGCAGGTGACGGGAAACGAATTCTGCGCTCAAAGTGCGAACGGCCAGCTCGGCGCTGGAAACGATCTGCCACAGTACCTCGCCATGTTGAACGAGAACGGCAGCGCTGTTCAGGCGATGAACCTTGCCGGACAATGACAGCAGATGCGCCTCGGCCTCCACCATGGTTTTCGGCTTGTGGTAGACGCGGGCGCCAAGCGCCATCGTCTGGTCGCAGCCGAGAACCAGTGCTTCCGGATAAAGCGCGCTGACGGCAAGAGCCTTGGCCTTGGCTAATTCCAGCGCAACCTCTTCCGGGCTGGCGCCATCTCGCTCCAGCCGCTCATCGAGTGCGCGCTCGTCAATATCCGCCGGGATTGCTGAAAATGTCAGCCCCGCATTGCGCATCAGCATCTGGCGGGATGCGCTGGACGAGGCAAGGATCAACTCTTGTTTCATCGACTGTCTGCTCTCCGAATGTGCGATCCGGATTATCGCGTCCTCGGACGAAGGGCAAGGATAGCGGCGGCCGTTTCCTCGATGGAACGACGGGTGACATCGATCAGCGGCCAATTATTGCGGGCGCAGAGCGCGCGCGCATATTTCAACTCTTCCATGATGGTGGCACGATCCGTGTACCGGCCGCTGTCGAATCCGCCCGTTGCGCCCAGCTCGCGGTTTTCGCGTACCTGGGATATGCGATCCGATGTCGCGACAAGACCGACGATCAGCGGCCGGGTAGCGGCATAGAGACTATCGGGCAAAGGCACATTGGGAACGACCGGTATGTTGGCGGTCTTTATGCCTCTATTCGCGAGATAGATGCTGGTCGGCGTTTTCGATGTGCGACTGATGCCGACAATGACGATGTCCGCCTCGTCGTAGTTCTCCGGCATCTGCCCGTCATCGTGGTCCATGGCGAAATTAAGCGCCTCGATGCGGGCGAAATAATCCGCATTCAAGGCGTGCTGCGCCCCTACCCGCCGTCTGGATGGCGCGCCGAGATAAGTCTGGAAAATGCCGATGATCGGTTCAAGCACATTGACGCAGGGCACCCCGATCGCATGGCAGCGCAGATCGAGGAACTCGGCCAGCTGCTGGTCGACAATCGTATAAAGGACGATGCCCGGTTCCTTGTCGATGAGATCCACCACCTGCGCGAGCTGCTTCTGGTTGCGGATCATCGGATAGACATGTTCCACCGGCATGGAAGCGTGGAACTGGGCGGAGACGGCACGACCCGCCGACATCAGAGTCTCTCCCGTTGAGTCCGAAATCAGGTGCAGATGGAAGAAGCTTTTTTTGTTCTCCACGCTGTTTTTCTCCCGCTGTTGATAAACCGGGACAAATCTCCGAATTGTCCTGCGGGCCGAACCGCGACGTGAATAAGGTGGTCTTTTTCCACAATCCGCAAGTGGCTTCAATCGTCTCCGACGTGCCTGTGAATTGTTGGAAGAATGTGAAACTGTTCAAAATTTTCCCCAGATTATCCACAGCCACCTGGTTTTTCCGTATCACCGTAAGTATATGAAATTATTTATAAAACTTCTATTTTCCAGATTATCTCAAAACAGGCTGGCCAATAAGATCCGCAGGCGCACTTAAAACTTTGCGGCTGCGGCATTTCGACTGGAATGATTTTAATCCTTGCTACCCACAGACTCTAAGAAATAGAAAATCTTTTA
This sequence comes from Agrobacterium fabrum, assembly GCA_003241215.1. Lineage (GTDB taxonomy): Bacteria > Pseudomonadota > Alphaproteobacteria > Rhizobiales > Rhizobiaceae > Agrobacterium > Agrobacterium fabrum_A. The sequence goes on from QFOL01000209.1 coordinate 5,264, forward strand.
AATCTCTTTGATTTTATTTTTTAGAAGCTGGGTGCCATGAGCGAACGCAAGGTTATGACGGTGTTGAACGGGCAGACGGTCACACCGCCGCCTATATGGCTGATGCGCCAGGCCGGGCGCTATCTTCCCGAGTACAGGGAAACGCGAAAGAGTGCCGGAAGTTTCCTCGATCTCTGTTATAACCCCGAGCTGGCGACGGAAGTAACACTCCAACCCATTCGCCGGTTCGGGCTGGACGCCGCTATTCTGTTTTCCGATATTCTGGTGATACCTGACGCGCTTCACCGCAATGTGTCGTTCAGCGAGGGAAAGGGTCCGGCCATGGACCCGATTGATGTGAGCGGTATCGAAAAGCTTGATGCGTCGAGCGTCATGGCGCATCTCTCGCCTGTTTTCGAAACGGTTCGGCGTCTACGCACCTCATTACCGGATGAGACGACGCTTCTTGGTTTTTGCGGCGCGCCCTGGACTGTTGCGACCTATATGATCGCCGGTCACGGAACGCCGGATCAGGCGCCGGCGCGGCTGTTCGGTTATCGGGAGCCGGCGGCCATGGAAAAGCTGCTCGCCTTTCTCGCCGAGGTTTCCGCCGATTATCTGGTGGCGCAGATCGATGCCGGGGCCGATGCCGTGCAAATCTTCGACTCCTGGGCCGGCGTGCTGGGCGAAAAGGAATTTGAGGATTATGCAGTAAAGCCGGTGGCGCGCATTATTGCATCGGTGCGGGCCCGCCGGCCCGGCGCGAAGATTATCGCTTTCGCCAAGGGGGCCGGTTATCTTCTCAAGGATTATCGCCGCAAGACGGGGGCCGATGCCATTGGCCTGGACTGGTCGGTGCCTTTGAGCTTCGCTGCGGATTTACAGAAGGAAGGTCCGGTGCAGGGTAATCTGGATCCCATGCTGATGGTGGCGGGCGGCAAGGCCTTGCAGGATGGTATCGACGCGGTGCTGCAGGCTCTGGGACAGGGTCCGCTGATCTTCAATCTCGGCCATGGCATCACGCCCCAGGCTGATCCGGAGAATGTCACCCGGCTGGTTCAGAGGGTGCGTGTTGAGGGGGGCGGGGCATGAGCGACGAGAAACAGACTTCCGCCCGTTCTGGAAATAGGGCGGCTTTGCGCGCCGGTATCGCCCTGGGGGTTTTTGCGGCTTTCATCGCTTTGCTGTTCTATGCCGATCCGACCGATCTGTATCTCTGGATCAAGGCGCTGCATATCATTGCCGTGATTTCCTGGATGGCGGCGATTTTTTACCTGCCGCGGCTCTTCATCTATCACACCGACGCTCCTGCCGGTTCGCAGCAATCCGAAACCTTCAAGGTGATGGAGCAACGGCTGATCAAGGTGATCATGAACCCGGCAATGATGATATCCTGGATACTGGGACTTTATCTCGCCTGGTCCGTTTATGGTTTTTCCGGCGGCTGGTTGCATGCAAAGATCGGGCTCGTGGTGCTTTTGACCATCACCCATGTTTATTTCAGTCGCAGTGCGAAACGTTTTGCGCGGGATGAAAATACGCGACCTGCCCGTCACTGGCGGTTGATGAATGAAGTTCCGACGCTGCTGATGATCCTGATTGTCATACTTGTGGTTGTGAAACCCTTCGGTTAAGTCGGTACGACGATAAATTTCGCGGAATTCGTGCTTTCCTCTTGCAGCGGCCGTGTTCAATCGCTATTTTCGGGCCACTCATCTTCGTGGCATGTGAATTATTCAGTCATCTGCGGTATCTCCCACAGCATCTGATTCGCGAACACGCCCTCCCCC
>QFOL01000017.1 GCA_003241215.1 Agrobacterium fabrum
CATGAAACGCGCCCCTCGCAGCCTTCAACACCATGTTTTATATAGGAAATATAATGGTCAGGACAGCGAAATCAGCGCCTTACTTGGGAAATGTGGGCTGGTATGTGCCGCCGGATGAGGCCGCGCGGGACGCCGCCATGGCAAGCCGCGAGGCGATGGGCGGTTATCTTTCCGAGCGGTCATGGATGGTGCCGGTCCTCGACAAGACTTTCGAAAGCGTCAACCGGCTGGCGGACTGGGGCTACCCCTTCCCGCGCGACGACAGGGGCGAACAACAGCGCATCTCCGTTCAGGGGCCGGAATATATGCGGCTTTTGCGTCGCCGGGTGAAAAATGCCGGCGTCACCATTCTCGATCATCACCCCGCGACCCGGCTGCTGACAGAGGGCGCACGCGTCGTTGGCGCAACCGGCGTGCGACGGCAGCAGGGCGGGCAGTGGCGCATCGCCGCCGGGGCGGTGGTGCTGGCAACGGGCGGCTGCGCTTTCATGAGCAAGGCGCTCGGCTGCGATGTTCTGACCGGGGATGGCTATTTGATGGGCGCCGAGGCGGGCGCGGAACTCTCCGGCATGGAATTCTCGTCGGCTTATGCGATTTCGCCGGCCTTCGCGTCAGTTACCAAGACAGCGCTCTACCGTTTCGCGCAGTTTTATCGCAGGGACCATAGCCTGATTGAAGGCGCAGGCTCCGCACGGGGACGATCGGTCATCGCCCGCACCCTGCTTTCGCAGCCCGTCTATGCCCGGCTCGACCTTGCCGGAACCGATGAGGTGAAGGCCATCCTGCGGCGTGCCCAGCCGAATTTCTTCGTGCCATTCGACCGCCGCGGCATTGATCCCTTCACCGAGTTCTTCGAAGTGAAGCTGCGGCTTGAGGGCACAGTGCGCGGCACGGGTGGATTGCGGCTGACCGGGCTCGACTGCGCAACGACTGTCACCGGCCTTTATGCCGCCGGTGACAACGCCACACGTGAGCCGATATGCGGCGGCTTCACCGGCGGCGGCAGCCACAATGCGGCCTGGGCGATTGCCACGGGCGCCTTCGCCGGCGCTGCAGCCGCGGCCTTCGCCCGCGAAAAGGCGGGAGTGGCGGAAAGCGCTCTTCCGCATGCCACAGTCCAGACCGCCGCGCACCGGGAGCCCACCGATCCCGCAGGCGTCATCAAGGCGGTACAGGACGAGGTTTTCCCCCTCGACATCAACTATTTCCGCACCCATTCCGGCCTCGCGACGGCACTGGCGCGGCTTGATGATTTGTGGACAGGGGTCGCAACAGCAACAGCTGCCGATGACAGCCAGATATTGCCGTTGCGCCAGGCGCAGGCGATGGTCGCCACCGCGCGCTTCATGTATCGCGCGGCCTTGGCGCGCACGGAAACGCGCGGCATGCACCGGCGCGACGATTTTCCGAAGCAGGATGCCGCCCAGCATCACCGGCTCATCCTCAGCGGCCTTGATGCGATCGCCATCCGGCGGGAAACAGTTGATCCCGGCATCTGCAAGGAGGCGGCGGAATAATGATCGAGGTTCTGGATAAAGATGCCTGCACGGACTGCAATCTCTGCGTTCAGGTCTGCCCGACCAATGTCTTCGAAGCGATGCCGGAAGGCCCGCCCGTCATCCTGCGGCAGGATTCATGCCAGACATGTTTCATGTGCGAGGCCTATTGCCCGGTGGATGCTCTTTACGTCGATCCGGATGCCGAGGCCGTGCACGGCCTGACAGTGGACAGCGTGCGGGCAGGTAACCTCTTCGGCAGTTACAGGAAGGCCATAGGCTGGCACAAGGACACGCGTCAACGCCGTCACATCGACGATCATTTCCGCCTTCCGCAATAATTCCGGGCGCGTCGGCGCGCGCTCAGGACGGGCAGCGGTCTTTGCTTCTGCGAGCCGGATGGAAGCGACTTTACCCCATGATATCTGGCGACGGCGGGCGATCTCCGGGTTTTTGCCTATCTCTTCGCGAAAAGAGATAGAGCGCCATAACCTTCACGCCCGGCGACGCCTGTTCCCCGACAGGCGCAGCAGCCTCCGCCCAAAAAATGCGCTTGGAAGCCCACCGGCAAGAACACAAATTAGGCATGCTCTGTCGCCCATCGCCAGAATTGCGCGTCAGAGCACCCATATTCAATCTGGCACGCGGTTTGCTTCGTTTATTTTGAGTTGGCCGCTAGGGTTCCGGTGCAGGTTTGCATGGCTGGTCCGAGAGCAGCCACTGTGCGAGGAGAAATCTCGCACGGATGCACGGCGGGACAAAAGCCCGGGAGACCTCGTTAGCCAAGGGATTGGCGGCGTTGGTCTATGCCGATCCCTTTTTGAAGACAAAGCAAAAGGGGAATACCAATGCAGACTTTCAGAACAATCATTTCCGTTTCGGTGCTGGGGGGCCTTCTTGCGCTCCCGCTCGTTTCGGCAGCGGATGCCGCGCCCAAGAAGGATTTCAAGGTCGCCTGGTCGATCTATGTGGGCTGGATGCCCTGGGGCTATGCCGCCGACCATGGCATCGTCAAGAAATGGGCCGATAAATACGGCATCAACATCGAGGTCACGCAGTTCAACGATTATGTGGAATCGATGAACCAGTATACGGCGGGCGCCTATGATGCCGTGACGCTGACCAACATGGACGGCCTTTCCATTCCGGCAGCTGGCGGCGTCGATACAACCGCCGTCATCGTCGGTGACTTCTCCAATGGAAACGATGCCGTCATCCTCAAGGACAAAAAAGACCTTGCCGAGATCAAGGGCCAGGACATCAATCTCGTGGAGTTCTCCGTGTCGCATTATCTGCTTGCACGGGCGCTCGAAACCATCGGCTCATCCGAACGCGATGTGAAAGTTGTCAACACCTCCGACGCGGACATGGTCGCCGCCTACCAGACACCGGAGGTTTCCGCTGTCGTGACGTGGAACCCGCTGGTGTCGACCATTCTCCAGAATTCCTCGGCCAACAAGGTTTTCGACAGTTCCAGGGTCCCCGGCGAGATCATCGATCTGATGGTCGCCCATACCGATGTGCTGAAGGATAATCCCGATTTCGGCAAGGCGCTTGCGGGCATCTGGTACGACACGATGAAGGTGATGACCGCCGAGAGTGCGGAAGGCAAGGCGGCGCGCGAAGCGATGGGCAAGGCATCCGGCACGGATCTTGCCGGTTTCGAGGCTCAGATGGCGGCCACCAAGCTGTTCGACAAGCCGGCCGACGCCGTCACCTTCACGGCTTCGCCGGACCTGCCGAAGACCATGGACCGGGTGCGGCACTTCCTGTTCGACAAGGGCCTGCTTGGCAACGGCGCTTCATCGGCGGACGCAATCGGCATCGCCTTTCCGGATGGCTCCGTCCGCGGTGACGCGTCCAACGTGAAGTTCCGCTTCACGACGGACTACATGGCCGACGCGGCCAAGGGAATGCTCTGAGGACCCAGCCGCACCGCGCCCCGGCGCGGCCTTCCACCCTGCCATCACCCGGAGTTTCCCATGCGCTGGATCAATTTGCGTCCTTCGAACGGCGCCCGCCTTGGACTTGCCGTCCTGCCCTTTGCAGCCGTGCTGATCGCTTACATGGTCGGCTCGGCCGCGCGGCTTGCCGAAAACGCCAATGACAAGCTTCTGCCGGGCTTTGCCGGCCTTGCCGACGCCATCAACCGGCTGGCGGTCATTCCCGATTCTCGAACAGGTGATATTCTTTTATGGACGGATACGGCCGCAAGCCTCGTCCGCCTGTTTTCGGGACTGGGCATAGCAACGGCGATAGCATTGGCCGTCGGCATGCTGATCGGCATGCTGCCTTATGCCCGCTCGCTGCTTTCGCCCTTCGTCGGCGCCATTTCCATGGTGCCGCCGCTGGCGCTTTTGCCCATCCTTTTCATCCTGCTCGGCCTTGGCGAAATTTCCAAGATCGCACTCATCGTCATCGGTGTGGCGCCCGTGATGATCCGCGATCTGGCGCTCAGGGCCGTCGAACTGCCGCGCGAGCAGATCATCAAGGCCGAGACGCTCGGGGCAAACTCATGGCAGATCGCGCTGCGTGTGGTGCTGCCGCAGGTCCTGCCGCGGCTCATCACCTGTCTGCGTCTCCAGCTCGGACCGGCCTGGCTTTTCCTGATCGCGGCGGAAGCGATTTCGTCCGATGCGGGGCTCGGTTATCGCATCTTCCTCGTTCGCCGCTATCTCGCGATGGATGTGATTTTTCCCTATGTCATCTGGATCACGCTTATCGCCGTGCTGACCGACTGGCTGCTGGACCGGCTGCGCCTTGCCGTCTTTCCGTGGTCGGCAACGGAGAACAAGGCATGAGCACGCTCACCATCGACAATGTCTGGAAGGAATATGGCGACCAGATCGTGCTCGAGAATGTTTCGCTCGAGATCGAATCCCGCGCATTTGTCGCGCTTGTCGGTCCGTCCGGCTGCGGCAAGACAACCTTCTTGCGCATGATCCTCGGCCAGGAGCGGCCGAGCCGCGGCACGATCCTTCTCGACGGCAAACCGCTGCCCGACGAACCGGGACCGGACCGCGGCGTCGTGTTTCAGAAATATTCGGTGTTTCCGCACCTGACCGTGCTCGGTAACGTCCTGATCGGTAAGGAACTAGCCGCGTCAACCGTCAGCGGCAGGCTGTTCGGCGTCGCCCGCCGGACCGCGATAGACGAGGCCCGCAGCATGATCGCCGATGTCGGCCTTTCAGGGTCGGAAGACAAATATCCTGCCCAGCTTTCCGGCGGCATGCAGCAGCGCCTCGCGCTTGCCCAGACGCTGCTGATGCGGCCGAAAATCCTGCTGCTCGACGAACCCTTCGGCGCACTTGATCCGGGCATTCGCGCCGAAATCCACCAGCTGATGAAACGGCTGTGGAACGAAGCGCAGATGACAGTGGTGATGGTGACGCACGACATGCGCGAGGCCTTCACGCTTGCCACCCGCGTCATCGCTTTCGAGCGCCCACGCGACCGCCCGGAGGAAAAACTGCGCTATGGCGCAACGGTCACCCGCGACATTTCGATCTGGCCGCCGCGCCGGGCCGGCGGCGTCGCCGCCTGAAACGATATGCATCAGGGCCAAGCCCTGATGTCGACTGCGCAGTTGCGGATAGAGGGGCGGCTCAACACCCCTGCCGGAATTGCTTCCGACGGCCCGCCGGGACGACCCGGCAAACAAGGGCAGACACCGGGACGACCCGAACTCAACTGCCATGGAGCACCTTATGCACCAAAGACGTTCGCCCGAAGAAATCGCCGCCAACCGCGCCCGTTATGAAGATCATCAGAAAAAGGGGCTGGAATTTGCGCCCAAGGCGCTGCCCGGCTTCAGCCTCCTGCCCGAACCCGCGCTCGACGAAACGAAAATCCTCCACCGCGAAATCATTCCCGGCGGCTGGTACTGGACGACCAGGCTGCGCCGGGAAGAGGTGCTGCGCATCAGCCTGAGCCACGGCTTCTCTTCGATTGCGCTCATCGCCTGGAATGCCGCCGACACCTCGGAACGCATCAATCTGCCCGACACGATCAAGGTGCAGTGGACGACGGGGCTTTCCAAAGGCCGCGTCATCTTTTCCGACATGGGGCGTGTGATGTTTTCGATTACCGAGGACAGTTCCGGCGCGCATGATTGCCTTGTCGGCGGCTCGAACGCGCAGAGCAACGCCCGTTATGAGGGCGCACATCTGCGTGACACGCGCGATAATTTCATCAAGCTGGCGATGAAGCTCGGCCTCGACCGCCGTGACATTCCCGCCGCGCTGACGCTTTTCGCACCCGTGCGTGTTGATGCCGAAGGCCGGTTTTTCTGGAACCCGGCCCTGCTCAACGGCGGGGACTATGTGGAACTGCGTGCGGAAATGGACATGCTGGTCGGTTTTTCCAATTGCCCGCATCCGCTCGATCCCAACCCGGCCTATGCGCCGAACCCGGTGACGGTCACCCGCCTTGCGGCCGCTCCGGTTGCCGCCGACGACCTGTGCCGGACGGCCACCGCCGAGGCCGTGCGCGGTTTCGAGAACAACGCGCTTTCCAACCTTTGAACCGGGAAAAACGAACATGACCGATTTCATTGAAACCGTTTCGTCGCGCACATGTGAAAATGCGGCGCAAAACCACTACGTCCCGGCGGAAAAACCCTTCTCCACCTTCATCCGCAAGGGCGCCACGGTTCGCATCGAAGACACTTACGGCCAGCAGGCCATCGATACGCTGTTTTACAACGCTCGAGACTTTTCCGAACGCTACTCCAGTCAGGATACGGTGTGGGCGCAGGGCGCGGCCTATATTTCGACCGGCACGAAAATCATGTCGAGCGAGGGTCGTGTGATGTTGACCGTGACCGCCGACAGCTGCGGCCGTCACGACACTTCCGCCGGCGCCTGCTCCTGCGAAAGCAACACGGTGCGTTTCGGCCACGGAACGAAATATCTTCATGCCTGCCGGGACAATTTCGTCGCCGAGGTCGCCAGATACGGCATGGGCAAACGCGATGTCGTTTCCAATATCAACCTCTTCATGAATGTGCCCATCTCGCCCAATGGCGGCATGACCATCGTGGACGGCATTTCCTCGCCCGGCGACTACGTCGAACTGGTGGCCGAGATGGATGTGCTGCTGGTCATCTCCAACTGCCCGCAGATCAACAATCCCTGCAATGGTTTCGATCCGACGCCGATCAGGGTGCTCGTTTGGAACGGGGAGGAGTGAGCCGATGTTCAAGAAAGTCCTCATCGCCAATCGTGGCGAAATCGCCGTCCGCATCATCAGGACGCTGCGGGACATGGGTATTGCCTCCGTTGCGGTCTATTCCGATGCCGACCGCTTCGCCAGGGCGGCATTGACGGCCGACGAAGCGATACGCCTCGGGCCGGCGCCCTCCGCAGAAAGTTATCTCGATGTCGAAGCGGTGATTGCCGCCTGCAAAAAGACGGGGGCGGAAGCGGTCCATCCCGGTTATGGCTTTCTTTCCGAAAATATCGGCTTTGCCGAAAGGCTGGCGGCCGAAGGCATCGTCTTCATCGGCCCGACACCGGAAAACATCGCCGATTTCGGCCTGAAGCACACCGCCCGGGAACTGGCGCAGAAAAGCGGTGTGCCGCTGCTTCCGGGCTCCGGGCTGCTTGGTTCGGTCAAAGAGGCGCTCGCCGCCGCGGAAGCCGTCGGTTATCCGGTCATGCTGAAATCCACCGCCGGCGGCGGTGGCATCGGCATGCAGCTCTGCGTCCACGACGCCGCGCTGAAAGCGGCCTTCGAGAGCGTGCAGCGCACGGCGAAAGCGAGCTTTGGCGACGCCCGCGTCTATCTGGAACGGTTCGTGGCGAAGGCCCGCCATGTCGAGGTGCAGATATTCGGCGACGGCAAGGGACGGGTGATCGCACTTGGCGAACGCGACTGCTCGCTTCAGCGCCGCAACCAGAAGGTCATCGAGGAAACACCCGCCCCCGGGCTTTCCGATGCGGTTCGGGCGCGCCTGCACGCGGCGGCCGTCTCGCTCGGAAAACAGGTGAATTATCGCTCCGCCGGCACGGTCGAGTTCATTTATGATCCGGCCCGCGAGGAATTCTATTTCCTGGAGGTCAATACGAGGCTGCAGGTGGAGCACCCGGTGACCGAAGCCGTCTTCGGCATCGATCTGGTGGAATGGATGATCCGTCAGGCCGCCGGCGACGATGTCCTGGCCGGTGCAGAACAGCTGGTACCGAAGGGCGCGGCCATCGAGGCGCGTGTCTATGCGGAAATGCCGCATGCCGATTTTCGCCCGAGCGCCGGTCTTCTGACCGAGGTGGTTTTTCCCGAAGACGCTCGGGTCGATGGCTGGATAGAGACCGGCACGGAAGTAACGCCTTTTTACGATCCCATGCTGGCCAAGATCATCGTCACGGGTGCGGATCGCAGCGCGGCAATCGCCAGTCTCGGCGCCGCCCTGTCGCACACCGCGATTTCAGGCATCGAGACCAACCTCGACTATCTCAGGGCGATTGCCGGCTCCAGTCTTTTCCGCACCGGCAATGTCGCAACCACGGCGCTGAAGGATTTTCCCTTCGTGCCGGATGTCGTCGAGGTCATTGCACCGGGAGCGCAATCGAGCCTTCAGGAACTGCCTGGCCGTCTCGGCCTGTGGCATGTCGGGGTGCCGCCGAGCGGGCCGATGGACGAACGTTCCTTCCGTCATGCGAACCGGCTGGTCGGCAATCACGACCACACCGCGGCTCTGGAAATCACCGTTTCCGGGCCGGTGCTCAAGTTCTTTGCGGATGTGACGGTGGCGCTTGCCGGCGCGGAAATGCCGATGACGTGCGACGGCGAACCCGTTCCGCATAACACCCCTGTCACGGTCAGGGCCGGGCAGACGCTTACCATCGGCCAGATCGGCGGTGCGGGGCAGCGGGCCTATCTCGCGGTAGCCGGCGGTTTTGACGCGCCGGTCGTGCTCGGCTCCCGCGCCACTTTCGGGCTTGGTCAGTTCGGCGGCAACGCCACCGGCGCCTTGCGCGCCGGCCACGTTCTTCGCCTCGCCCGCGCGCGCCAAACCGATGCGAAAGCCGCCTCCGAACCTGCCGACCTGACTCGCGAATGGTCGGTGGGCGTGCTCTACGGCCCCCATGGCGCACCGGATTTTTTCCTTGAGGACGATATCGAGACCCTGTTTGCGACCGAATATGAGGTGCATTTCAATTCGGCCCGCACGGGTGTACGCCTCATCGGGCCCGCGCCGAAATGGGCGCGCGAGGACGGCGGGGAAGCCGGGCTTCACCCCTCGAACCTCCATGACAATGCCTATGCCATCGGCGCCATCGATTTTACCGGCGACATGCCGATCATTCTCGGGCCGGATGGCCCGTCCCTCGGCGGCTTCGTTTGCCCGGCGGTGATTGCCGCGGATGAGCAATGGAAGATGGGACAGTTCAAACCGGGCGACAAAATCCGCTTTCATCCGGTTGCGCGGGCGGCAGATCCCATTGCCGGCCCCATCGTCAAACGCATTGGCGACAATGCCGGCTCTCCTATTCTCGGCCATCGCGATGACGGCGAGGTTCCGGTCGTTTATCGCCGGCAGGGCGACGACAATCTGCTTGTCGAATATGGGCCGATGCAGCTCGATGTCAGCCTGCGCCTGCGCAGCCATCTTTTGATGCAGGCGGTGCGGGAAGCCGGCGTTCCCGGCCTGATGGACCTGACCCCCGGTATCCGCTCGCTGCAAATTCACTACGATGGATCGCATGTGACGCGTGGCCGGTTGCTCGGCCTTCTTTCCGAAATCGAAAGCGGCATGCCTTCCGTTCACTCGGTGAAGGTGCCGAGCCGCACCGTCTGGCTGCCGCTGTCATGGGACGATCCGGATGCGGCGCTGGCGATGCGAAAATATCAGGAACTGGTGCGCCCCAATGCGCCCTGGTGCCCCTCGAACATTGAATTCATCCGCCGCATCAACGGTCTGGATGACGAACAGGCGGTGAAAGACAAAATCTTCAACGCCTCCTATCTCGTCATGGGGCTTGGCGATGTCTATCTCGGCGCCCCGGTTGCCACGCCGCTCGACCCGCGCCATCGCCTCGTCACGACAAAATATAATCCGGCGCGCACCTGGACGCCGGAAAACGCCGTCGGCATCGGCGGCGCCTATATGTGCATCTACGGCATGGAGGGGCCGGGCGGTTATCAGCTCTTCGGGCGCACCATCCAGATGTGGAATACGTGGCGACAAACGCCGGTCTTCGGCAAGGACAAACCCTGGCTGCTCGATTTCTTCGATCAGGTCCGTTTCTTTCCCGTCAGCCACGGCGAATTGACCGAAGCCCGCGCCGCCTTTCCCCATGGGGGTTATCCCGTCCGTATCGAAGAGGGCGAGTTTTCCTATGCGAATTACGAGGCGGAGCTTCAGAAGAATGCCGCCGCAATCGGCGCATTCAAGGCGGGCCAGCAGGCCGCCTTCGAGGCGGAACGCCAACGCTGGAAAGATCAGGGGCTCGACAGTTTCGTTGTCGATGAAGGCGTCGGTCCCGGCCTCGGGGGCGATATTCCCGACGGCTGCTTCGGCATTGAAAGCGCCGTGCCGGGCAATGTCTGGAAAGTGCTGGTGGAAAAAGGGCAGAAGGTGGCGGCCGGCGAAACGCTCGCCATCATCGAATCCATGAAGATGGAAATCACCGTCAACGCGCACGCCGCGGGCAAGGTGCGCGATCTCCGCGCCGGGCCGGGCCGCAATGTCAGGGCCGGCGACGTGCTGGTCGTTCTGGAGGCCATGTAATGTTGCCGATCATTCTCGATATCGCGTCGCTGAAAGATGCCTATGCAAAGGGGCTGAGCCCGCTCGATCTCGTCGAGGCGATAATTCGCCGCATCGACGCATCGGACGATCCGGCGATCTTCATAACGAAGACGCCGGGCGAATATCTGCGCGCCGCCGCCAGCGACCTTCTGGCCCGTGCGCCAAAGGCCAACAGCCTGCCGCTGTGGGGCGTGCCTTTTGCCGTCAAGGACAATATCGACGTTGCCGGCCTGCCGACAACGGCCGCCTGCCCGGCTTTTGCCTATCTGCCGCAACAGGATGCGACCGTCATCGCCCGGCTGAAGGCCGCGGGTGCAATCGTCATCGGCAAGACCAATCTCGACCAGTTCGCCACCGGGCTGAACGGCACACGCTCGCCGCACGGCGCGCCGCGATCGGTGTTCGACAGGGCCTATGTGTCGGGAGGCTCCTCCTCCGGCTCCGCCGTGGCGGTGGCGTCTGGTCTTGCCAGTTTCGCGCTCGGCACGGATACGGCCGGCTCCGGCCGCGTGCCGGCCGCCTTCAACAATATTGTCGGCATCAAGCCGACACCCGGACTGGTGCCGAATGTCGGTGTCGTACCCGCATGCCGTTCGGTGGACGTCGTGACCGTCTTTTCCGCCACGGTGGGCGACGGCGTGGCCGTGCGCAGGGTCATGGAGGGTTATGACCCCGCCGATCCCTTCTCGCGCAGGGCAAAACCGGCCGCCCTGCCGGCTGCCGGGCTGCGCATTGGTGTGCTTGAACCCGGGGAACAGGAATTTTTCGGCAATGCCGCTTTCGAGGCGCTCTATGACGCGGCTATCGAAAAAGCGGAAATGCTCGGCGCAGAGATCGTCCCCTTCGATTATGCGCCGTTCCGTCAGGCCGCCGAGCTGCTCTATAACGGCCCATGGGTGGCCGAGCGTCTGGCGGCGGTGAAGCATTTCCTGGCGACCAATGCCGGCGATTTCGATCCCACCGTAAGGGCAATCATCGAAGGAGCAAGGCGATACGATGCCGTCGACGCCTTCGAGGGACTATACGGGCTTGAGACGCTTCGCCAGAAGGCATCAGCGGAATGGGCGAAAGCCGATGTGTTGATGTTGCCGACATCGCCGACCACCTACACGGTGGAGGAGATGCGCGCGGACCCGATCGCGAAGAACGGCCATTTCGGGCGATATACCAATTTCGCCAATCTGTTCGGTTATGCGGCCATCGCTGTTCCCGCGGGCTTCGATATCGCGGATCATCTGCCTGCGGGTGTCACCCTGTTCGGCCCGGCCTTTTCCGACGATGCGCTGGCGCCATTTGCCGATATGCTGCACCGCGCATTGCAGCCCGGCATGGGCAAGGACCGCAAGGCTGCCTTGCCGGAAGCTTCGAAAGTAGCGGATAGCGATGACGGGCTGGTGCCGATTGTCGTTGTCGGCGCCCATCTCACCGGCATGCCGCTCAATCACGAACTCACGGGCCCCGGCGGCAGGCTGATGAAATCCTGCCGCACGGCCGGCGACTACCGGCTGTTCGTCTTGCCGAATACCGTTCCACCGAAACCCGGCCTGCTGCGGGAGCCCGGCTTTAAAGGCGCGGGGCTGGAGGTGGAGGTCTGGAGGGTGACGCCCGAGACCTTCGGACGTTTCGTGCAGAACATTCCCGCCCCGCTCGGCATCGGCAAGGTGACGCTGGACGACGGGTCGCAAATCTCCGGCTTCCTGTGTGAATCCTATGCGCTCAGGGACGCCGTGGAAGTGACGGGTCTTGGCGGTTGGCGCGCCTATATCCGCTCAATCAAAGATGAAGAAGGGAAAAGCCATGCGTAACATTTTCTCAAAATATACGGGCCTCATACGGCGAGGAATGGTGATGCTTTTGACCGCGAGAGCCGGAATGTATTGGGGCGGAGGACACCGAAACGGCTAAGCCGGCCTGCGCGATCGGGCTGTTCAGCATGCAATGCGCTTGAGCCCGATCGTCGCCATGAGGCTTAGTTAGCGGTAGGTCTGGCAGGCCGCATAAGCGGCGCAGCTGGCATTTTACGATCAATCACGAAACCCAACTATACCGGCTCACATCCGGGCCGCAAAAAGCCGCCGTTTCAAGGTGATCGAAAAGCGCGCGTGATCCGTCGAAGCACGGCGTTCGCGTGGTCGCCGGTGACCGTGGAAATCATCACGACATCCAGTTTCGGCAACCCGGGCAGCACCTCGCCGCTCACTTCCCGCACGCCGGCGGGAGCCGCGCTTTGCGCCAGAAGCGCAACGCCGATTCCGGCTTCGGCAGCCGCGCCCACCGCCGTTGCGCCGGTCCCGACAAACGCCTCATGCCAGGAGATGTCTGCGGCATCCAGCGCGCGAAGGGCCATGGCCCGCAAATTGCAGGGTTCCGGCTGCAGCACAAGGGGTACGGATCGGCCTGGAGAGAGATCGAAATCCGCGCTGCAGTACCAGCCAAAGCTCTCCTGAAACAGCAGCTCGCCATCCCGACGGATATCGTCATGCCGCAACACCACAATCGCATCGAGGTCTCCGGCATCGTAGAGTTCAAGCAGCGTCCTTGTGCCGGCGGTTCGAAGATGAAGCGTAACGCCCGTCTCGCGCTCGCTGACCACCCGGAGTATCCGAGGCAGGTCCGCCCCGATCAGATGATGGGTGACACCGATCGCCAGACGCGTCGGCTCCTGCCCAAAGACATCGAGCGCGCGACGGCCGGCGGCGACATAGGCGCGTGCCGGTTCCAGAAAGCGTTCGCCGGCAGCCGTCAATCGCACGCGGCGCGGCGTTCGCTCAAGCAGACGATGCCCCAGCATCTCCTCAAGCCGGCGCAGGCGCAGGGAAATGGCCGCCTGCGTCGTATTCATCACGCCTGCAACCCGCGTGAACGACTGCAATTCGGCAACAAGAAGAAAGGCCTCGACGGCCTCGGAATCCAGTGAACGCATGGCTTTCATAACAAGCTGTTATCGCTGAAACTTGCAAGCCCTGAATTCTATCGGCTCCGCAGCAGGGTTATTGCAGGAGACCCTCGACAGGAGCTTTTCGTGCCGCCACAGATATCTTCCGCCTCGCCTCGCCCCGCACCTGCCGCCGACCACAAAATCTGGGCGGTCCTTGCCGTTGCGGTTGGAACACAAACCGCAGGCTCATTCGTATCCCAGGGAATTTACATTCTCGTGCCCTTCTGGCGGGAAGCATTCGGCGTTTCCCTTGCATCTGCCTCGCTTGCCGTCACTGTCATGAACGGTGTCCAGATCGCCACGATGTTCACGCTCGGGCGCGCCATCGACATGCACGGCGAAAGGCGCATCGTCGGCATCGCCATGCTCGGCATGGCGATTGCCATGGCCTGCGCGGCGGCATTCGCAAACAGCCTGCCCGCGCTGCTTGCCTGCATCGCATTTCTGGGCGGCACCTACGCAGCCGTGCAACCCGGCGGCACACGGGCGATCATGCGCTGGTTTCCGCCCGAAAAACGCGGCATTGCGACGGGGTTCCGGCAGGCCGCCGTTCCCTTCGGGACAATGATTGCGGCCGCTCTCCTGCCGCTCTTGGCTGTCCGTTACGGGTGGCACGCCGCAGCCTGGCTCTGCGCCGGTGTTTCCATCGCCGGCGCCGCACTCTTCTGGGGACTTTATCGCGAGGGAAGCGACATCGCCGCCAAAACCGAGCGGCCGCTTCCTTTGGCAAAACTCATCCGCACGGTCGGGCAGGACCGCAGCTTCTGGCCGGTATTGCGGCTTGGTATCGCCATGTCCGCCTTTCAATTCACCCTCACGGCTCATGTCATCGGCTTCATGGCCGATGGGCTGGGACTTGGCCTTTTTGCCGCTTCCTCGATGTTCGCCGTCACACAGCTTGCGGGCATTCCGGGCCGCATTCTGCTGCCGTGGATCAGCGACCGTTTCCGGCCCGGCCTGCGTGGTCAATCGTTCGGCCTGGTATCCATCATAGCCGCCGGCGTCGCCACAATCCTTGCGGCCCTCCCCGTCGGCACGCCGCTACCGGTGATGCTCTTCCTGCTTGTCGTGCTGGGGTTATTCGGGATCGGCTGGTTTCCGCTTTACCTCCTGCAGATCGCGGAGAGCGCACCGAAAGGGTCGATAGCCTCCACGATCGCCTTTGCATCAACGGTCTGTTTGGCGGTCATGGCACTGGGTCCTTACATATTCGGGCTTCTGGTCGATCATTTTGGTTATGGAGCAGCATGGTCGGCATTGATCCTGCCGGTGCTCCTGGCGGCGCTGCCTCTGGCAATCCCGTCCCCGCGCCTCCCGGGAGCTAGAATTGACCGGCAATGAAACAGGACGGCGCCGCTGGGCTCAGTGGTGATATGGGGGCTTGCGGAATCCATTATGCTTTTTCATTCCGATCTCGGGTGGCGTAAAAAAGAGGTCCACCCCGCCCAAGCGAGCCGTCATTGGCTTTGATCGAGAAACGGAACCCGTTCGGGCATCGAGATATTCCATTAAATACAACGGCGTGCAATAGTCCGCCGGTTCGTTCTCGTCATAACAAGGCAAGAGACTGGTATGCTCAGATTTCTGACGGTCCTGTCATTCACAATTCTCGGTGTTCTGGCGACCGATGCGCAGGCGCGCATGATTACCGACGCCGCAGGCCGCAAGGTCGAAATCCCCGACAGGATCGGCCGCGTGCTGCCCGCCGGTCCGCCGGCATCCATCCTGGTTTACACGCTGGCGCCGGAAAAGCTGACAGGATGGGTGAGATCGCCCAGCGACGAGGAGAAGGCCTATCTGCTTCCGTCCGTTCGCGACCTCCCGACCTATGGGCGGCTGACCGGAAAAGGCGGGACGGCGAACATGGAAGCGGTGCTGGCCGCCAAACCAGACATCATCCTCGACGTTGGAACCGTGGATGCTACCTACGCCTCGCTTGCCGACAAGGTTCAGGCCCAGACCGGCATCCCCTACGTGCTGGTCGACGGTAGTTTCGCCAAATCCGGCGAGACGCTGCGGCAGATCGGCGATCTGCTGGGGGTCGAAGAGCGGGCCAAGATGCTCGCAGACTATTCCGATGCCACCATCAAGAGGCTGAACGACAAGCTCGGGGCGGTCCCGACGACCAGGCGTCCGAAAGTCTATTATGGACGCGGTCCGGAAGGATTGGAGACCGGCCTCTCCGGGTCGATCAATCTGGAAATCCTTGAGGCGGCCGGCGCGACCAATGTTGCAGCCGCGGCGGGCACCGGCGGGCTGACCCAGGTTTCGCTGGAACAGATCCTGTCCTGGAATCCCGACACAATCCTCGCTGCCAGCGGCAAGTTCGCAAGGACCGTCAAGAGCGATCCTCTTTGGGCCAATATCGACGCCGTCAAAAACAAGCGTGTTTTCGTGGCGCCGTCTCTGCCTTTCGGCTGGTTCGATTCACCGCCTGGCATCAACCGGCTGATCGGTATCGCCTGGCTGGAGAAGCTTTTCTATCCGGCGACGTTTTCCGAAGATCTCTCGGCAGAGGTTCGCGTATTCTACAAGCTGTTCTATCAGGTCGCTCTCACCGACGACCAGGTGACGGCGCTGTTGAAGGGCGCCTTGACGGAATCGCAATGACGGCCGTTGTGGTGACGCGACCGCGCAACACCGCCGCCGGCTTATGGCTTGGTCTCTGCGGTTTGCTGGCTCTGTCCATCATCTCGATGATGGTCGGAAAATACGGCGCCGGGCCGGTCGCGCTGTTTGGTGCGGCAAAGGCGGCGCTGACCGGCGGGATGACTGATCCGATTTTGTCGACCGTACTGTGGAATGTCCGCCTGCCCCGTGTTCTGGCCGGCGTCTGTGTCGGCGCGGCGCTTGCGGCGGCCGGCGCCACTTATCAGGGCCTGTTCCGCAATCCGCTGGTCTCCTCCGATATTCTCGGCGTTTCCGCCGGCGCCAGCCTCGGCGCGGTCCTCGGCATCTTCCTGTCCCTCCCCGTCATCGCCATCCAGTTGCTCGGCTTCGTCGGCGGTCTCCTTGCTGTTGCCGCCGTTTATGCCATCGGCGCCTCCATTCGTGGCCGAGATCCGGTGCTAACCCTTGTGCTTGCCGGCGTTGCGATCGGTGCGGTTGTCGGCGCAGGCATTTCGCTGACCAAGATCCTCGCCGATCCCTATGACCAGCTTCCAGCCATCACCTACTGGTTGCTAGGCAGCCTGACGGCGATCACCCACTTTGACGCCTTCTCCATTCTGCCGGCCCTGATCATTGGCTTTGTCCCGCTCTTCCTGTTGCGCTGGCGCATGAACGTGATGACGCTCGGCGACGACGAAGCTCAGACGATGGGTATCGACACATTTCGCACACGCGCACTTCTCATCGCGGCCGCAACGCTGATCACCGCTGCCTCCGTTTCTGTAACCGGGATCATCGGCTGGGTCGGCCTGATCATTCCCCACATGGCCCGCATGCTTGTCGGTCCCGACTTTCGAAAACTGCTGCCGGCCTCGATGATGCTCGGCGGCGGCTATCTGCTGGTGGTCGACATGCTGGCCCGCAGCATCGCGCTGATAGAGGTGCCGCTCGGCATCCTGACGGCGGCAGTTGGAGCACCCTTCTTTCTCTGGCTGCTCGCAGCCGGCAAAAAGGGTTGGCAATGATACTCAAGCTACGTGCTCTCGGCTTCGGCCACGGCCGCCGCACGATCGGCAGGGAAGTAACCCTCGCCGTCGCAAAGGGCGAGGTTTTGGCGCTGTTGGGACCTAACGGAGTCGGAAAGACCACGTTGTTCAAAACCATCCTGGGTCTATTGCCGGTTCAGGCGGGTGAGGTTCTCCTCGACGGGAAAGCGCTCTCCGGTTGGTCGCGTCGCGAACGGGCCAAGCGCATCGCCTACGTCCCACAGACACACGCAGCACTTTTTCCGTTCACCGTTCTCGATGTCGTGCTGATGGGCCGCACTGCGCACCTGCCAGCCTTTGCAGCGCCCGATGGGCATGACCGGGATATCGCGCTGGGCGCCCTGGCCGGTCTTGGTATGGGGCATCTGCAAGACCGCCCCTATACCGAGGTCAGCGGCGGCGAACGCCAGATGGCCCTGATTGCGCGGGCTCTCGCCCAGCAGCCGGAAATCCTGGTGATGGACGAACCGACGGCAAACCTCGACTACGGCAACCAGCTGCGGCTGCTTTCCCATATCCAGCAGCTGGCGGCACGCGGGATTTCGATCATCCTGTCGACCCACAATCCCGATCACGTCTTCATGGTCGCAGATCGCGTTGCCCTGTTTCATGACGGCGAACTTATTGGGCTCGGACCGACCGCAGAGATGCTGACGCCCGAAGCACTCAAACAGCTCTATGGTATCGACGTTGTCGTCGGCTCCATCGACGGCAGCGAAGCGCGGCTTTGCGCACCGCGTGCTCGATCATCGACAGAAGGAGATACCGATGGTTCGTGAGAACGAAATCCGTGAAAACGAAGTCGCCGTCGATCCGCCGCCGGCGACGGATGCCGGCCTGGTGTTCATCGGCAGCATCTCGACGCCATGGACGTCGCGCATGGAGACGCCAAGGCAGGGCCGGCATGACGGCCCCATCTGCAGGATCGAGATCTTCGAGCCCTGGGTTATGGGTTTGCGCGGTATCGATGCCTTCGAACGGCTGGAAGTTCTCTATTGGCTTGATCGGTCACGCCGTGATCTCGTCCTGCAAAGCCCGGCCAGCAATGGCAAGGTGCACGGGACCTTTTCGTTACGCTCGCCGGTGCGGCCGAATCCGATCGGCACATCGATCGTCAAGCTCGAGGCCGTCGAGGGCGCAACGCTTCTGGTGCGCGGCCTCGACTGCCTGGATGGCACGCCGTTGATCGATCTCAAGCCCGACCGCACCCTGTTCAAGCCAATCGCGCCGCCGCAGCCGGGCGATTTCCAGACCGGCGACGACGGGAGCGCACATTATTGCCAGAAACCCTGAAACGATCAGTCGACGCCAACCATCACGTCGGAGGACTTGATGATCGCATAGGCCGAGCCACCGACAGCAAGGCCGAGTTCGTCAACCGACTGGTTGGTGATCGACGCAGTGACGATCGCGCCGCCGCCGATGTCGATGAAAACATGGGATGTCGTTGCACCCTTGGTGACCTCGACGATTTTACCCTTGAGCTGATTGCGTGCGCTGATTTTCATGGTGTCCTCCCTTGGACATTGTATCGGCTTCAAACGAGTCGAGCGTTATTTTGATCGATGCAGCATTGCCATAACCCGCCAATCCGAACAACCGCCGCAAACAAGGTGCCCGATGTCTGACCCTCTAACCATCCATCTCTTCTCCTATGGAACACTGCAACTGGACAATGTCCAGATGGCGTCGTTTGGACGGCTATTGCATGGCTCGGACGACAGTATGCCGGGGTTTCGCAAGGAAATGGTCGAGATCACCGATCCGGCCGTGCTGGAGAAAAGTGGCGAGCGCTACCATCCGATCGTTATTCCCTCCGGTAATCCCGATGATGCGGTAACCGGCAAAGTGTTCCGGATCACCACCGAGGAACTGGCTGCGGCAGACGCCTATGAAGTGTCCGACTATAAACGAATAGAAGTAACCCTGAAATCCGGCATCTCTGCCTGGGTCTATGTCAAGGCCTGAGTGGCTCTGGCCCCAACTCCCGGCCGTCATCTGCGCGCTGATTGAAACGTTCCGTTCGCGATGATCGCGGTTATTGGCGAGCACGGCCCGCTGACGCCGGAAGCCGATACCGACGAGAGGAACCCGAAGCACGCATCCTATCCAAGGTTCCCCACGGATAGAAATGGCCGAGGTCGTCGGGCCGTGCCGCAGCGCCGAGTTTCTGCTTTGCGAAACGGTCCGAAGACGTCGGTCCTCTCATCTGGTTCAACACCAATACAACAACTGCTCAACGGGCCTTTAGAAAGCGATAACCCGTACTGAAATCATTGCTGTATATTCGGTCCGTCGCCACAAAGGGCACACCCTGGCGATAGTCTTCAAACAACGCTTTCGTTCCCGCTCCCAACTGCCCGGGTTTGCGCAGATCAACAGCTTGCGCCGCATGTAGCAACTGGATCGAGGACATCCAGTACAGGTTATCCAGAATTCGGCCGAGATTGGCGACCGAAAGCGGGGCGTGGCTGTCCAGATCCTCGATATTTCCTGCCATTGCGATCGAACCGACCGGGGCCTGCGCGCCGATCTGCTGATTTTCGGCCAGAAGCGCGACGAGCGGTTTCTGGATCGCGCCAAACGCATGTCCTTGATTGGTTTCAGCAGCAAGGAACCGCGAAAGATGCGTCATATCCGGATTTTCGAAGCGGATCGTCTGCATCGTAATGGCCTGTGACAGACGCACCAGCGCCGTGTTCAGTGCTTCAACCCTTGAGGCCACCGGCAGCATCTCAAAACCCGCGCTCGGATAGATCGCTCCCGATACTTCGCCCTCGATAAAATACTGCGAGACCTGCCCGGAAGCCTTGTCGTCCGAGGCTCCCGCAACCACGCCCGGATTGTCATCACTGTGATTGATCTGGATTTCCAGCGCCTTGGTCAAATCCTGCGTTGCAATTTCGGCTCCGCCGAGCACATAGGCCATGGTGCGATAAGACAGCGGGTCCTGCAACGCCCTATCCTTCGAGGGTGACCAGAGATAACTGCCGTCAAGGGCAGAGCGAACCATCAGTGCCCCGGATGTGTTTTCGGCAAAGGGGCGCAGCTCGTTCGTCGCCGCGAGGAAAGGGGCGACATTGCCGTTAAAACCTTCCAGTGCAAGACCAAAGACAACGGCTTCCTTCTTGAGATAACCCGCCGTATCGTGCGCCAGCAGGGCAGCCTGTCCGGCGGTCAGCGCATTCGTGCTGAGGATCGAAAGGAAATCCTTGCCAACCGGCTCAAGCGGAGCGATGCCGGCCTCGGTCAGGGCGCGCGCTGCGGGAATGCGATTGCCTTTCATGAAGACCTCCCCCTCGCCGACCATCGCCAGACCGATATGGGAGGCAAGGGTGATATCCGCCTCGCCAACAGAACCGCGTGAAGGAACGACCGGGGTGATCCCCTGCTCCAGGAACTGCCTGTACATTTCCGCGACAGCACTCTGAACGCCGGTTCGGCCAGTTGCAATCTGGTTTAGACGGATCGCCATGCCCGCCCTCACGGCCTCGACCGCCATCGGCTCGCCCACGCCTGCGCCATGCGCGCGCAGGGATGTCGAATTGAAAGCGCGTGACAGTTTCAGCAGATCGTCGTCCAGCACGCGCTTGCCGTCCTTCATCGCGAAAACAGGTCGATCCTTGTTCCAGCCAACGCCGACCGTCAGGCCGTAGACCGCCTTACCTTGCAGAGCGGCCTCCATCACCAGATCGAAGCCTTCGGCGATCCGTTTGCCCGCGCTTTCGGTAAGAGTAATCTTGGCGCTGTCATCCCGCGCCAGGCCGACGACCTGTTCCACGGTCAGGCTTTGGCCGTCGATGGACCAATGTTCCGCCCGTGCGTTTGAAGCAGCAAACCCGACGATCGCAAAGGCTGTGACAATGGAGAGGCGATGAATAGTCCCGTTTTTAACAGACATGATGTTCCCTTGAGTTGGTTATTACTATGCTGTCATGTTTGCAGCACTGTCCGGCGTCGAAACGGCTTCGCTTCGACTGGAAATTTTACAGACATGACGGGTGGAGCAATTGGGGGAGCTGGGCCTTGAGCGGCCCATCTCCTTCAGTTCGTGGAATACGGCTTCGGCAGGATCAGGACCGCTATCAGCGATATGAATGCGGCGGCCATGACGTAAAATCCGGGCGCGTGATAACCGATGCCCGTGCTGCCAAGCCAGGTCAGCATCGCCGGGGCAAATCCTCCGAAGATCGTTACGGCGGCATTGTAGGCCAATGACATGCCGGTGGTGCGGATATTAGTCGGGAAAACCTCGGACAGGGTTGCGGGCGCGACCCCGACATATCCCGAGACCATGATGCAGAAGAGGCTTTGCACGATGATGAGCGTCGTCAGCGTCGGTGAGGATTGCAGCCACCAGATCAGGGGGTAGACCGCGACCAGCATTGCGCCGGCGGCAATGGTAAGCATCAAGCGCCGGCCGATCCTGTCCGAAATGCTGCCGGCGCTGACGCAACCGACCGCGAGGAAGACGTTGCCAATCAGCGATGCCGTAAACGCCTCCGAAGGGCTGAAACCGAAAGCACGCTGAACGAAGATCGGCATGTAGATGATCAGCACGTAAACGCAAACCGCCCACAGGATCGAGAAAGCGAAGCCTTTGATGAGATGGCTGAAATAGTCCGAGAAGACGAGCTTCAGGGGTGTTTTGGCGGACTGGTTCTCCAGGCTTGCCTGTTCGGCCTGAAAAGCCGGCGTTTCGTCCAGCGTCTTGCGCAGCCACAGGCCCACCGGCGCGATCAATACGCCAATGAAGAACGGAATCCGCCAGCCCCAGTCTCCGATCTCCTGCTCCGTCAGAAGCGAGGTGACCGCAAAGGCGACAAGTGCACCCATGATATTTGAAATCGCCATGCTTGCCTGCAGCCAGGAAGCATATTTGCCTTTTTTGTCGGCGGGCGCATGTTCAACAAGAAAGGCGGCTGCTCCGCCGATTTCTCCACCGGCGGAGAAGCCCTGAAGCACTCGTCCGGCAAGGATCATGAGCGGCGCTCCCACACCAATCGCGGCATAGGTCGGCGCCACCGCGATCAGCAGGGTGCCCGCCGCCATGATCATGATGGTCAGGAACAGTGCGGCCTTTCGGCCAGCCTTGTCGCCATAGACCCCGATCACGATGGCTCCCAGGGGGCGGATCACGAAGCCCAGCCCAAAGGCGAGGAAGGCTTTCACGAGTTCGACCGTATGATCGCCGCCGGGAAAGAAATTATGGGCGATGTAGATTGCAAACAGCGCATAGACAGTGAAGTCATACCATTCCAGGGCGTTGCCTATCGATGCTGCGGCAACGGCGCGCTCCGGTGATGACCGTCTGGCCGGTGTCACTGACAAATTTTGATATGTTTTTTCCATTATTGTCCCCTCTTGGCCTGCCGGTGCCGACAGGTGGTGTTGATTGGTGATCGTAATTTTCCGCCTTTCGTGGCGATTGATGGCGTCTCCTCGCTTTGACCTGTCAGATCTGCACGTGATTTATGCCCTTGCTGGCAATTTCATCCTGTGCCTCGGCATAGCCCGCATCCGCGTAACGGATGACGCCGAGCCCCGTATCGTTATCGAGCGATTGCGAGAGCCGGTCGTCAGCCGAATTGGTCCCGTCAGCGACGATTGTGACCCCTGCCGAGGTCATGAAGCCCGCATATCCCCCACCGCCGGAATGAAGCGCGACGAGGTCGGCGCGCGAAGCGCAGAGCAACATCGCATCGAGAAGCGGCCAGTCGGCGATGGCGTCCGAACCGTCAAGCATGTTCTCCGTCATGATGTTCGGATGCGCCATGCCCGCTGAATCGAGGTGATCGCGAGAGAAGGCGACCGGCCCCTTCAATTCGCCCGAAGCGACCAGAGCGTTGACCCGCCGCGCGAGTGCGCTTCGTTCGCCATGGCCGAGCCAGGCGATGCGCGCCGGCAGCCCCTCGAACGGAACGTGCTTGCGCGCCAGCGAAATCCAGTTGGTAACGATCTTGTTGTCGGGAAACATCTCCAGCACCAACTCGTCTATCCGCGCAATATCAGAGGCCTCGCCGGAGAGGGCCATCCAGCGGAAGGGACCAATCGCCCGGCAGAACAGCGGGCGCAGATAAGCTTCGGTAAAGACCGGAATGTCGAAGGCGTCAGCAACGCCGCCGGCCTGCGCCTGCGTGCGGATCAGGTTGCCATTGTCGAAAACCTCCGAGCCGGCCCGCTGGAATTCCAGCATGGCTGTTACCTGTCTGGCAATCGACGCCCTGCCGGCCTCGATCAGCTCATCCGGGTTCTGGCTGCGCAGGCGGCGCACCCGATCCAGATCATAACCGATTGGAATATAGCCATAAACGAGATCGTGGGCGGAGGTCTGGTCGGTCACGATATCCGGAATGATCCCCCGCGCGGCTATTTCGGGATAGATTTCCGCTGCATTGCCGACAAGGCCGACGGACAGCGCCTCACCCTTTGCGCGGGCCTCTTCAATCCGTGCCAGTGCGCTATCGAGATCATCGGCGATCTCGTCCAGATAACCGATATCCTTGCGGGTGCGGGCCCGTTCCGGATTGATCTCCACGCACAGGATCGCCGCGCCCGCCATGCGGCCGGCAAGCGGCTGTGCGCCTCCCATGCCGCCAAGGCCCGCGGTCAATACGAAACGCCCGTTCAGCGTGCCGCCGAAGCGGCGTTCGGCAATGCGCATGAAGATTTCATAGGTGCCCTGAATGACACCCTGCGAGCCGATATATTGCCATGCCCCCGCAGTCAGGCCGCCCCAGCATATGAGGCCCTTGCGTTCGAGAGCATAAAAATTCTCGGCCTTGGCCCATTGGCCGACCATGTTGCAATTGGCCATGATGACCATCGGCGCCTCGGTCGAAGTCTTCATCAAGCCGACCGGCTTTCCCGACTGGATGACAAGCGTCTGATCCTCGTCCATGGTCGTCAATGCGCGTACAATGGCATCATATGCGGCCTTGTTGCGCGCCGCCTTCCCGAGTGCTGCGTAGACGACGAGGTTTTCCGGGTCTTCGCCGACAGCCAGCACATTTTCCATAAGGCGCAGCAGCGCTTCCTGCCGCCAGCCCTTCGCTCGAAGGTCCGGGCCTGAAGGGATCGGGAAGCCGGGATTGCGGGGATTCTCTCTCGGCATCTTCAGGCCTCCAATGCGTAGTTGGTCAGGTTGATACCCATGACCTTTTCAGGGTGGACATAGATCGCCGGGTCCATCAGGCCCGCACCGATCGGAATGAGGGTCTTCGGGACATGCAGCAGGTGGATATTCATGCCGACTTTCAGCTCACCGACAGACAGCGGCTCGATCTCCTGCGACAATGTGGTGATGACGTCCGGAAAGGTTGCGAGACGACGGCCATCGACCGTATCGACCGCCATGTATTCGTTCATCACATGCAGGGTCAGCGCCGCATCGCCCCTGCCGATGGTGACCGTACCGACGTCGAAAGCCTCATTCGTATAAACGACATCCTTCGCCGTGATCTCTCCTTCAATCATGATCCTGCCGCCCGTAGTCGAAAGGATCGCATCGAGAACGGCCGCATGCCCTCGAGGCTCGGCGGCGAGGATTGCCTGACCAAGCTCCAGCGCCTTGGAAATTCCGCCGAGCGCCGCATTCTTCGCGACGTAGCCGGCGCGAACCGGATTGCGGGCCGAGGCGATGAAACCGCCCGACATGTCGGAGGCGGTGCGCAGGATGGGAGAGATACGGCCGGTTGCGCCGCGCGTTACGAGTTCGATATAGCGATTCTGATCGCGATTTCCGCCGACGGCCGTCTGGATCGACTGGTCCGGTTTTCCAGCCATGCCGATTGCCCCCATGTCGCCGGTCGGATGGGCGCGCATGTCACCCACCGCATCCAGCACCTTGCAGCCAAGGATGGCCGAAGGCAGCCATGCGTTGAGGGTCGAGGACTTACCGTTCTGCCCGATCATCAGGGCCGCGACCTTCGCACCGAGCTCATCCTGCAAAAGCTGCACGGCCTTGACATAATCCACGCCCCGCATTTCCCAGGGCGTCGTGGAAGCCGGCGCACCGATGGCGGCAGCCGTCGCCACCCAGTCATCTTCGTTCAATTCGTCGATGGAGACGAGTTCCGGCGCACCGGCGTTCACCGCGGCATAGCCCAGCTTCCGTCCGTGGTGGACCCAGCCGCCACCGCCGGCCGCATAGACCGCGCCTCCCCGCACCGCAGGTTCCACATCTTTCTCCGTCAGAATTCTGGCCACTTTCAGCCCTCCCTTTTTCTGTCCAATTCCATAACCGTGTTCGCCAGAACTTCAGCCGCCAAAGCGAGATCGGCCGCATCCGCCCATTCTTCCGGGCAATGGGAACGGCCGTCGCGGCAAGGGACGAAGAGCATCGCCGAAGGGCACAGCCGTGCCATGAATGCCGCATCATGGCCTGCGCCCGACACCATCTTGCGATAGGGCGTGTCCAGCCCGTCGGCGGCCTTTGCCAGCATCTTCTGCAATCCATCATCCATCTGCACGCCGGGATTGCCGGAAATCAGCCGCGCTTCGATCGTGTTTTCGCCGTCCGCCTCAAGTCCGGTCAGCCAGGATACGAATGCTTCCTTGTCTTCGGCCCGCTCGGCGCGGATATCAACCAGCATGCGGACCCGGCCCGGCACCACATTGGCGGCGTTGGGGGATATCTCGAACTCGCCCACAGTTGCGGTAAAATGCCCGGGACCACCGGAAAGCTCAGTCGCGTACCGCTCGATCTCATTCACGATCCGCGCCGCAGCGACAAGGGCATCCGCGCGCAACCCCATCGGAGTTGTGCCGGCATGATCCGGACGGCCCTTAACCTCGATCTCGACGCGATTGATGCCGACAATGGTTGTCACCACCCCGAGCGCAATTTTTTCCCGTTCGAGAACCGGCCCCTGCTCGATGTGCAGTTCCAGAAAGGCCTTCAGATCATCAGCCAAAGGAGCTCCAAGAGTTTCCGGCTTGCCGCCCACGTCACGTATGGCCGTCGCCAGATCGCGCCCGTCGCTGATACGCCTCAGCCAGTCCCGCGGCAGAACACCCGCCATCGCTCGCGAACCGATGCAGGAAACGCCGAAAATGGAGACTTCTTCTGCAAGAAAATCGACGACGGCAAGGTTATGCCGCAAGGCAACACCACGCCGGGAGAGAATGCGTGCGACCTCCAATGCAACGACGACGCCGGCAACACCGTCAAAACGTCCGCCGCCCGGCACAGTGTCGGAATGCGAACCCAGCATGATCGTTCCGGCCTGCGGTTCGGTGCCTTCGCGTCGACCGATCAGGTTCCCGCCCGCATCCGTCGCCACATTTAATCCTTCACCCAGGAAACGCCGCCGAAGATAGTCGCGCCCTTCATCGAAACGGGGCGAGAAGGCGCGGCGGGTCCAGGGACGTTCCGGATCGGTAATCTGCGCCAGCGCGTCGAGATCCGCTTCTATGTCCTTTATCGATGCATCGAGATTGCGGCGCATCACAACAGCCCCTTGCGCAGTCCAAGCGTTTCGGGCGGCCGCACAAAAATGCCGGTTCCCGGCGCAGCCAGCACGTTTTCACCGTCGAAGACCATCTCGCCCCGCCGCCAGGTGGCTGCGACCGTCCAGGGAAGTTCCATGCCGTGATAAGGCGACCACCCCGCAATGGAGTGTGGACTGGTGGCTGCGTCATACACCACGGGCCGATCGACCAGCACCATGACGTCAGCGTCGCGCCCGACCTGCAGCCCGCCTTTCTGGTGGTCCAGACGAAAATGCCGGGCCGGATTTTCAGCCATAAGCCGAGCCGCCCACACCAGCGGCACACCGCGTGCGATCGCGCCCTTGACGAAGAGCGGCACCATCACTTCCAGCCCCGGGACGCCGGAGGCATTTTTCAGCATATCGGGATTGGTCTTGCGGTCCTCGCTCCAGCTTACATGATCGGTGGACACCATCGACACCCGCCCTTCCGCCAGATGGCGCCAGATCGCCTCCACTTCTTTGCGGGGGCGTATCGGCGGATTGATCTTGGCCTTGCCGCCAAGCCGCGCGACATCGTTCTCCTCATCCAGAACAAGGTAGTGAATGCAGCATTCGATGGAGGAATACCGGCCGTTCCTGCGATACATCTCGGCGATTTCGTAACCGCGGCTGACGGAGCAATGGACGACATGCGCCGGACAATCCGTCTCGGCGCCGGTTTCGTAAATCTGCAGCATCGCCAGCGTCTCGGCCAATTCGGGACGCGACAGACCGTGCGCACGCCAGTCGGTTATGCCGGATGCTTCGACCTCGGAAATCGCGGCGCGGACATAGGCGTCGTCCTCATTGTGCACGCCTGCGGCAAGCCCGGTCTTTGCAATCTCGGCGAAACAGGCGCGAAGCAGCGCAGGTGGGATACGCGGAAAGCGTTGGGGATCCGTGCCGAAAGTCGAGAACTTGTAGGCGCAAACTCCCGCCGCAGCCTGTTCGGCAATGCGGGCGGGACCCTCTTGCGGATCGACAGTGCCATAAAGCGCGACGTCGATGCGCGCCTCCGCGTCGATCATCGCGACCTTGCGCCCGACGGCCTCGGCGGAACACACAAGATTGCCCTCATCATAGGGCATGTCCACGATTGTCGTGACGCCGCCCGCCACCGCCGCACGGGTCGAAGCCGCAAAACCCTCGGCCCCCTTCTGCGACAGCGAATGCACCTGTGCATCAATGGCGCCAGGCAATATAAGGCCGGTGCCGAAATCATGATTTTCTCGTCCAGCCGGCGCGGGGCCTTCTCCGATGAGTGCCGTTTTCCCCTCGCGAATGGCCACGAAACCTCGAGAAATCTCGCGATCGGTCAGAATGACTCGCCCCGCCAGAACCGTATCGAAATCCGCCATGTCGTCCTCCTGTCATATTTCGACTATGAGGCACAATTAAATTAGTGGTATATCCCAAAATCCGGACAGACGATGCCGAAATGGGAAGATCGAAACGAGGCGTGGGCGGTGAAGGTTTCGACGATTCTTTTATGTGACCAGGTGGTTCGCCTCGGCGGCATCCACCTTGCGTCCAACGCAACGGGAATTCCGGTTTCGACTGTATCGGATGCCGTCAGCCGTCTGGAAAGCGCCCTCTCCGTCAGGCTTTTTGTCCAGGGCGCAAAAGGCCTGATCCTGACGGCCGAAGGCGGGAGACTTGGCCCTTATCTCGCGCAGGCCGCCCATGAAATCTTCGCGATCCATGGCGCGTGCGGCGATGACCATACGAAAGATATTTATCAGAGAAGCGTGTCGCTGATTGCACTCTTCCGCTTCGTGGACATTCTCGAATCGGGCTCGATCCGTAAATCCGCATTGAGGCTTCAAATCGGGCAACCACAGCTGACGCGGATGATGGCGATGCTGGAGGACAATCTGGGCGTCCGGCTTTTTGAACGGACCCGCAGCGGCTCGCTCGCATCGCCCGAGGCGCTTCGCATATCGCCCCACGTCAACAAGTTACGCGATATCTGGGCTGCGCTGGACTCCACATCCGCCCTGCGTTTCAAGCGGCATTTGCGGCATTGGTCATTCGGCGGCATTCCTCCCGCAACGACGGACAGCCCGTCGGCAATTATTCTGGCGCGCATTGCCGCCAACTGGGCACGGCGTTTCGACACACCGCTGCTGATGCAGCCCGGACTTGCAGACAGCCTGCTGGAAGGACTTGAACAGCAGCGATACGATGCAGTCCTTGTCGACATGCCAGTCAACAATTCTCGCCTGCGCAGCCGTGAGGTTTTGCGCAGCCACCTTTCATGTTTCCTGCAGCATGAAGCACCTGAACTGGCGGATGCAGATTCGCCGTCACAGATGCGCGAGGCGATCCTCAAACACCGCCTGGTACTGCCTTCCCGCGCCTCTGGACTGCGCCAGACGGCCGAGAGCTTTCTCGAGCACCTGCTTGGACCAACGTGGCTATCAAAGGTGCAGTTGATAGAAATCGACAGCATACCGGTGGCGGTGCAACTGATTGTCAGCCACGGATATTGTTCGATATTACCGTCCGCCGTGGGAGTAACCTCCCCCAAGGTGACGAAAATCCCATTACCGATGACATTTTCCGTTCCACTACTATTAGCCTGGCGCGCCGATGACAGAGGTACAGATATGGCGCAGCGCGTTCTTCAGCTGCTTGATATGACGAACTGATGGTGGCCGGGCAGGCTCGGCTCCCGCAACCCGGGTTCAAGAAATCCCGTATGTCGGCCGATCAAACGCTTGGCTCCAGAAACCGAGCGCGCCTATCCGTAAAAATATCTCTAGTCAGTAGCCATCGACTTCCAGCACGCCTCCCCAAGGCGTTGCCTCTGACGGATGCCGACTTGAGGTCTACGCTGGCCTCAGAAGCGACATCTGACCTTCTCAGCCAATTTCGGTCACTTGGATTTACAACTCCGCCCGGTCGTAAGCGCGCCGGCGCGCTCTGATGGTGTCCAGATTGTCGTGAACCCAGAAGTTAAATCCCTCAAGGGCGCGCAAAGCTCCATGGGCGATCTCTGTCAGTTCGTACTCGACACGCGGCGGCACTTCGGGAAAATAGTGACGCACGACAAATCCCTCACGCTCGAGATTGCGCAGCGTGAGCGTCAGCATGCGCTGGGTGATCTCACCGACCTCTTTTCTCAATGTCGAAAAGCGGAGCCGATGATCTTCCGCGAGAGAAAGACGCCAAAGAACCGGCACAGTCCATTTGTCACTCAGCAGGCTGCAGACCCCGTTTGACGGGATGGGGCTGAAGTGTCTGTCGTTTTCTGATCCGCACGATGGGCCGGCATCGATCTGTTCTTCCAAGGGTATCATCCCTGTGCCTGATGCTGAAAAATGTGCCGTCTTCCGGCAGAATTACATTCGTATATATAGACGGTCCTTGTTTAACGCGAGGGTTTCAAGTGACCAATAGCAAGCACCCCATTCTGGTTTTCGGCGCTACTGGAAGGCAGGGAGAATCTGTCGCCAAAGCCTTGCTGAAGGCAGGATGGCCTGTTCGCGCACTCGTTCCGGATTCCACCAAAGCTGCATCGCTGCAATTACAGAATTCAGGCGTCGAGCTTGTGCAGGGTTCATTTGAAGAGACCAAAGTACTCCGCACAGCAATGAAGGACGCTTACGGTGTCTTTAGCGTACTGCCAGCCAGCCTGGCTGCCGAAGACGAAGTCCGTCATGGTATATCGATTGCGGATATCGCTGCCGAAACCGGCATCAACCATTTTGTTTATTCCTCAGGCGCCAGCGTGGGGAATGAACTGACAGGCGTTCCGCGTTTCGACGCCAAGCCTCGTATCGAAGCCCATATTCGAC
>QFOL01000210.1 GCA_003241215.1 Agrobacterium fabrum
ATGGTACCCCAAGCCGGGATCGAACCAGCACTCCTTTCGGAACCGCATTTTGAGTGCGGCGCGTCTACCAATTCCGCCATTGGGGCAACGGTGGTAATGCCACGGCGTCTATCATGGTCAAGGCCATGCGTGCAACCCCAAAGCTGACTTATCCTTTTGAATTGCGCGTGTTTGCGCGCGCGGTTTTCCGTCTTTGCCGGGCCGCCGATCAAAATGGTGCGGAGGGTGGCTGTGCCGGATTGCGACACCTGTAGTTGCGGCGTTAGGGTAATATTAGGGACCTCTAATAAATTAGAATATACGCAATTACTAATTGAATTATGATGTCAGGGTGGAGTTTCCACGCGGGGCGGGAATGGCCAAACTCATAGGGAGGAAATTATGAGGGCTTTTTCTCGCAATTTATTGTTGTCCGCCTGCCTGATCCTGCCAATCAACGCCCATGCGCTGGATATCGGGATCGGTGGCGAAAATGGGGTTAATGCCAGTGTTGGCGACAATGGCAGCGGCGGGCTCGGGGTCGATGCCTCCGTTGGCGGCAGCAGTGGCGTTAACGCCAGTGCGGATGTCGGCGGCAGGAGCGGCGGCGGGCTGGGCGCGGATGTCAACGCATCGGTCGGCGGCAGCAATGGGGTCAATGCTGACGTCAATGCCTCCGTCGGCGGTTCCAGCGGCGTCAATGCCGGTGTGAACGCTTCCGTTGGCGGCTCGGACGGCATCAATGCCAATGTCGGGGCCAATGTGGGCGGTTCGAGCGGTGTCGGTCTCGGTGTCGGCGTCGGTATCGGCGGCTCCGGTTCGACCGGCACACCCGGAAATCCCGGCGGCAGCACCACCAATCCCGGCGGCTCGGGCACGGTGTCTCCCGGCGCGATGCGCAATGCCCTGCAAGCCTATAACGATATGTCGCGGACCGAGCAGATCAAGCTCGCCCGCCGTTGTGTCGATATTCTGGGCGGCGGATACGATGCGGCGCTGACGCAACTGTGCAGGATGATCCGGACGGCCTCGCGCTGAAGCAGGCTTTGCCGGTGTCGGAAACTTCGAAGGGCGCCACCGGCGCCCTTCGGATCAATTGCCCTTGCGTCCGAAGGACAGGATTTTCTGTCGCAGGCTGCGCGCAAGGTTGCGGGTGTTGCGGTACATGTCCACCTGCGTGGAAACCTGCCGCACATCCCGGTCGCTGTTCTGGGCAAGCCCGACGACCAGCGTGCCCATTTCCTGACGCTCCTGCCAGAAGCGGCTCATGATCGGATGATCGGGCACGGCGCAACTATCGCTGCGAAGGATATTGGCGTCGTCCAGATGCCAGTCGGTCAGTTTCTGCACCAGCAGCTTGCCGGGAGAAAATTGCCCATAGTTTTCGTCGAAAGCGGTTTTCCACGTATAGGCTTCGCCGGCCGTGATGAAGACGACCATCGAGGCGATGGCGCTGCCATTGAGATCGATGGTGTGGATACGCACCGCATCCGCTTCGGCCAGATTGGTGATCGCCTCGCGGGCGAAGGCGGCGCGATAACGGTCGTTGACCAGTGCGGTGCGCTTGCGGCCTTTCCAGCCGCTCGCCTCCAGCGCCAGAAATTCCTCCATGCGGTAACGCACATCCGCTGGCTGCCGGGTCACGGTATAGGAGAGGGGTCCAAGTTTTTCGAGCTGACGCCACTGCCTGCTCATTTCGCGCAAATGATGCGGCGTAAGCGCATTTCGCAGGTATGCCTTGCCGTCAAGCAGGCTTTCCAGCATCGGCCGGTGATAGTGGCCCGTCGTCGTCACCGGCAGGTTGCGGCTGAGTGCGATGGCTCTGAACATGCGGGCAAACGGCCCTTCCAGCCGCACATCCGGCAGCACCAGAACATTGGGCAGGCGCATGTTGCTATCTGACAGCGCATCGAAAAGATTGTCGAGGGTTTCGGCGGCCCCTTCGGTATCGACCAGCGGCGTGCCGAGCGGCCCGAATGGATTGGCCCAGACGCGAATGATGGAGGGGCCGATGGAAAAGCCGGGCTTTTCCACGGTAAAGGGCATCAGGAAGCGCATGCGGCTTCTGGCGCCGTTTTCGTCGCGAATGAGGGCGAAGCGCACGGATTTATCGTCGATGCGCGGCATGGCGGGTGCGAGGAGCCTTCCGGTGAAGAAGACGTTCGCCTCCATGACACGGTTGGACAGGAAGTCGAGTTCCTCCTGCATGTCGTAACCGAGCTGACCCGGATAGATGCAGAATTCCCGGCCATCGCGGCCCACGCGTCGGCTGCTGTCGGCCACGGGACGGTCACGTTCCGCAGACGCCATCAGCGCAGCGATGCGCGGGTCCTGAAAATCCGGATTCTTTGGATCGCTGGACATGCTTATTGTTACACCGCCTTCCCAGTGTCTTGACCCGCCCGGGGATCGTTGAAGGCAAAAAGGACGATCCCGAGTGTGCGGCGAATGGCAACATGCAATAGCACAGCTTCCATGCACATGGCTATCGCGACCGCTGCCGCGGCCCCGGCCAGACCATAGACCGGAATGAGCGCCATGTTGAGTGCAATGTTGCAACCAAAGATGACAATATAAAGCACAACGCACAATTTTTGTTTGCCGGCCATATTCAGCAATGTTTCCCCCGGGCCGATCACCGCTTTGGCGAGGAAACCGGCGAAGAGGAAAAACATCAGCTCGTAACCCTGAACGAAGCCGGGGCCGAACAGCGACAGCAGGAATGGGCCGGCCAGAAGCACGACGCTGCCGACGGCGAGCGACGGCCAGAAGGCCCAGCGTGCGGCCTGGCTGGCAAAACCGGCAAGTCCCTGCCGGTCATTGGCCGACATCAGGGCGGCCAGACGCGGTGCCGCCGCCGCCTGCACGGAGAAAAACACGAATTGCATCAGCACTATGGTCTTTGCAGCGGCAAAATAGATGCCGACCTGATCGGGCGGCAGATAAAGCCCGACGATCACCACATCGGAATTGGTCATCAAAAACCCGATGCCGTCGATCAGGAACATCGGAAAGGCGAACCTTATCCAGTGGCGGAAATGAACCCTGCGGACCGTGCTGCGGAAATGCCGGTTAAGCCGGCGGTTCATGAAGGCGAAATGGAAAAGCGTGGTGACATAGGTGGCGAGAAGGGCCGTGAGCATGGCCGTCGTCGCGGTTTTTTCCGCGCCGAAACTGATCGCCACCAGCATGAACAGCAAAATCAGCACCGGGCGGATGATGTAGGTGGGGCTGAGAGCGGAGACGGCCCAGCCATTGGCGCGCGCCGTGCCGTTCAGCACATCGCCCAGCGCCACCATCGGCAGGGTGAAAAGCGCCAGCGAAACCGGAATGAGATAATAGGAAGCGATGCGCTCGCCGAAGAAATACAGGAAAACGAAGCCGAAAACCGCAAGTGTGCTGGCTGCCAGCATGGCGAAGATGCGTGCCGTCGAGGTCAGGCCCATGATCTTGTCATGGGCGTCTTCCTGACGATAGCCGGGTAAAAAGCGAATGACGGTGGTGTGAAAGCCGAGGCAGGAAAGATTGCCGAACAGGATTACCAGAACCCAGACAAAGGCGAACAGGCCATATTCGAATTCGCCCATCAGGCGGGCGAGGATTATCTGGGAAATGAAGGCGATGCCGGCGCTGACGATGCGCACGGCGAAGGCAACCAGCGCCATGCGCTGGGCGCGGGAGACCTCATCCCTTCCGGAAAGAAGGACGCCGACTTTCGCTCCCAGCGGCGAGAGCTTCGCGCGCAGGCCTGCGGGTAGGGCTTTTTCCGCCGTGTTGAGGATAGCCATGATCCACACGCCATCATTTCCAGTTGAATAGGCAGGCCGATTGTACGCGTTTATCCTTAACGAAGGGTTTGGGGTGCGCCCGTCTGTGTCCCGGTATCGTCCAGCACGCGCGGCCTGCGGATACCATTGAACAGGAAGAGGGCGAGCGGGCTCAGGCGTATTGCCCGGTGCAGCATATAGGCCGTCGCCGTGGTGGCTGCGACGATGATGGCGAATTCCAGAATGGGCGGCAGTGCGATCAGAATGAAGAGCGTGCCGAAAGCATAGATCAGCGGATGATGAAACAGGTAAATCGTGAAGGATGCATCCGTCATGCGTCTGGCAAGCCGGTTTGGCCGGTCGAAATAGCGGCAGGCGATGTCGATCAGCAGACGGCTTGCCGTCACCGCCGCAATCGCCGACACCAGCACCTGCAGGGCGGAGTTGGAAAAGGGATGTTGCAGGCGCAGGGTCACCGCCGCCACGATGGCGCCTGCCGCGACGACGCCCGTGAGGGCCCCCGTCTGGCGAAACCGGTGAAAAAGAGTGCGATCGCGGTGCAACAGGGCGCCGATAAGGAAGAAGGGCAGGTAGCGCGCATAGGGGTCGGAGGCGCGTTCATAAAGAAGGAGGAGGCTGTTCCCGCTCTTTGCCGCAAACAGTCCGGATGCATAGATCGCCAGCTCCCATAAGACCGGCGCAGCGCAGAGCACGGTGAAAAACAGGGCGGCGTGCCGCTGCCTCAGATTGTCGAACCAGCCTCTGATATTGGCCAGCAGCGGGCGTTCCGCGAGCGACATGAGGCCGGCAAGCAGAACTGAATAGGCAATGAGGGCCGGCAGGAACCACAGATGCATGATCCACTGTTCGCTCGGGCGCAGCAAGCCGGGCAGGCTCTCGAGGAGCCGGCCGGCGGGAATATCGCCTTTGGCGATGCCGGCCAATTGCAGCAGGAAAAGCTGCGATGGGCCGAGCAGAAGCACGGCCACGATGAACGGCACGCCGAGGCGCAGAAAACGCTGCCTCAGCCAGTGCATCTTGCCTTTCTTGCCGATGACCATGGCGGAAAAATACCCGGCCACCAGAAAAAACGCCGGCATGCGGAAGGTGACAAGAGCAGCGCCCAGCGCGCTCAGAAGCGGGCTGGTTTCGAAGTCCTTGATGTCCCAGGGAAGGGCGTAGCTGTAAAGCAGCGAGGCGTGATAGGGAATGCCGAGCAGCATGAGGAGAGCCCTGAGCGGGTCCCAGTAATGTTCGTAGTCTGACTTGCCCGGTTGCATTTTCCCCCCGCGCCGCAAACGCGATCCCGTGCGATCATCGATGACCAGCACGACTATTATTGGAAAACGCTAATAAACCCTTCATGCGCCGGAGGGCGTGGGCGGAGCCTTTTTCCTGGGTAATAGATCGAGGACCAGCGCGCAGCCCAAAATGATGATGCCGGCGCCGACGAGTTGGGGAAGAGAAAGCGGCTCATCCAGCACCAGCGCGCCGATGAGCACCGCCACGACGGTCACGGCGAATTCCACGCTGATCGTCCGCGTGGCGCCAATGACCGAAACGAGACGGAAATAGGTGATGTAGGTAAGACCGCTCATCACCACCGCCTGTATGAGAAGATAGCCGTAATCGATAAGGCGGGGCGTTCCGGGCAGGGGCACGGCCAGAAGAAGCGGCAAGGTCATAAGCCCGCCTGTCAGGAACGAACCGATGGTGATCTCCCAGGAACCGACGCCCTTGAGATAACGGCTGGCATAATTGCTGCCATAGGCGGCGCAGATGCAGGCGGCAAGGGCGGCGGCACAGCCGATGATGAAGCCGGTCGTGACGGGCACAGCTGGGAAGCCGACAAGCAGCAAGATGCCGCCAAAGCCGATGACGAGGCCGGCAAGGCCTTGTTTCGTAAGGCGTTCAAGTCCCCAGAGCTGCGAGATGAGCATGGAAAAAAGCGGGATGGTGGCCACCAGAATGGCCGCCATGGCGGTGCCGACCAGCGGCGTCGCATAGGAGAGGCCGATCAGCTGCCCCGCGACCGTGGTTGCGCCGACCACCGTAAAGGCGCGCCAGCTGGCGGAAAATGCAAGCTTTCGGCGCGCCGCAATGGCGATCAGAAACAGGGTGATGGCGGTGACCAGCGAGCGGAGCGTGACCGCACCGATCCAGCCGAAGGCCGCGACGACATGCAGAAGCAGCAGGAAAGACATTCCCCACGCGAGTGCGAGAAAAACATAGGCGGCAAGATCGCGAGGGGCCATGAAAGCATTTTCCGGAAGACGATCAGGCTCCCATATTGGAAATTGCTGATATCCGTCAACAGCGATCAAGGGGTGTAACGAAAATCGCCCGCAACCAAAGGTGCGGGCGATTTCGTTTGTCCGTCAGGAACTGCTTCAGGCCTGTTCGTAAACGCCGTGGCAGTGCTTGTATTTCTTGCCGGAGCCGCAGGGGCACATTTCGTTACGGCCGATACGACCCCAGGTGGCGGGGTTGTTTGGATCGCGCTCGTCGGACGGAACGAAAGCGGCGGGGGCGGCCTGCATGCCCTGCGCCATTTCGTCTTCGCCCGTATTGGGGTCGAGATGATGCGCGGTCATTTCCGGCAGTTCCGGCTGCTGCGGTTCCTGCTGCACCAGTTCCACGCGCATCAGCTGGGCTGTAACGGCCTCGCGCAGATTGGCAAGCAGCGCCTGGAACAGCTCGAAGGCTTCGGCCTTGTATTCCTGCAGCGGGTCGCGCTGGGCATAGCCGCGGAAACCGACGACGGAACGAAGATGGTCAAGATTGACGATATGTTCGCGCCACAGGTGGTCGATCGTCTGGAGAATGACCGAACGTTCGACATAGGTCATGATCTCGGGGCCGAAACGTTCCGCGCGCTCGGCGGCGTATTTGTCGGCGGCCTCGGTGACGCGCTGGAGAATATCGTCCTCGGCGATGCCTTCTTCCTTGGCCCATTCCTCCACCGGCAGGTCGAGGTTGAGGAACTGGGCGATGCCCGCCTTCAGGCCGGCGATATCCCACTGTTCGGCATAAGCATTTTCAGGAATATGCTTGGTGACGAGCATTTCGATGACTTCGTGACGCATATCGGCAGCGGTTTCGCCGAT
This sequence comes from Agrobacterium fabrum, assembly GCA_003241215.1. Taxonomy (GTDB): domain Bacteria; phylum Pseudomonadota; class Alphaproteobacteria; order Rhizobiales; family Rhizobiaceae; genus Agrobacterium; species Agrobacterium fabrum_A. The sequence continues at coordinate 6,854 of QFOL01000210.1, forward strand.
ATTGTCGGCTTCCATCAGCTCAAGGCGCTGATCGAAGATCACCTTGCGCTGGTCGTTCAGCACGTCGTCATATTTCAGAAGGTTCTTGCGGGTCTCGAAGTTGCGGGCTTCGACCTTCTTCTGGGCGCGTTCCAGCGCCTTGTTGATCCAC
>QFOL01000018.1:0-30257 GCA_003241215.1 Agrobacterium fabrum
GTTTTGTTCCCGGTGGACCGAGCCTTACAAAACCAGGATAGCCCCGACTGGTTGAGCGAAGCTTGCGCTAATGCTCAATAAGAAAGGCATAATGGAGGCATAGTTAAAAAGTATTAAATCAAGAGGCTATTTCGAGTAATTTTGGGTAATCAATTGTAATATTTCGACAAAATGAAGTTGACCTGTTTTCCGCTGCGCTTATCATGAAAGTTGAAGTTTATCTAATCGAAATATTAAAACCTCCAGAAGAAGTAAAAACCGGAGGATGATATTCAAGATATCGCACAATCGGGAGTTTGATCCAGTTTAGTCGAATCAGCTGCGCTGATTCCTCATGGGGAGGAGTGTGTAATGCGTAATTTCGTTCCCGACGAACACGACAACGGCGTCACCATCTACTCCGAGTGGAGGCCTGGCCAACGCGTTCTCGTCAATGGCGGCGCCGGTTTTCTCGGTTCCCATCTTTGCGAGCGCCTGCTGAGCTGCGGTCACGAGGTGATCTGTCTCGACGATCTTTCGACCGGACGCACCGCGAATGTGGCGCATTTGCGGGACAATAAGCGGTTCTTGCTGGTTGAGCACGATGTGCGCAAGCCCTATGACATCGATGTCTCGCTGATCTTCAACTTCGCTTCACCGGCTTCACCGCCCGACTATCAGCGCGATCCGGTCGGCACATTGCTCACCAATGTCCTGGGGGCGGTCAATGTACTCGAAGTGGCGCGCAGATGCGGTGCAACCGTCGTGCAGTCCTCGACATCGGAAGTTTACGGCGATCCGCACGTCAATCCGCAGCCGGAAACCTATTTCGGCAATGTAAATACAATCGGGCCGCGTGCTTGTTACGATGAGGGGAAACGCAGCGCCGAAACGCTGTTTTTCGATTATCACCGCAGCTTCGGCGTCGATATCAAGGTGGGACGCATCTTCAACACCTATGGGCCGCGCATGCGACCCGATGATGGACGCGTGGTTTCGAACTTCATCGTCCAGGCGCTGAAGGGTGCCGACATCACCATTTACGGCGATGGCAGCCAGACCCGTTCCTTCTGTTATGTCGATGACCTGATCGACGGTTTCCTGCGTTTTTCGGCCAAGCCGAAGGATTGCACCGGCCCGATCAATCTCGGCAACCCGACGGAAATTCCGGTGCGGCAGCTCGCCGATATCGTCATCCGGATGACGGGTTCCCGTTCACGCATCGTGCATCTGCCCGCCGCGATCGACGATCCGCAGCAGCGCCGCCCCGATATTTCGCGGGCAAAGGAACTGTTGAGATGGCAGCCGCGCGTGCCGCTCGAAATCGGCCTGGAAAAAACCATCGCCTATTTCGATGCGTTGCTGGCCGGCAAGGCTGTGGCGGAGGCCGTATGAGATGCCCCGCACAATCCTCGTCACGGGCGGGGCCGGATTCATAGGCAGCCACATCTGCAAGGCGCTGGCCCAATCCGGCTTCCAGCCGATCGCTTACGACAATCTTTCGACCGGCCACGCGGATTCGGTCCGCTGGGGTCCCTTCATCGAGGGCGACATTCTCGACCGGGGCCTGCTGAAGGCGACGCTCAGGGAATTCTCGCCGGCCTTCGTCATCCACTGCGCCGCCAACGCCTATGTCGGTGAGTCTGTCGAGGATCCACGCAAATATTATCGCAACAATGTCGGCGGCAGTCTTGCGCTGCTGGATGCCTGTCTCGACGCAAATATCGGCGGGCTGGTGTTCTCTTCCAGCTGCGCCACCTATGGCGTGCCGCCGCAATTGCCCATCCGTGAGGAAACGGCGCAGATGCCGGTCAATCCCTACGGGCGCACGAAGCTGATCTTCGAAATGGCGCTGGAAGATTATGCCGCTGCCTACGGCCTGCGTTTCGTGGCGCTGCGTTATTTCAATGCCGCCGGCGCCGACCCGGACGGTGAGCTTTCCGAACGGCATGAGCCTGAAACCCATCTGATCCCGCGGGCGCTGATGGCTGCCGCCGCACGGTTGCCGCAGCTCGATGTCTTCGGGGCGGACTATGACACCAGCGACGGCACCTGCATTCGTGATTACATCCATGTCAGCGATCTCGCCGATGCGCATGTCGCCGCCGTCAACTATCTTGCCGAGGGCGGCGAGACGCTGCGCGTTAATCTCGGCTCCGGTCACGGCACGTCGGTTGGAGATATCATCCGGGCGATCCACCGGGTCACGGGGCAGGAAGTGCCGGTTCATTTCGGCGCAAGGCGCGCTGGCGATCCGCCCGCCCTGTTTGCGGATATAAGGCGTGCGGAAGAAACGCTCGGCTTTACCCCGAAGCGCTCGGATATCGACACCATCATCCGGACGGCCGGTCCCGGTTTCGGACTGGAGGTGCGGTCATGACAGCCCGCTCCACCCCTTCCGTTCCCTCGGCCCGTGTGCACACCGCCGCCAGCGACTTGCGGATGCTGCCGGTTTTCGCCGGCTGGAACCGCGTGGCCTATCTTCTCGGCATCGGCGGCTGGCTGGTGACGCTCGCCTACTTCTGGATCTGGTGGCTCGATCGCGATCGCGTCATCGACTGGCCCTATTACACCGTCGTCACGACGACGCTTGCGTGGATCACGCTTCTGCCGTCCTATTTCATCTTCATTTTTCTCAACGCCAGGGTTGTCGACCGGCGTTCCCCGCTGCCGCGGGGCAGGGTGGCGATGGTTGTCACCAAGGCGCCGTCGGAACCTTTCGCGGTGGTGCAAAAGACGCTGCTGGCGATGCTGGAGCAGAAGGGCCTGGAGTTCGACGTCTGGCTTGCCGACGAGGCTCCGGATGCGCAAACGCTGAAATGGTGCGGCGCCCACGGCGTTTTCGTTTCCACCCGGCAGGGCGTTGCGGAATATCATCGCAAGACCTGGCCGCGGCGCACACGCTGCAAGGAGGGCAATCTCGCTTATTTCTACGATCACTACGGTTACGAGCGTTATGATTTCGTCGCCCAGTTCGATGCGGATCATGTGCCGGAACCGGATTATCTGCGCGAGATCATGCGTCCCTTTGCCGATCCGGAAGTTGGATATGTATCGGCCCCGAGCATCTGCGACGCCAATGCCGGTGAAAGCTGGGCGGCGCGTGGCAGGCTTTATGCCGAAGCGAGCCTGCATGGCGCGCTGCAGCTGGGTTACAATAGCGGCTGGGCGCCGCTCTGCATCGGCTCGCATTACGCCGTGCGCACGAAAGCCCTACGGGAGGTGGGTGGTCTCGGGCCGGAGCTTGCCGAGGATCATTCCACCACGCTTCTGATGAATGCCGGCGGCTGGCGCGGTGTCCACGCCGTCAATGCCATCGCCCATGGCGACGGGCCGGTGACCTTTGCCGATCTCATCGTGCAGGAATTCCAGTGGTCGCGCAGCCTGATGACCATTCTGCTGCAATATTCAAGGCACTATGTGCCGAAGCTGCCGCCGCGGCTGAAGTTCCAGTTCCTGTTTTCGCAGCTCTGGTATCCCTTGTTTTCGGGCTTCATGGCGCTGATGTTCGTGCTTCCCGCCGTTGCGCTGATGCGCGGCCATGTGCTGGTCAACGCATCCTACCCGGCGTTCCTGGCGCATTTCCTGCCGGTTTCGCTGATCATGATCGTGTTCGCCTTCTTCTGGCGGGCGACTGGCGCATTCCGGCCGCATGATGCGAGGCTCTTCAGCTGGGAAGCTATGGTGTTCCTGTTCCTGCGCTGGCCCTGGTCGCTGATGGGCGTAATCGCGGCGATACGCGACACGATCCGTGGCGATTTCGTCGATTTCCGCATTACGCCCAAGGGCACACAGGCAAAACCGCCGCTGCCGCTCAGGGTCGTCGCGCCTTACATCGGGCTGGCGGCGCTCAGCCTTGTGGCCATGGTTCTGGCGCCGCGTGAAAACGGGGCGGAGGGCTTCTTCGTCTTTGCCGCCATCAATGTGGTGATCTATGCGGGGCTTTCGGTATTTCTGCTCATCCGCCATGCGATGGAGAACGGTCTGCCGAAGCTGCCGGCCTTGCGCGGGGGAGCGACCGCTGCTGCCTGTTCATTGCTGCTGGTGGCCGCAAGTGGTGCAGAACTCAGCACCCATGCCATAGGCGGGCTGGAAGCGCTGTCGCACGGGCAGCCCTATGTCAGTTTTACCGAAACGCGGTTCACGGTCGCCGGTGCGGGCGTGGAAGGCGCGAGATCGGTGCGTCTGAAACTGCGCATTGCCGTGCCGGGACTGCGCGGACCGCAGGAAATGCAGGCGGAACCCATTGTGCCGCCGCCGCCGGCGGTGGCAACCGGAGAAATCATGCTGGCCGACAATAGGGTCGGGCAATGAAGGAGGAGGCTGTGATGAAAACAACAATAAGCAAATGCGGATTCTCCGCTTTCGTACTCTGTCTTGCGGTGGTCGCGCCAAGCGCCGTCCACGCTGCAGGCGGCACGCAGACGCCGAAACCGCTCAGAACCAGCGAAGTCGTGGATATGTACTTCGACAAGACCTGGAAATGGGATACGGGCGGCGGACGCTTCATCGCCCAGGACCGCAAATTCATCGCCGCAACGGAAGAAAAAGGCACGAAGTCCATCGGTGAAGGCCGCTGGACCGTCGATGCCAACGGCACCCTGTGCATGCGCGCCACCTGGAAAAGCGCGGCAGGAAACGGCAAGGCCGATACCTGCTTCGACCATGGTCGCATCGGCAAGGTGCTCTACCAGCGCAAGCAGGGCGGGCCATGGTATGTGTTCCGGCACAACCCGCCACGCCCTGGCGATGAGTTCCTCAAGCTCGTCCGCAAGGACGACGTGACGCCGCAGATCGCCGCCTACGACAAGGCGATGACGGCAACAAGGTAGGGAGTAAGGTGTCATGCAGATAACAAGAAGAACACTTCTGTTCGCAAGCGGTGCCGCCGCAGCCTTTACCGCCGGCATGTATCCGGTGCTCAAGCTCGACGCACAGGGTGTCGCCCCCATGACCTCGACGGGCATGAAGACGCTTGCCGACAAAAGACCGACATTACATGCGGATGGCATTCGTTTCGGCGCCTACGATCCGCATGGCGATTTCACCGGCCAGGCCGGGGTGGCGACGGAACATCTGTTCCTGCCCTGGGAAGACGTGGATCTCGACAGTCTGGCACTTGCGGATGCCTACGCCCTGGAGCGCAAGCGCAACGTGCTGATTACGGTCGAACCTTGGTCCTGGGACGTTAACTGGCGGCTCACCTCCGACGAGTTGCGCCGCAAGGTGATGAGAGGCGACTATGACCAGAACATGCAGGCGATCGCCGCCCGCATGTCGGCGATGAAGAGCCCGCTGATCCTGCGCTGGGGACAGGAAATGGAAGATACGTCAGGCCGCTTCTCGTGGTCGGGCTGGAACCCGCGTGATTACATAACGGCTTATAAACGCATGGTGGACATGACCCGCAAGGCGGTTCCCGGCGTCAAGGTGATGTGGTCACCGAAAGGTCTGGATGGTCTGCGGGCCTACTACCCCGGCGACAGCTACGCCGATCTGGTCGGTCTCTCGGTCTTCGGGCTCGAGGATTACGACAAGATCGAATATGGCGGCCCGAAGACCTTCACCGATCTGCTGCGCAAGGGCTATGGGCTTGTCGAAACCTTCAACAGGCCGGTCTGGGTTGCGGAACTGGGGTATGAAGGCGGCGATTCCTATGTTCGCCCATGGATGAACGACGTGACGCTGAAGCAGGCGGATTTTCCGAAGCTGGAAGAGGTCGTCTATTTCAACGACAAGGATGTTCATCCCTGGCCGCACAATCTCGGCAGACCGGACTGGCGCGTCGTGCGTCCGGCGAAGGTCTGATCGACGTCGAAAACCGGCGAGCGGCAATGCCGCTCGCCCGGTAATCCGATGTCAGCTATCCGCCTCCATCACGGCCTCCGCCTCATAGATGGCGCAGACGATGTGATAAAACGTGCTTGCCGGCGCCGGCTCGTCGAGCATTGGCCTGTCGGTCGGCCATTTGTCGAACCACAGACCCTTGACCGGCGTGTCGAGGAAAGGCTGCAGCGCGCCGATGGCGCTGAGGCCGGAGGCGAGGTAACGCTGCCGTTCCTCGCCGCTCGTAATGCTTGCAAGCCGTACCGCCGCCTTCAGCCACTCCGTCTGCGGCCATAACCGCGCCAGCCCGTCATGCACCGAAAAATCGTCGTAGAGGCTCATCACCGCCACCTTGCGGCGCGGGCAGATGCCGTAGGCCTCACCGATCTCGAACAGCCGTTTTGCCTTGCCGATCGCCTCGTCGTTTCCACGCAGGCTGCCCCAGCGCACCAGAAGCCAGGCCCATTCGAACTGGTGGCCCGGCTCCATGATCCGGCCCCTGTCGCTGTCATGCGGTGTCCAGTCATGGGCGAAAAATTCGCGCAAGCCGCCATTGCCGCCATCGATGAAGCGGTTAAGCGCAAGATCGGCGATCTCGTCGGCCAGCGCCGACCACGGGCCGTCCGGGTCCTGCACTTCCCAGGCCAGCATCGCCTCGAAGAGATGCATGTGCGGATTGGAGCAGAGCGGCGTGCGCGGCGGGTTCGCTTCCTCGAAGCCGGCCACGGGATGCCTGTAGTCGCGTTCGAGGATGGCGAGGATATCGAGCGCCCGGCCGCGCATTTCGTCCCGGCGCTCGGGAAGGCTTGCGGCCGCCTGCGCGGCGGCAAACAGCGCAAAGGCCTGATTGTAGAGATCGAAGGAGGGATCGATCAGCCGGCCGGTCTGGTCGGCAAGGTTGCCATAAAGGCCGTTTTCAAGGCGATAGACCTTCTCGAACCAGGAAAGCCCGTGCAGGAGCGCGTCTTTCCACGGCCCCTGCCAGCCGTGCTGGCCGGCAGCGGCGAAACAATAGGCCTGGCGCGGCTGCACGCGGGCGCGGCGGTCATCGGAAAAAACCGGTTTCGCATCCTGGCCGAGGCGCTCGTAAAAACCGCCATCAGGACGGGCCGAACCCGCCTCCCACCACAGCGGCAGGGCGTCCTCATCCAGCCATTTGCGTAATGTTCCGATCTCTTCGGCAAGCGCCTGCGCGATGCTCGGAAATTGCAATGTCATGCGTCAACTCTCTGTTTTTAAAGTTGAATTAAAAAACGACCAATAAAAATACGTGCTAATGAAGGCAAGTAGACCATGGGACATATTGCGCTGCAACCGTAAAATTATCGGCCTGACAGGAAGCCAACCCCTGTCGGCGCTGTTGGTTCCCCCCCCTTTCGTGGCAAAGACGGGCAGCAGCGATGATTCGCGAGCCATAAAGTGTCAGAAATTACAACGCAAATTTGAGATTGCTTATTCGTAGTCCTCACGTATTTCGTAGCAATGGTCTGGTCATTAGTGATTCGGTCTCCTTTTAACCTGGGCGGCGTTGGGGCAATAAAGGGGCGCAAGGCAGTGAGATTTTCTGCCTATACTTCATTGCTGTTCTCCATTGCGGTTCTTTCGGGCTGCAATACTCCCGCGGGCGTTCGGTCGTTCGGGGGCGCTCAGATGGTGTCGCCTTCCGAGGCGCTGGTTTTTCCGCCGCCCGGCGGCCCCGAAATCGTCACCGTCGTCAATCGCACCTATTCCAACGCAGTGGCGCAGCAGGTCATTTTGCGCTCCGAGGCCGCTACGCCCGGGCAGAATTATATCAAGGCGGAGTTTTTCGGTCCGCAGCAGGCGGGCGATACCGGTCGTGACGCTCTGGCCTTCACCGGTTTCAGGGCATCCTCGGTGGCCCGGGAAATCCGCACCGAGTTTCCCGGTGAAAGCATCGCCATGTCGCCGAATTACCTGCAGAACGGTTATGGCGCCTTTTCTTATGCGGCCGGTAACGGCCGCGGTAACGACACCTGCCTTTATGGCTGGCAGGACATACGCTCGCCGGAAAGCATGCGGCAGGATTTCCGCAATCTCGGGCGCATAAAGGTGCGGCTGCGCCTCTGTCAGTCGGGCGCAAGCGTCGAGCGGCTGCTGGCGGTCATGTATAATTACACGATCACCGGCACCTATGCCTCGCCCAGCTGGAATCCTTACGGCACGCCGCAGGCGGTGGATAAAAATCTCGGACGGCCGGGCCATCCGGTCTATCCCATCAATGCGGATGCGGTGCCGATGCGGCCCGGCGGTGAGGTGACCGCGAGCGTGCCGCCGAGATCCGCCCGTCGCGTTGTGGCCGCAATGCCCCCACAGCCGGAACCACAGCCGCTGCCACCCGTTGCTGCAGTCAGTATTCCGTCGCCCGCGTCGGTTGGAGCGCCTGCAAGCTCCGCCGTGGCGGGCAGGCGCGCAGATGGCGTGCCGGCGGAAAACGGCCGGCAATCAACACAGGTGCCGCAGGTCGTCATTCCGTCGCCCGCATGCCTGTCCGGTTCGGGAGCGGTGCAAGGATGCAGGTGATTGCAGGAACCAGCGGGGCAGCATGCGGTAAGGCGCAGATCGCAAAAAATCCGGGCCGAAATTCCGGGTGGGGAAGACAACGGAAAGTTTCTGGATGAGCAAGGCCATCACAATCATTGTCTGGTTGCTTGTGTCGCTCTGCGTTCTGGCCATCGTCACGATGCCGATCAGCCTGCAGACGCATCTGGTCGCCACGGCGATTTCGCTTATCCTCCTTGCGACGATCAAAGGCTTCAACGGGCAGGGCGCCTGGCGGCTGGTGGCGCTCGGTTTCGGCACGGCCATCGTGCTGCGTTACGTCTACTGGCGCACCACCAGCACCCTGCCGCCGGTCAATCGGCTCGAAAACTTCATTCCCGGCTTTCTGCTTTACCTGGCGGAGATGTACAGCGTCGTGATGCTGGCGCTCAGCCTCGTCATCGTGTCGATGCCGCTGCCGTCGCGCAAGACGAGGCCCGGGTCGGCCGATTACCGGCCGACGGTCGATGTCTTCGTGCCGAGCTATAACGAGGACGCGGAGCTTCTCGCCAATACGCTGGCAGCGGCCAAGAACATGGATTATCCGGCCGACCGGTTCACCGTCTGGCTGCTGGACGACGGCGGTTCGGTGCAGAAGCGTAACGCCAGCAATATCGTCGAGGCGCAGGCGGCGCAGCGCCGCCACGAGGAGCTGAAGAAGCTCTGCGAGGACCTCGACGTGCGTTATCTGACGCGCGAGCGCAACGTCCACGCCAAGGCCGGAAACCTCAATAACGGGCTTGCCCATTCGACCGGTGAGCTCGTGACCGTGTTCGACGCCGACCATGCGCCGGCCCGCGACTTTCTTCTGGAAACGGTTGGCTATTTCGAAGAGGATCCGCGGCTCTTTCTTGTGCAGACACCGCATTTCTTCGTCAATCCCGATCCCATCGAGCGCAACCTGCGCACCTTTGAGACGATGCCGAGCGAAAACGAGATGTTTTACGGCATCATCCAGCGCGGTCTCGACAAGTGGAACGGCGCTTTCTTCTGCGGTTCGGCCGCCGTGCTGCGGCGTGAGGCGCTCCAGGATACCGAAGGTTTCAGCGGCGTCAGCATCACCGAGGATTGCGAAACGGCGCTGGCGCTGCATTCGCGCGGCTGGAACAGCATCTATGTCGACAAGCCGCTGATCGCCGGGCTGCAACCCGCCACCTTCACAAGCTTCATCGGCCAGCGCAGCCGCTGGGCGCAGGGGATGATGCAGATCCTGATCTTCCGCCAGCCGCTGTTCCGGCGTGGCCTCTCGTTTACGCAGCGTCTCTGCTACATGTCGTCGACGCTGTTCTGGCTGTTCCCGTTCCCGCGCACCATCTTCCTGTTCGCGCCGCTGTTTTACCTGTTCTTCGACCTGCAGATCTTCGTGGCCTCGGGCGGCGAGTTTTTGGCCTATACGGCGGCCTATATGCTCGTGAACCTGATGATGCAGAACTATCTCTATGGCAGCTTTCGCTGGCCGTGGATTTCGGAACTTTACGAATATGTGCAGACGGTTCACCTGCTGCCCGCCGTCGTTTCGGTGATCTTCAACCCCGGCAAACCCACCTTCAAGGTGACTGCGAAAGATGAATCCATCGCCGAGGCGCGGCTTTCGGAAATCAGCCGGCCGTTCTTCGTCATTTTCGCGCTGCTGCTGGTGGCGATGGCCTTTGCCGCGTGGCGCATCTACAGCGAACCCTACAAGGCGGATGTCACGCTCGTGGTCGGCGGCTGGAACCTGCTCAACCTCATCTTCGCGGGCTGTGCGCTCGGTGTCGTTTCCGAGCGCGGCGACAAGTCTGCGTCACGGCGCATCACCGTCAAGCGGCGTTGCGAGGTCAAGCTTGAGGGCAGCGATGACTGGGTGCCGGCGTCCATCGACAACGTGTCGGTGCACGGGCTGCTGATCAATCTCTTCGACAGCGCGACAAACATCGAAAAAGGCGGCACGGCCATCGTGAAGGTCAAGCCGCATAGCGAGGGCGTGCCGGAAACCATGCCCGTCAACGTCGTGCGGACGGTGAAGGGCGAGGGTTTCGTCTCGATCGGCTGCACCTTCGCGCCGCAACGCGCCGTCGATCATCGCCTGATCGCGGATCTGATCTTCGCCAATTCGGAACAGTGGAGCGAATTCCAGCGGGTGCGCCGCAGGAACCCCGGCCTTATCCGAGGCACGGCCATATTCCTGGCCATATCGCTTTTCCAGACACAGCGCGGCCTTTATTATCTGGTCCGGGCGCTTCGGCCCGCTCCCAAAGACGCCAAAACTGTCGGAGCCGTAAAATGAGCGGCCGCAAACCCATCCGGGGTCCCCTGGCAGCGTTGATACTGGGAGGCGTTGTGACCGGCGCGATGGCCCAGTCCTCCCCCTTCGACATGTCGCCGGAAAGGCCCGCCCAGACCGCGCCGGCGCCCCTGCCGCTGCCCACCACTCCACCTGCCGCGCCGCGCCAGCAATCGCCTGCCCAGATGCAGGAGCAGCCGCCGCCTCAACCGTCGGTACCGCCGCCTTTTGCGGTTCAGCCCCCGCCTCAGCGCCCTGCGGTCCCGTTACCGCCGGCTTCAGTTCCTCCGCGCCAGGAGGGTGCAAGGCCTGTTCCAGCGCAGGTCTCGCGGCTCAACGCCGATAGCCGCCGCCGATATATACTGCCTTATGAAAAGCTCAGCCTTTCCGGCGAAATGGATCGGCGGCAATGGAGCATCTATCTGACGCCGGAACAGGTGAATGCCGCCGTTTCGCTCAATATCGGCTACCAGAACGCCGTGGTGGTTGCGCCGGAAAGCTCGAATTTTCAGGTCAGCCTGAATAATGTCGCGCTGGACGCGGCGCGTATCGAAGCGCCTGACAGTGAGGGCAATGTCTCTCTCAAGATTCCACCTGGTATCCTGCAGGTCGGTTCAAATGTCGTGCGACTGGGCGTGCAGCAGCGCCACAGAACCGATTGCACGATCCAGTCCACCTATGATCTGTGGACCGATATTGACCCTGCCAATACCTATATCGGCTTTAATGCCGATGTCGCCGGAAGCTTCGCCAATATCGACGATATTCAGGCGACGGGGCCGGACGGCAAGGCGATGACGTCGATCGAGATCGTCGCGCCGGCGCTCGGCAATCCGGCATTTGCGGATTCCCTGCTGCGCCTTTCACAGGCGCTGGCGCTCAGAACCCAGATGCCGAACCAGACGATCCGTTTCGTGGCCGCTCCTTCAAGTGAGCGCAAGGCAGGCACGCTGACTGTCCTCGTCGGCACCGCCCGCGAGATTGCCGGCATGGCCGGAACGCTGCCGCCCGAGGCATCGGCCGGCGCCTTTGCCGGCTTTGGCGTCGCCGCGCCGGGTGGTCTTTCGCCACTTTTTGTCAGCGGCCCCACCCCGCAGGCGGTACAGGCGGCAATAGAGACGCTGTTTTCTTCGATATCGCGAACACCCGGCGCCCTGCGAACGAATTTTTCGACCCGCAGCTGGCAATCGCCGGACGTGCCGCTTGTCATGTCGGACCGCCGTATCGCGCTTTCTGAACTCGGCCTCGAAAGCACCGAATTTAGCGGCCGCCGTTTCCGCAATGAATTTTATGTCGGCATGCCCGCCGATTTTTATGCATCGGCTTATGGCGAGGCGTCGCTGCTGCTCGATGCCGCCTATTCATCGCAGGTCTTGCCGGGCAGCCATGTCGACATCTACGTCAATGACCAGATCGCCTCGACCGTGCCGATTTCCAACAATGGCGGCGGCATTTTCCGGCATCTGCCCATTAACGTCACGATGCGTCACTTCAAACCGGGGCCGAACAGGGTGACCATCGAGGCGGTGCTGATGACGGCGCAGGATCAGGCCTGTGCGCCTGGCGCGCCGGCCAGCACGACCCCGCGTTTTGCCCTGTTCGATACGTCCGAATTTCATATTCCGGACTATGCGCAGATCGGCCGCAAGCCGGATCTCGCCGCGCTGGCGGGGGCAGGGCAGCCCTATCGCGCCGGCGGCACCCCCGTTGCACTATCGCTCGACCGTTTTGATACCGACACCATGTCTGCGGCAGCGACGCTGGTCAGCCGACTGGCGAGCGTGGCGGGGCATCCCATCGATATCGAGACTGTCGCTTCGCCATTGGTGATCGGCGACCGAGATGCCCTGTTCGTGGGAACGATCTCGCAATTCCCGCAGGCATTGATCAGCCAGTTCAATCTCGTTGCTTCCAGCCAGATATCCTGGAAAATGGGAGCCGCCGTCCAGCCTGCCGCGCAGAGCAGCGAAACCCTCTTCAACGACTGGCGGGAACGCGTCGATGGCGGCGTGTGGGAGGGGCAGGTATCCTCTTTCGAAGAGTGGATGAAGCGGAATTTCGATCTGAGTTCGGATACGCTGCGTTTCCTGCCGGCGGCCGAACAGCCCTATGCGCCACCCGGCAATGTCTCGTTCATGCTGGCGCAGGGGCTCAGCCCCTCCGGCGAAGGGGTGTGGACTCTTGCGACGGCGCCGACGTCAGCGGAACTTTTTGACGGCATGGCGGCGATGACCCGGGAAAATCGCTGGCGCGGTGTCACGGGACGTGTCGCCGCCTACGATGCCGCTGCTGAAAAGCTCGAAACGTTGGAAGTGGAGCGGCCGTATTTTTACGTCACGCGGGCTTTCTCCTTCTCCAACTGGAGGCTGGTCGCCGCCAACTGGCTGTCTTCCAACGTTCTTTCCTATTCGCTGGCGTTCATCGGTTTCGTGTCTCTCTTGGGCCTCGTCACTTTTGCGATGCTGCGCATGATGGGGCGGCATCGATGAGGAACGGGATATCGAAACTGGTCGGTATTTTCTGCCTGTCCGTGATGGCGGTGATTGCAACTATTTCCGTCAGCCGCGCCGCTTCGGTCACGCCGGAGGCGTGGTCGGCCTATAAAGGCGCGTTTCTGGATTCCGGCGGTCGTATCATCGATACCGGCAACGGCAATATCAGCCACAGCGAAGGGCAGGGCTACGGCATGTGGCTTGCCGTGCTTGCCGACAACCTGTCCGATTTCGAGCTGATCTGGAGTTTCACACGCACCGAGCTTTTGGTGCGCGACGACGGGCTTTCCGCCTGGAAATGGGATCCGCGCACCAAGCCGCATGTAACTGACATCAACAACGCGACGGACGGCGATATCCTGATCGCCTATGCGCTGGCGCTGGCGGCCGGGCAATGGAACCGGCAGGATTATGCCGAGGCATCCGCCGCCATCGCATCCGCCATCCTCAAGAAGACCGTCGTGCAGCGCGGCGGGCGGACGCTGCTTTTACCGGCCGCCAGCGGTTTCGATGAGGACGACCGCGAAGACGGACCCGTCGTCAATCCGTCCTATCTGATTTTTGAAGCCTTTCCGGTTCTCGATCTGGTCGCGCCATCGCCGCTCTGGAAAGCGATTGCCGATGATGGCGCGGCGCAAATCGGCGCATTTTCTTTCAGTGACAGAAAACTGCCCGCCGACTGGGTGTCGGTGAAGACAAAGCCGCAGCCGGCCGCGGGTTTTCCGCCCGAGTTCGGTTATAATGCGGTGCGCGTACCGCTTTATCTCGCAAGAGCGAATATCGGGTCAACGCAACTGCTCGCCCGACTGAAAGACGGCATGACGCTGGAAAGCGGCGCCGCCGGAACCTTCGATCTGAAAACCGGCACGGTCAAGGATGTTCTGTCCGACCCGGGGTATCGCATCATTCCGGCTCTCGCCGCCTGCATCGGCGGCGGTCCGGCCGTTTCCGCCGAACTTAAAAACTTCCAGCCAACACTTTATTATCCTTCCACATTGCATCTTCTGGCATTGTCGTTTCTGGCAAGGAATAACGGGGAATGCCGATGAACAAGCCGCTGTCGACCTCGGCTCTCATATTGCTTCTGATTGCGCTCGCCGCCTTCCACTGGCGCGACAGCATTCTCGGGCGGGTGTCGGACGTGCATACATCGGCGGTCGGCGACAATCGGGCGGTACAGCGTGTTTTGCCGACGGCGGCCAATCCGGCGCAGATCAACGCTTTCGTCAAGAACCGTGAAATGGCGCAGGTAACGCAGCCCGCGACACCGCCGGTCACCGTGCCGGCGACCGAGCCCTTGCCGATGACGCAGGCTGGCGGGCAGGCGCCGCAAACACAGACGGCGCAGGCGCCGGCTCCTCGCACGCCCCAACCCGCATCGGCCGATATGCCCGAAGTCGATCTCAGCGCGCTGCGCTATTTTGCAGCCAGGGGCGATACGCAGCGCCTTCAGGCCGAAATCGCGCGCCTGCGCACGCTTTATCCCAACTGGACGCCGCCTGCCGATCCTCTCGCCATTCCCGAAAACGGCGATCCGCGGCTCGATGCCATGTGGCGGCTTTATACCGATGGCCGTTATGCCGAGGTAAGGAAGGCGATCGCCGACCGCCAGCAGGCGGAACCTGGCTGGCAGCCGCCTGACAATCTTATCGGAATGCTTTCGCTTGCCGAAGCGCGCCAGCGGCTCGTCAATGCTTCCGATCTCAAGCAATATGCCACGGTGGTGGATACGGCCGCCAACAATCCCGGCCTGCTGACCTGCGGAGAGGTCGATGTCCTGTGGCGGGTTGCAGATGCCTTCGCCAATACCGACCGCATGGGACGGGCGCGCGACGCCTATCTCTACATCCTCAACAATTGCACGGTCGCCAGCGACAGGCTCGCCACCGTGCAGAAGGCATCCGCGCTTTTGCCGGCGGAAATGATGGACGAGCTGCTGGCCAGGGAAAAACCCGGCGCGGACGGTCAGCTGGAATTCGAACCGGTCAAGAACGATCTCGCCCGCCAGTTCGTGGCCAAGGCAGGGGAGAAGGAGGGCGTTGCCGTTCCCTCCGTCTATGTGATGCGGCTTCAGCGGCTTGCCGAGACTGACAAGCTTGCAAGCGACGCCCTGCTGCTCGGCTGGTACAATATCCGGCAGAAGAACATGGCGGAGGCGGAGAAGTGGTTCCGCAAGGCGCGGGAAGAGGAAGACAGCGCATCGGCCTCGCAGGGGCTGGCGCTGGCGCTGATCGACCGTAACGAGCCGCGTGAGGCCGAGGACGTCATGTATAAATGGCGCAAGGCATCCGACGATGCGCTTGCGACCTATCTCGCCGCAACGGCCAATCTTCTGGCGCTGGAACCGCCGGTCGTTCTGCCGCCGGATGTGCTGCAACGCATCGCCGCCGAAACTGTGGCGCGCAAGGATGCGGCGACGGCGCAGCAATTCGGCTGGTACTCACTTGCCTTCCGGCAGACGCCGCTTGCCCTGCAATGGTTCAGCACGGCGCTTGGCTGGAAACCCGATGATGAGCCATCGGCCTACGGCATGGCCGTCAGCTATCACGATCTTCGCAATCTCGCCGGCCTGCGTGGCATCCAGCAGCAATGGGGAGGCCGTTCGCAGCGCATCGCCGATGTCGGGACGGCGCGCATGGTGGACCAGTCCGGGCAGGCGGTTGCTCCCATAACCGCGCCGCCCGTTGTCGCACAGGTAACGGCGCCGCCCGTGCAGACCAGTGCACCGCAGGGCGAGACGGCGGTGGTCTATAACCCGCCTGTCGTTCAGCAGATTGAACCTTCGCGCAAGCAGGCGCGCCGCCCGACGCAGGCGCAAAGGGAAACGAGCGCCGCATCGCGCCCGCGTTCCTGCGCGGCCTATCCCGATCCGCAACGTCTGCCGCCCCAGCAGGCGCTCGATCTCGGCTGGTGCCTGATGGAGACCAACCGGCCGGCGGAGGCTCTCAAAGCTTTCGAATCCGCGATTGAAAGCGGCCAGTCCAATGTCAAAAGCGATGCGGCCTATGGCCAGAGCCTTGCTTATCTGCGCATGGGTTTGACGGACCATGCCGCCGTTTCGGCGACGAAATCGAGCATGGATCGCCCACGCGCAACGGAATTGCAGGTCTCGATCCTTGCTGACCGTGCCGTTTCCGCGTTCGGGTCGAAGCGGTATGCCGAAACGCTTCTCCTGCTCGACCAGCGGGCGCGGCTGGCGGATGAGCGTACGGACCTGATGGTTCTGCGCCGTTATTCCTATCTCGCCATGGGCCGTTATGGCGAGGCCGCCCAAATTTTCGAAAGCCTGACGGCTATCGGAAACAGGGATGGCATCCGGGGACTGGCGGCGGTGCGCGCCGCCCGGCCGAGCAACGGTCCCCAAGGCGGCTGACGGGCGGTTGATTACGGCTACCTCGTATCGGTGAGGTTGCGGATAATGCGCATGAAGATGCGCGCGCCGGTGCCGATCAGCGCGTCCGGAAAGTCATAGTCGGGATTGTGCAGGTTGGGATAGTCCCGGCCTGCGCCAAGAAAGAACATGGCGGATGACGAAACGGCGCGAAAGCGGCCGAAATCCTCGGACGCTCGCATGGGCAGCCCCTCCGACCCGTGGGAGATTTTCTCCTCATCCAGCGCTCGCCGGATATGCGCGACCGCGTCAGATGCATTTTCGCAATGCAGGAAAATATCGTCATAGGTGATGTCGAGCGTCAGATTCTGTTCGTCCGCCACCTTTTTAGCCAATGTTTCCGCTGCCTCGCAGAGTTTTTCCATCCGGTCGTCGGTCAGTGTACGAAGTGTCGCCCAGATTTCAGCATCGGCTGGGGAAATTCCGAAGGCGGCTTCGCCCATCACGGCATGGGTGATCGTCACCATCGAGAAATCGGGTTCGGGCGGGAAACCGGAGCCGAGTTCGGCAAGGTCCGGCATCAGCCGGGATATTGCCCGCATGGGCGAAATGCCGTGTTCGGGCGAAGACGCATGCGCGGTCTTGCCGGAGAGGCGGATCTTGACGCCGCGCGACGCGCAGTTAACCGCTCCCTCCACAACGCTGACATGGCCGAAAGGCAGGCCGGGCAGGTTATGGAGCGAAAAGGCATAATCCGGCTTTATCTGCCCAAAGCGCGGGTCGGCGAGAACGGCGGCGGCGCCCGCGCCGGTTTCTTCCGCCGGCTGGTACAGAAGGATGACGCGGCCTGTCGCGGGTCGCCGCCGGGAAAGGCCGAGCGCCAGCGCCGTCAGAATGGTGGAGTGACCGTCATGGCCGCAAAGATGGCCCTTGCCGTCGGTGCCGGAGCGGTGTTCGGCGTCACTCTTTTCGTGAATGGGCAGGGCATCGAGTTCCGAACGGATAAGAACCGCCGGGCCGCTTTTGCCGCTTTCATAGACCGCAGCCACGCCGTGGCCGCCGAGATCGGTGAAAAGCTGGTCGGGCTGCGCCTGCTCGAGGAAAGCGCGGATGCGCCGCGCCGTTTCCTTCTCCTCGCCGGAAATTTCCGGATGACGGTGCAGATCATGGCGAAGTTCAATGAGATCGAGCATGTCCTTGTTGGTCAGAAACATCAAAAATCCTTGCAAGTCGTCCGGCCGGTTTTTCCTGCCGCAACTTACAGGGCGTTGCCTTTAATGCAAAACCTTTGGCGGGTGCCAGCGTTTGCCCGCCGCTTTCGGCTTGATGGCGAGCGTGACGACATCGGCGGGCAGCGGAACCTTGGCCTTTGCCAGTTCCAGCCGGGCAAGGGCTGCGCGGGCCTTTTCCGCATATTCCAGATGCGCCGCATCGTCGGAATGGTAGTGCTGCAACCTGTCGAGAATTTCCGCACCTTCCATCGTTCTTTCGGCGGCGATCAGCGCCACGGCGCATTTGTAGAGCGCTTCCCGGTGGAAGGGCGCGCGATTGGTCACCTGGCGGAAGGCCTCGGATGCCTCGTGGTAATGCTGCTGCGCCAGCCGCGCCTCACCGATGCGCAGCCAAAGCACGACTGGTTCCTGCCCGGCGGCCAGAAGGCTGAGAAAGGCGATTTCGGCTTCACGGAATTCACCCCGGTCGAATGACAGATTGGCGAGCCCGAATTGCGCGCCGAGATGATCCGGTGACGCGGCCAGCACTTGCCCGAAGGCGATGTTGGCCTCCGCCTTCTTGCCGGTCTTATAGAGTTTGAGGGCCTGTTCGTAGACAAAACGGATGCTGCGCGGGTGAAGCGTGCCGCCGAGATTGTCGCCCGAGCGGGTGCGGAACAGCGTGCAGCTCAGCTTCTGCTCCTCCGGCCCGAAGAAATATTTGTAGGGCTCGTTGCCGCGCAGGAAATCATAGGTTTTGAAACCCTGCTCGATGGCCCTGCGAATGCAATGGCCATGCAGCACGAGGCCGGGGGAAGGGGTCTTCCAGTTCTCGTCGCGGCCGGTAATGTAGAACAGGACCGATTTCTT
The DNA here is from genome assembly GCA_003241215.1 of Agrobacterium fabrum. Lineage (GTDB taxonomy): Bacteria > Pseudomonadota > Alphaproteobacteria > Rhizobiales > Rhizobiaceae > Agrobacterium > Agrobacterium fabrum_A. Next base: position 18,532 of record QFOL01000018.1, read on the forward strand.
CTGGCGGTCGATGATATTGGCGAGCGCGCCGAGCGGCTGGTCGCCGAACCAGAGCACCGGCACTTCGAGGTCGCCACGGATATAGACATCCATCAGCATCTGCCGTGTTGCGCCGATCAGAAGCTCCGTGCGTTCCTTGCCCTTGTGCGGCGCCCAGCGGATGCGCCAGAAATCGAACAGGATATCCATGTCCCGCTTGATTGTTTCCCGTGTTGCGAAGGTGATGCGATATTCGTCGCCGCCCTCCACCTTTCGCAGGAAACGCCTCAGCTTCTGCCGTGTCTGGCTGCTCATGTGACTGTCGAGATAGCCGTCGAACGTGTCCGGCAGCGTTACCACCGGGCAGATGCAATTGTTGATGTTGTAGGGATTGGTCGGCATGTTGTCGCGAAACATGACGAGCGGACCCTGAAGCGCGCGGATCATGGCGTCGCGGCGTTCCGGCGGGCCGAAAAGGTAATCGAGCTTGAGTTCGGTCCAGTTCTGCTGGCGTATATAGGAACAAAAACCGGCAACCGCGTGATTTTCATAGTCTGGCAGGGTGATGAAACCGGTGTAATCCGCCGCCGCATTGCCGGCCATGACGATGCTGTCATGGAAGCGGCCGGTTTTCTTGTCCGGTTCGGTGACGATGCGCAGCGGGAAAAACGCCACATAGGGTGAGCCTTCCGGCCGTTCGCGCAATGCAAGAATGAACCAGCGCCTGCGGCGCGGCATGTAATCCCTCAGCCATCCCCAGGAGAGGAAATGCCGGGCATGGGGATCGGCCATGAACACCGCATCCCAGTTTCCCCGGATCGCCTCGAAGCCGGCGTCCGTGTCGATGATATCGATGCGCATTCGTCCCCCTCCCAATACTGATCACACATTCGGGAGGCTTCATTTTATGGGTAAACGATCGGCTTCAAATATTCCCTTCGGGTGAAAGCCTCGTATCAAATGGGATTAATCCATGATCTGCCTGCGATCGCCGCGCCGCGACAAAAAAGACCTTGTCAGCCGGTTGCAGCACTCTAACATGCGGGACTGAATGCGCGGCCGGCTCAACGGTGCGCATGGCAAAGGAGTTCTCATATGGCTGTTCCTTTCATGCTTCTCACCGGCGCCAGCCGAGGGATTGGCCATGCCACTGTCAAGCTGTTTCAGGAAAAGGGCTGGAGGATTCTCACCGTATCGCGGCAACCCTTTTCCGAGGAATGCCGCTGGCCTTCTGCACGCGAAAGCCATATCCAGGCCGATCTGGAGGACTTGTCCCGCATCGGCGATCTGGCGGATGAGGTGCGTTCGCGCCTGCCGGAAGGCAAGCTTGCGGCGCTTGTGAACAATGCCGGGATTTCGCCGAAGGGTGAAGGCGGAAGCCGCCTCGGCGTGATGGATACGACGGCGGATATCTGGACGCGGGTGATGAATGTCAATCTCATCTCCACGGCGCTGCTGGCCCGCGCCGTACTGCCGGAACTGGAGGCCGCCCGGGGCTCAATCGTCAACGTCACCTCCATTGTCGGCTCTCGCGTGCATCCTTTCGCCGGCGTTGCCTATGCTGCTTCGAAGGCGGCGCTCGCGGCGCTGACGCGCGAACTGGCGCATGAGTTCGGCCCGCGCGGCGTGCGCGCCAATGCCATTGCGCCCGGCGAAATCAACACCGCCATCCTTTCCCCCGGCACGGCGGAACTGGTGGACGCACAGGTGCCGCTTGGCCGCCTCGGCACCACGGCCGAGGTGGCGCAGACCATCTATTTCCTCTGCTCGGAGCAATCGACCTACATCAACGGCGCGGAAATTCACATCAATGGCGGCCAGCACGTCTGATACGCCGCCCAGCAACCGAAAATGGAGCCTTTACCGATGACCATCCTGCCGAATTCCGTCGAGGCACGCGATATCGCCTATCAGATGCACCCGAACGTCAATCTGCGCAAATTCGAAAAGACCGGCGGTCTGGTCATCGAGAGCGGCGAGGGCATCTATGTCACCGACAGCAGCGGCAAGCGCTATATCGAGGCGATGGCGGGGCTGTGGTCGGTGGCGCTCGGTTTCGGCGAACAGCGGCTGGTGGACGCGGCGACAAAGCAGATGCAGAAGCTGCCCTATTACCACACCTTTTCCTACAAGACGCATGGTCCGTCGGTCGATCTCGCCGAGCTGCTGATCGAGCTTTCACCGGTGCCGATGTCCAAGGTGCATTTCACCTCCTCCGGCTCCGAGGCCAACGATCTCGTCGCCAAGATGGTCTGGTATCGCTCCAACGCGCTGGGCAGACGAGACAAGAAGAAGATCATCGGCCGCATCAAGGGCTATCATGGTGTGACGATCGCGTCGGCCTCGATCACCGGCCTGCCGCGCAACCATGAAAGCTTCGACCTGCCGCTGGACCGGATGTTGCATACGGCCTGCCCCTCCTATGTGCATTTCGGAAAGGAAGGGGAAAGCGAGGCCGACTTCACCGCGCGTATCCTGAAGGAGCTGGAAGACCTAATCCTTCGCGAAGGCCCGGAAACCATTGCCGCGTTCTGGGGCGAGCCGGTAATGGGCGCCGGCGGCGTTCTCCTGCCGCCGGAAGGTTATTGGGAGGGCGTGCAGGCCATCCTCAGGAAATACGATATTCTGCTTGTCGTGGATGAGGTGATCTGCGGTTTCGGCCGAACCGGCAAGATGTTCGCCTGCGAGACCTATGGCATCAAGCCGGATGTGATTGTCGTCTCCAAGCAGATTTCGTCGTCCTACATGCCGCTTTCGGCGATCATCATGAATGACAGTTTTTACCAGCCGATTGCTGATGAGTCCGACCGTATCGGCTCCTTCGGCCATGGTTACACCGCCTCCGGCCATCCGGTCGCGACGGCGGTGGGGCTGGAAAACCTGAAGATCATTCAGGAGCGTGATCTGGTCGGCAATGTCGCCCGGCTGGAGGGCAAATTTCTCGATCATCTGAAGGCGCTTGCCGATCACCCGCTCATTCATTCCTCGCGCGGCGTCGGTCTTCTTGGCGCGCTGGAAGTGAAGCCATGGGAAGGCCTGAAGGCCGGCGATACGACGCTCGCCATTGCCGCAGCCATTGAGGAGGAGGGTGTCATCACCCGGCCGATCGGCGAATCCATCTGCTTCTGCCCGCCGCTGATCATCACGGCCGAGCAGCTGGACGAGCTGTTTGCTGGTGTGAAACGTGGTCTCGACAAGGTCGCGGCCGCACGCGGCTGAAGATTTCCGCAGATCGTGCCGGTCGGTTCATCCGCCCGGCATCGTTCTATCCCCTGTAGGCCACGAGCACTGCGCCGCAGGCGATCAGGACCACGCCGAGCCAATTGGGCAACGACAACCTTTCCCCCAGAAACAGCACCGCAAAGACGGCGACGAAGACGACGCTCAGCTTGTCGATGGGGGCGACGCGGGCGGCATCGCCGATTTTCAGTGCCCGGAAATAACATATCCACGATGCGCCGGTCGCCAGGCCTGAAAGCACGAGGAACAACCAAGTGCGCCCGGAAATGGTGGAGGGCTGCTGCCAGTTGCCGGTGATGTAAACCATCAGGCCGGCGGCGGCGAGGATGACGATGGTGCGGATGAAGGTGGCGAAATCGGAATTGACGTTCTCGATGCCGACTTTTGCAAAAATTGCGGTCAGTGCCGCAAAGGCCGCCGATAGCAGCGCCCAGAATTGCCAGGCCAGAAACAGGTTCTTCATGCCGCCACTCCGCTCATCGCATTGGTCACGCTTCGGCTCTACCGCATCTTCCGGTCGATAAAAACCCCATTGGATGGGCGCGAGCCTGAACAATGAAAGCCCGGCGCATCCAGTCGATGTGCCGGGCTTTCCATATGCCTGCCCGGAGAAACCGGGACAGGCCGGACCTTGGGAGGTCTTATTATTCGGCGGGCTGAACCGAAGCCGGAAGCTGGTCTACATCGGCGATGCCGGTGAACTCTTCCTGGCCGCTCAGCACGCGGGCGAGCTGGTCCTGATCCAGTTCGCCTTCCCAGCGGGCGACGACAATGGTGGCGACCGCATTGCCGACGAAGTTGGTCAGTGCACGGCATTCCGACATGAAACGGTCGATGCCGAGGATCAGCGCCATGCCGGCGACGGGAACCGAAGGCACAACGGAGAGGGTTGCCGCGAGCGTTATGAAGCCCGCGCCGGTGATGCCGGCCGCACCCTTGGAGGAGAGCATGGCCACCAGCAGCAGCAGGATCTGTTCGCCGAAGGACAGTTGGATGCCGGTCGCCTGTGCGATGAAGAGAGCCGCCAGCGTCATGTAGATGTTGGTGCCGTCAAGGTTGAAGGAGTAACCGGTGGGGATGACGAGGCCGACGACCGAACGCTTGCAGCCCGCCTTTTCCATCTTGCTCATCAGGCCCGGCAGGGCGGCTTCGGAAGACGACGTGCCGAGAACCAGCAGCAGTTCTTCCTTGATGTAGCGGATAAGCGCAACGATGGAGAAGCCGTTGTAACGGCAGACGGCGCCGAGAACCACGAACACGAACAGGAAGGACGTGACGTAGAAAGTGCCGATCAGCATCGCAAGGTTGGTGACGGACGAGATGCCATATTTGCCGATGGTGAAGGCCATGGCGCCGAAAGCACCGATGGGGGCGGCCTTCATCAGGATCGCGACCAGCTTGAAGATCGGATACATCAGGGCGTGCATGAAATCGGTGACGGGCTTGCCCTTTTCGCCGACGATGCCGAGCGCGATACCGAAGAGAACCGAGAAGAACAGCACCTGCAGGATATCGCCGCTGGCGAAAGCACCGACGATGGTGGTCGGGATGATGTTCATCAGGAAGCCGGTGATGGTCTGCTCATGGGCCTTGTCGGCGTAGGTCGCGACTGCCTTGGCATCCAGCGTGGAAGGATCGATGTTCATGCCGGCGCCCGGCTGCACGGTGTTGGCGACGATGAGGCCAACGATGAGCGCGAGCGTGGAGAATACGAGGAAGTAGATCATGGCCTTGCCGGCCACGCGCCCGACCTTCTTCATGTCGTTCATGCCGGCGATGCCGGTTGCGACGGTGAGGAAGATGACGGGTGCGATGATCATCTTGACGAGGCGGATGAAGCCGTCGCCGAGCGGCTTCAGCTGTTCGCCGAAGGCCGGATAAAAATGGCCGAGCGCGATACCGGCGATGATGGCCACCAGAACCTGGAAATACAGGTGCTTGTAGAATGGCTGCTTGGCGTGGCCTGCGGCCACGGCTGTCGTATCGATCATGTTTTTTCCTCCTCGGCCTCACCCTGCCTTTATTGGCCTCCCGGGTTCGCCGTGACGTTGACGGCTTCGCGCCGATTGTGGAGTCATGTGCAATACGCATGCCAGACTTGCCAATTTGCGATAACTGGCTGATTTCAAAAGTAGTTTTTATTGAGGCTTCGTCGGCTCACAGTCATTTGTGCGGAATTCCGGACAATGTCTCTTGCGGTTTGTGTGTAAATCCGCACAATTATCCCCATGACCTATCAGGATCAGGCACCTCATTCCCGGAAAAAACGGCGAGCGCAATGGCTGGCTCTGGGCGGCCTGTGGCTGCTCGTCAGCCTCGGTGTTTTGCTGGTGGCCGATGAGTTCGCCCGTATCCAGGCGATGCGCACGGCCGCGTCCGAGGCTTCAACGGATGCCGAGCTGAAGATTGCGCTGCTGAATGTCGCGCTGGAGCGGCCCCGGGCCATTCCGCTGGTTCTGTCCGGTGATCCCGATCTTGCCACCGCGCTTGATGGCGGTGGCGCTGCGGCCCTCGACCGGCTGAACCGCAAGCTCGAAGGCTTGATTGAGGGCACCCAGTCTTCGGTAATCTATGTGACCGGGCCGACCGGGCTGACCATTGCCTCCAGCAACTGGCGACAGGACGACAGCTTTGTCGGTTCCAACTATGCGTTCCGCGAATATTTCCAGGCAGCGATGAAGACCGGCATGTCCGAACACTATGCGCTCGGTAATGTCAGCCGTCGGCCGGGCCTTTATATCTCCCGCCGTATCGATGCCAGCGACGGCCGCCCGCTTGGCGTCGTCATCGCCAAGGTGGAATTCAACCGGCTCGAGGCGGACTGGAACATCGGCGGCAAGCCGGTCTATGTGGTCGATGGGAACGGCGTCGTCCTGATGACGAGCGTGCCGGAATGGCGCTTCAAGACCGTTGCGCCCATCGACGAGGCACGGCGGAAGATCATTTCCGAAAGCCTGCAATTCGGCAATGAGGCGCTTGCCACCCTGCCGTTCCGCCCGGTCCGGTCTTCCGGCAACGGCGTTCCGCTCATGCGTGTAGACGAACCGGGGCGGGAGCGTGGCGATTATCTCCGGCTGGAAATGCCGGTGCCGACGACATCGTGGACCCTGCATTATCTTCAGCCGGTTGCGCCGACCCTCAACGCCACGATCCGCGAGGGCAGGGTGGTGGCGCTGGCGACGCTGATGCCGCTGATGGCTCTTTCAGCCCTGTGGCTGTGGCGCCGGCACAAGGCGCTCAAGGAGAAGGAAGAGGAGCAGCGCGCCCGCGCAGAACTGGAAACGAAGGTGCAGGAGCGGACCCGTGACCTGACGAAGACCCGCGACCATCTGCAGGCCGAAATCGCCCTGCATGAAAAGACCACCGGCGAATTGCGCAATGTGCAGCACGAGCTGGTGCAGGCCAACCGCCTTTCCATTCTCGGCCAGGTGGCGGCGGGCGTGGCGCATGAGATCAACCAGCCGGTGGCGACGATCCGCGCCTTTGCCGATAATGCCCGCACCCTGCTCAAGCGCGATCGTCTGGCGGAAGCCACCGGCAATCTGGAAGACATCGCCGCCCTCACCGACCGTATCGGTACCATTACCACCGACCTGAAGATACTCGCACGAAAGGGCCGCACCGCTGCCGAGCCCGTCAGTGCCAGACTGGTGATCGAAGGCGCGGTCATGCTGTTGCGCAGCCGTTTTTCCGGGCAGATGGATGCGCTGGATATCGCTTTGCCGGATCAGGAATTGAAGGTCCTCGGCAGCCGTATCAGGCTCGAACAGATCCTCATCAACCTTCTGCAAAATGCGCTGGAAGCCACTGAAGCGATTGACATGGCCCGGGTGGAGGTGCGTGTACGCGAAGACGGCGACATGGTCGTGATTTCGATCGGCGACAATGGCGCCGGCATTCCCGACGCCATCCGCGCCCAGCTTTTTTCGCCCTTCAACACCTCAAAGGAAAGCGGCCTCGGTCTTGGCCTCGTCATCTCCAACGATATCGCTTCCGATTATGGCGGGCGCATCGAGGTGGCAAGCGGCGCGGCGGGCACGTGTTTTTCCGTATATCTGAAACGAGCATGACATGACGATGGATGGAACCATATTCCTGGTGGATGACGACTCGCAGCTGCGCAAGGCGATGGTGCAGACGCTGGAACTCGACGGATTGCCGGTGGTCTCCTTTTCCCGGGCGGAGCAGGCGCTTGCGGCTTTGAGCGAGGATTTCGACGGTGTCATCATCACCGATGTGCGCATGCCCGGCATGACCGGCCTGCAGTTCTTCGATCAGGTGCGCAAGATCGACGCTGATCTGCCCGTTATCTTCATCACCGGCCATGGCGATGTGCCGATGGCCGTCGATGCGCTTCACAGCGGCGCTTATGATTTCATCGCCAAGCCATTTCCCGCCGAACGCATGGTGGAAAGCGCCCGTCGGGCGCTGGAAAAGCGCCGCCTCGTGCTGGAAAACCGCGCCCTTCGCCGGGCGGCGGGGCAGGCGGAGGATGATCTGCCGCTGATCGGCCAGACGCCCGCCATGGAGCGCCTGCGCACCACGCTCAGGCACATTGCCGATACGGATGTGGATGTGCTGGTGGCGGGTGAAACGGGCAGCGGCAAGGAAGTGGTGGCGACGGCCCTTCACCGCTGGAGCAAGAAACGCTCAAAGGGCAATTTCGTGGCGCTCAATTGCGGGGCGCTGCCGGAAACGGTGATCGAAAGCGAGCTTTTTGGCCATGAGCCCGGCGCTTTCACCGGCGCGCAGAAAAAGCGCGTCGGCCGTATCGAACATTCCAGCGGCGGCACGCTGTTTCTCGACGAGATCGAAAGCATGCCGCTTGCGGTGCAGGTGAAGATGCTGCGCGTTCTGGAAATGCGCGAGGTCTCGCCGCTCGGTTCGAATGAGGAGCGGTCGGTCGATATCCGTGTGGTGGCGGCGGCGAAGGTCGATCTGGGCGACCCGGCCGAGCGCGGCACGTTTCGCGAAGATCTCTATTACCGGCTGAACGTGGTGACCTTGTCCATTCCGCCACTGCGTGAACGCAAGGCGGATATTCCGCTCTTGTTTTCCCATTTCGTCACCAAGGCAGCCAACCGTTTCAACATGCCGGTGCCGCAGGTCAGCGCTCCCGTATCTCGCCGCCTTTACGACCATGACTGGCCGGGCAATGTGCGCGAACTCGGGCATTTCGCCGAAAGGGTGGTGCTGGGGCTGGAGACGGAACCAGCGGAGCCGCCCGTTTCACAAGTCATGTTTTCCGCTTCCGGCACCCTGCCGGAGCGCATGGACGGGATCGAGGCGCGTATCATCCGCGAGACGCTGGAGCAATCAAACGGCGACGTGGCGGAGACCATCGCCACGCTCGGCATCGCCCGCAAGACCTTTTACGACAAGCTGCAACGTCACGGCATCAACCGGGCGGATTACGTGAAGAGCTGAGCGGCGTGAGGTGGTGGCGGATTGAGGGCGGCGCTGAATGAAAAGCCGCGGACGTTTCCGTCCGCGGCCTGCCGATAACGGCTATATCTTTACCGAAGGACTTCCCGATCAACCCGCGACGCAGAAATGACGCTGGCCGTCATAATCCGTATAGGTGCCGGTGCGGGTGTTGAAGCTCCGGTAACGCTGCGAGCAATAGTCGTACCAGGCGTTGGTCCAGGGCTCGATGGTGCGATAGGTGCGGCGCTGGTTGTAGACCGGGCGGCTGTCGTAAACCGGCTGGGCGCGATAGACGGGTGCGGGGCGGTAAACCGGCTGCGGTGCTGCGCGGTAATAACGGTAATCCGGCTCTTCATAAACATAGCTCGGCTCGTCGACATAGACGCGCTCATCGTAGACTGGCGCCGGACGCGACATTGCGGAGCCGACGGCGACACCGGCGGCAAGGCCGAGCACGCCACCCAGAATGGCGGCATCGCGACGGTCGCGGCGGTCCCAGTCACCGGCGGACGCGCTGCTCAAGGGAACGATCGTGGCGGCGGCGACAGCGATTGTCAGAACTGTTTTAGCTGCAAAGGACGACATGGTGTGTTCTTCCATCCGGGTGGCAGGACGCTGCCAGTTGCAAATTCGATGGTTAAGGGAAATACAGCCCGGCTGCTGAACGGGCGCTGAATGAATTGTGGCGGACCGGCGGCGCAGCGCAATTCCTGTTTGCGTGGGCCGCACTTCGCGCTAGAACTCAAGATCAAACAGGACGCACCGATGAGCCTTTCCCACATAACCGTCAATCCCGACACCTCGCATGAAGACCGCGCCCAGGCCATTCGCGATACGCTCCGCGACGCCATTGTCGACCGGCGGCTCGCGCCGGGAACGAAACTGTCGGAATCGGAAGTGGGGACCCTGTTCGAAGTCAGCCGCACGGTGGTGCGCGCCGCCCTCCAGATGCTGGCCTATGAGGGACTGGTGAAGGCAGAGCGCAACCGGGGCGCCTTCGTCTCCAATCCCACGCCGGATGAGGCGCGGCAGGTTTTTGCCTCGCGCCGCCTCATTGAACCCGGCGTCGTGGATGCGGCGATTGAAAAGATAACGCCTGCGGCGGCAAGGCGGCTGAGGGAGCATCTGCTGCAGGAAAGCCGCCACCAGCATGAACGCGGCCCGAACGCCAGACGCGCGGAAATCAAGGCCTCGGGTGATTTTCACCTGATGCTGGCTTCGCTTGCCGGTAATGCCATTCTGGAAAAATTCATGGACGAACTGGTCGCCCGCTCCTCGCTGGTCATCGCGCTTTATGGGCGCTCGGGTGTTTCAAGCTGCGGCCACAACGATCATGCCGATCTTCTCGACGCGCTGGAGGCGAAGGATGCGACAAGGGCCCGGGCGCTGATGCTGCAGCATCTCGACCATATAGAGGCCGATCTCGATCTTCGCATGAAGGAAGGTCTGGCGCTCAAGGATGCGCTGGCGCTCTGATCGGCTGCCCACCCCCATCTTGCGAAGGGGATGGGAGGCTTGATCGCAGATCAGGCGGCGTAACGGCTGATGGCCAAATCGTGCGTGTCTATCTCCGGCGTGTTGCCGCTGATCAAATCGGCAAGCACCCGGGCCGAACCGCAGGACATGGTCCAGCCGAGCGTGCCGTGGCCGGTATTGAGATAAAGGTTGCTGTAGCGCGTGGCGCCGATGACAGGTGTACCGTCAGGTGTCATCGGGCGCAGGCCGCACCAGAATTTCGCCTCACTCTGGTCGCCTGCACCGCCGAACAGGTCTTCCACGGAATGAGCCAGCGTTTCCTGGCGAGCGGCCGGCAAATCCTTGCTGAAACCGGCGATTTCCGCCATGCCGCCGGCGCGAATGCGTGAGCCGAGGCGGGTAATCGCCACCTTGAACGTCTCGTCCATGACGGTGGATACGGGCGCGCGCTCCTCCTTCACGATCGGAACGGTAATCGAATAACCCTTCACCGGATAGACCGGCAGGGTAAGGCCGAGCTGGCGCACGAATTGCGGTGAATAGCTGCCGAGTGCGGCGACGAAAATATCGGCCTCCACCAGCCCTCGGGTGGTCTCCACGGCCTTGACGCGCCCTGCCTCGACGATGGGGCGCATGATGCCGGTATCGTAAAGGAAGGTAACGCCCGCCTCTTCGGCCATGCGCGCTAGTTCTGTCGTGAACATGAAGCAGTCGCCGGTCTCGTCGCCGGGCAGGCGCAGGCCGCCGACGATCTTTTCCTTCGCAGGCGCAAGGCCGGGTTCGATGGCGGCGCAGCCGTCGCGGTCGAGAATTTCAAAGGGCACGCCGCCCGCCGTCAGCACGTCGACATCCTTGCCGATGGCGTCGAACTGCTTCTGGGTGCGGAACACCTCCAGCGTGCCCTGCATGCGCTGGTCATATTCGATGCCGGTCTCTTCGCGAAGTGCCATCAGGCAATCGCGGCTATATTCGGCAACGCGCACCATGCGGCTCTTGTTGATGGCGTAACGTGCCGAGGTGCAGTTGCGCAGCATCTGGCTCATCCAGCGCCATGCGGCCGGATCGGCCGTCGGGCGAATAATCAGCGGCGCGTGTTTCATGAACAGCCATTTCATCGCCTTCACCGGAATGCCGGGGGCAGCCCAAGGCGAGGAATAGCCGGGGGAAACCTCGCCGGCATTGGCGAAGCTGGTTTCGAGCGCTGCGGCCGGCTGGCGGTCGATCACCGTCACCTTGTGCCCGGCTTTGGCCAGATACCAGGCGGATGTCACGCCGACGACGCCGGCTCCGAGGATAGTGACGTTCATGATCGTCGATGTTGAAGCAAAGACCGGGGTTTCGTCCGGCTGAATATACGTACGGCGATAACGACGGCCGAGGCCGGTCAGGATTTCGTAGGCGATCGTGCCCGCATCGTCCGCGATGTCTTCAAGCGTTTGCTCGGGGCCGATCATCTGCACGAAACTGCCTTGGGTCAATGTTCCCTCGGGCAGGGCGGATATGTCCAGAATGATGCTGTCCATCGAAACGCGCCCCGCAATCGGCAGGCGCACGCCATCATACCATGCCGCGCCGCGATTGCTGAGCGAGCGCGGCAGGCCGTC
>QFOL01000018.1:30268-30582 GCA_003241215.1 Agrobacterium fabrum
TCTGGATCACGGCGAGATCGAGGCGAACGACCGGCTTCATCGGGTTCGGGCGGTCGGCAGAGGGTGCGCCGCCGTAAAGCGCGATGCCGGGGCGCAGCATGTGGTTGTGGTACTCACGACCCAGAAAAATACCTCCGGAGTTGGAAAAACAGACCGGGACATCAGGAAGCGCAATCGTGGCCTGCCGCATCGCCGACAGCTGTGCCGCATTGCATGCATGGCCCGGTTCGTCGGCGCAGGCGAGGTGGCTCATGACGAAGGCGATGTCGATACCATCGAGCAGTTGCGGCTGGGAAGTGAGGGTTTCCAGCTCT
>QFOL01000211.1 GCA_003241215.1 Agrobacterium fabrum
TTGAAAAAGCGGATTTCTTCCTCGAATTTCTGTTCAAGGCGTTGCTTCAGGTTAAGTGCCATAATTCCCCTCAGATGCATTTGGTCATTGTCAAAAAACTGTTAAGCAATGTTGATCCCATTTGGCGCAAAAACAAGGCAAAATGTCGTAACTGGAAAAATTCGCCTACGCTCTGAAATGAACGGACAGCCGAATCAAAAACGCCGATGGAGCGATCCATCGGCGTTTTTTGACTAAATCGAGAAAAAAGAACCGCTTTAAACGCGCATCGGCATCAGAACATAAAGCGCATCGTCGCCTGCAGTGTCGCGAACGAGCGTCGGCGAACCGGCATCCGCCAGCAGGAAAATCGCGTCGTCGCCGGAAAGCTGCGAGGTGATATCGAGGAGATATTTGGCGTTGAAGCCGATTTCCATCGAATCATTGTCGTAACCGACGGCCACTTCTTCCGTCGCGCTGCCCGAATCCGGATTGTTGACAGTCAGTGTCAGCTGGCCATCGGTCAAAGCCAGCTTCACGGCGCGGCCGCGCTCGGAAGAAATGGTTGAAACGCGGTCGACAGCCTGCGCGAAGGTCTGGCAATCGACACGCATTTCCTTGTCGTTGCCGGTCGGGATGACACGCTGGTAATCGGGGAAGGTGCCGTCGATCAGCTTCGAGGTCAGAACGACCGAGCCGATGGTCAGGCGGATTTTCGCATCCGAGACCTCGACGGTGACTTCCAGTTCCGGATTGTCCATCAGCTTCTGCAGTTCACCGACGGTCTTGCGCGGGATGATGATGCCCGGCATGCCCTCGGAACCGGAGGGCGCATCCACATCGGCGCGGGCCAGGCGATGGCCGTCCGTGGCGACGGCGCGCAGCTTCAGCTCGCCATTGCTTTCGATGGTGTGGAAGAAAATGCCGTTCAGGTAATAACGTGTTTCTTCTGTCGAGATCGCAAACTGCGTGCGGTCGATCAGCATCTTCAGATCGGGGGCCTTCAGTTTGAAGGTGTGGCTGAAAGTGCCGGCGGTCAGGTCAGGGAAGTCCGCTTCCGGCAGGCACTGCAGGGAAAACTTCGAACGGCCGGAAGCGACCGTCATTGTGGAGCCGTCCGGGTTGGTCGCCAGAAGTACCTCGGAACCGTCAGGCAGCTTGCGCACGATTTCGTAAAGCAGGTGCGCCGGCACGGTGGTGGCGCCGGCCTGCTCCACCATGGCCGGTGTCGCTTCGGTGATTTCGAGATCGAGGTCGGTCGCTTTCATGTCCAGATTGGCGCCGGAGGCGCGCAGGAGAACGTTGGACAGGATCGGGATCGTGTTGCGACGCTCGACGACCCGGTGGACGTGGTTCAGCGATTTCAGAAGGTTCGACCGCTCAAGAGTAATACGCATGGACGCTACCGCTTTCAACCGTTGCGAACCGGCCACCGCCGGATCGGCAAGAAGAGTCTTCACCGGCGGAAAAGCCGGACAATGTGGACGGGCAAAATGGCAGAGTTATTGCAGAAAATGCAAGAGCCGAGTGCCTCTGCCGCGGCTCATTTTGCTGCTATACAGCACGATCCACAGGCTAGGGGCATCCGTGGACCTTGTTCGCCGGTTTTCAATTGCCCATAAAGAGAGAAAACCGGAGCGACCGGCCGGGAATGATCGGCCAGAATGATTGGAAGCCGTGTGACGGAAGAAATATCGAACAACAACACCAGCGATGCGACAAAGAGCTTCAGGATCGGCGCGGCCACCATTCCTGCGCGGCCGCTGGAACCGGCGCTTTATCTGGTTGCTACCCCCATCGGCAATCTCGGCGATATCACCATCCGTGCGCTGGAAACGCTGGCCTCGGCCGATGTCCTCGCCTGCGAGGATACCCGCGTCACCCGCATCCTGCTCGAACGTTACTGCATCCGCACGCGCCCGCTTGCCTATCATGAGCATAATGCAAACGAGGCGGGGCCGAAGCTCATCGCGGCGCTGGAGGCGGGAAAATCCGTGGCGCTGGTCTCGGATGCCGGAACGCCGCTTGTTTCCGATCCCGGTTATCGCCTTGGCCAACTGGCGCTTGAAGCCGGCCACCGTGTCGTGCCGGTGCCGGGCGCATCCGCGCCGCTCGCAGCCCTCGTGGGCTCTGGCATGCCGAGTGACGCCTTCCTGTTTGCAGGTTTCCTGCCGGTGAAGGATCGTGGCAAGCGCGACCGTTTTGCCGAACTGGCAAAAATTCCCGCCACTCTCATCTTCTTTGAATCACCGCATCGCATCGGCGCTTCTCTCAAGGTTGCCTCGGAAGTGCTCGGCCCCGACCGCCGCGCCGTGGTCTGCCGCGAACTGACCAAGACCTTCGAGGAATTCAGGCGCGGCACGCTCGGCGAGCTTGCCGATTATTACGATGGCGACCGCGTGGTGAAGGGTGAGATCGTGCTTCTGGTGGAGCCGCCCTCCTATGACGAGATTCCCGATATCGAGGATGTCGAGAAGCTTCTGAAGGATCTCGTCGCCAGCATGCCCGCCGCCAGGGCGGCAGGTGAAGCGGCAAAGCTGACGGGCCTGCCGCGCAAGGAGCTTTATCAAAGGCTGCTGGACATGAAGGAAACGGATGGTCGCTGACGGGCGCACTCACAAAAGGCGCAGGGCCGAGCGACGCGGCCATGCCGCGGAATATTGGGCCGCTCTTTATCTGCTGGTAAAGGGATATCGCATCCTCGCCATTCGTTATCGCACCCGGCTGGGAGAAATCGATCTCATCGCCCGCAAGAAGGACTTGCTCGTCATGATCGAGGTCAAGGCGCGACCGTCGGGTGCCGTGGCTGTCGATGCCGTCGGTTTCCATTCGCAGCAACGCATCCGGGCCGCGGCCGATCTCTGGCTCTCCCGGCGCAAGGATGCCGGGCGCCTTTCGCTGCGTTTCGATATCATCGCCGTTTCGCCGCGACGCCTGCCGCAGCACTTTATCGACGCCTTTTGAGGGGAGGGAACCAATGTCCACCGAGCGGGAAAAGATGGCCGCGGGCGAATGGTACAGCTGCATGGATGCCGAGCTGGATATATTGCGCTGGCGGGCGCGAGGGGCTGTCCACCAGCACAATACGATGCCGCCGGATGAGCGCGGGGCGATTGCACCGCTGCTGCGCGCGCTCTTTGTTTCTGTCGGGGAGGGTGCATTTCTCGAGGCGCCGTTTCATTGCGCTTACGGCATCAACATCACGCTGGGCAAGAATGTCTATCTCAATGCCGGTTGCACCATTCTCGATTCCGCGAAGGTCACGATAGGTGATGGCGCGATGCTAGGGCCTGCGGTGCAGATCTATTGTGCGGAACATCATCTGGACCCCGTGCCGCGCGCACAAGGTATTGAAATCGCAAAGCCTGTGACGATAGGGCGAGATGTCTGGATCGGCGGCGGGGCGATCCTTCTGGCTGGCATCACCATTGGTGACGGCGCGATTGTCGGCGCCGGTTCGGTGGTGACGCGCAATGTGCGGCCAGGCGCGACGGTTGTCGGAAATCCGGCCCGTCCGATAGTGCGAGACGGTGCTTGAGCTATGCGTTCTTGCGGGAGCGGAGGCTATTGAGAGGCACCGTAACAAATCTGACATGAAACTGTTAAAGAGGCGTCATGGAACGCCTCTATTCGCATCCTCATACCAATAAATGGTGGAGAGGATTTAGTAATGTTGAAGAAGATTTCCATGGCCGCGGTGGCCGTCAGCATTTCGGCGACGTCTTCCATGGCTGCGACCGACATCACCTGGTGGCATGGCATGGGTGGCCGTAACGGCGAAGTCATCAACGAAGTCTCGCAGAAGTTCAACGAAGCCCAGAAGGAATGCGCTCTGACGCCGGTTTCCAAGGGCTCCTACGAAGAAGCGCTGGCCAGCGGCATCGCTGCTTTCCGCTCTGGCGAACAGCCGAACATCCTCCAGGTCTTTGACGCTGGCGCCGCCACCATCATCAACGCCAAGGGCGCTGTCATTCCTGCCGAAGACCTGATCAATAAGGCCGGTTACAAGTTCGACCGCGAGGCCTTCATCAACGGCGTGCGTTATTTCTACGCTGCTGCCGACGGCAAGTTTGTCGGCATGCCGTTCAACTCCTCCGCTCCCATCATGTATGTCAACGACGAAGCCCTGAAGAAGGCCGGCGTCGAGGCGCCGAAGACCTGGGAAGAGTTCGAGCAGGTTGCGCCGAAGCTGAAGGAAGCCGGCTACATTCCGCTCGTTCAGTCGCAGCTGACCTGGCAGTTCACGGAGAATTTCTTCTCCCGCAACAACATCCAGTTCGCCACCAACAATAACGGTTACGACAGCGTCGCCGACACCAAGCTCAAGGTCACCGACCCGAACCTCGTCATGATGTTCGACAAGCTCAAGGACTGGAAGGACAAGGGCCTGTTCGCCTATTACGGCGCCGGCTGGAACGACAACCAGAAGCCGTTCGAAGAAGGCAAGGTCGCCTTCTGGATCGGTTCTTCGGGTTCTTTCGGCGGCCTGCAGAAGACGGCGACCATGCCGTTCTCGGCAACCTTCCTTCCCTACTGGGGTTCCATCAAGGGCGCTGGCACCAACTCCTTCATCGGCGGCGCTGCCCTCTTCGCAATGTCCGGCAAGTCCGAAGCCGAAAACAAGTGCGTGGCTGACTTCTTCCAGTTCCTGACCTCGCCGGAAATCCAGGTCTTCTACCACAAGGCTACCGGTTACGTCGCCATCACCAAGGCTGCTTACGAAAAGGCCAAGGCTGAAGGCTTCTACAAGGAAAAGCCGGTCGCGGAAGTCGGTATCCAGCAGCTTTCGCTGCCGGGCGGCGAATGGTCCAAGGGTTATCGCCTCGGTTTCTATCCGCAGATCCGCGCCGTGATGGAGCGTGAATACAACCGCATCTTCTCCGGCGAAGTCACGCCGAAGGCTGCTTTCGAAATCATCGAGAAGGAAGGTAACGACCTTCTGGCCCGTTTCGCCAAGACGGCCGGCTGATCGATCTTTTCGAAACCAATGATCGTTGTCGAGCCTCCTTTCCGATGGAAGGGAGGCTCGCTTCTGGATAAGGAGGCGCAAGCGTGGCCTATACATCGTCTCAACCGCGCCGGTTTTTATCCGGCTGGTCCGCAAAGGCTGGAAAACCCGCCAAGCCCGCTGAAGCCGGCATGAAGCGCGTGCAGTTCTCCTCGTCTTTCGTGCCCTATCTGTTTCTGGCGCCGCAGCTTGCGGTGATCTTCATCTTTTTCTATTGGCCGTCCGTTCAGGCCATCCAGTCTTCGTTTTATCTCGAAGACCCTTTCGGGTTCGGGGCTTCATTCGTGGGCCTCGCCAATTATTCGGATGCGATATTCAATCCGGAATATCTCAATATCGCCAAGTTCACGGTCGTATTTACCGTGCTGGTGACCTTCTTTTCGCTGGCGCTCGGTCTTTTGCTGGCAGTCAAGGCCGATGCGGTCATTCGCGGCAGCTCGACATACAAGACATTGCTGATTTCCGTCTATGCCATCGCGCCGCCGGTCGCCGGCCTCATCGGCATGATGTTTTTCGACCAGCATATCGGCCCCTTCGTCAAAATGGCTGCATTTTTCGGCTGGGACATGAAGGTCGGCCTCAATTATTTCGATACGGCCTTCGCCATGGTCGTGGTCGCGGTCTGGAAGCAGATTCCCTATAATTTCATCTTCTTCCTCTCCGGCCTCCAGGGTGTGCCCGTTTCCGTCCGAGAGGCAGCCGCCATCGACTGCCGCTCGGGCTTCCGCCGGTTCTGGACGGTCATCATGCCGCTTCTGGCGCCCACGGCTTTCTTCCTGCTGATCATCAACATCACCTATGCGCTGTTCGACACCTTCGGCGTCATCGACGTGATGGTGAAGGACAAAGCGGCGAATAACCCGATCACGCTGGTCTACAAGGTGTTTCTCGATGGTTTCCGCGGCAATGACATTGGCGGTTCGTCGGCACAGTCCGTCATCCTGATGCTGGTCGTCTTCGTCCTTACCATTATCCAGTTCCGCTTCATCGAGAAGCGCATCCATTACAATTGAGGGAAAAGACGATGTACAAGACAAAACCCCTCGATCATCTGGTGCTGATAGCAGGTGCGCTTTTCCTGATTTTGCCTGTTGTCGTGGCTTTCATGACCTCCACGCATACGGCGGCGGAAATTCACCGCAGCGGTCTGGCGATCGTTCCCGGCGACAATTTCGTCGAGACCTATGAAAAGGTCCTGACCCAGAAGGGCGGTTTCACCGGGCAGATCACCGGCCTCAACATGGTGATCAACTCGCTGATCCTCGGCATCGGTTTTGCCGTCGGCAAGATCGTCCTGTCGATGACGGCGGCCTATGCGATCGTCTATTTCCGCTTCCGCTTTGCCACGCTTGCCTTCTGGATCATTTTCACCACGCTGCTGTTGCCGCTGGAAGTGCGCATCATGCCGTCCTATGAGGTGATGAGCAAACTCGGCCTCTTGAACTCTTATACCGGCTTGATCGTGCCGCTTCTCGCCTCGGCGACAGGCACCTTCTATTTCCGGCAGTTCTTCAAATCCATTCCGGAAGAATTGCTGGAGGCTGCCCGCATTGATGGGGCAGGGCCGTTCAAGTTCTTCATCGACGTGATCATTCCGTTGTCGCGCACCATGATGGCGGCGATCTTCATCATCATGTTCGTTTATGGCTGGAACCAGTATCTCTGGCCGATGCTGATGACGACGGATGAGAGTTTCTTCACCCTGATGCGTGGCATCAAGTCGATCCTGCAGGTCTGGGTCGGTTCGCAAATTCCCGATTACAACGAAGCTTTCGCGCTTGCCGTTCTGGCCATGCTGCCGCCGGTGCTGATCGTCGTCATTTTCCAGCGCTGGTTCATCAAGGGCCTCACCGAGAGCGATAAATAAGGAGACCGAAATGGCCGCGATAGAAATCAGTCAGGTCTGCAAGGATTATCATGGCGGCGTGCGCGCCGTGCATCACGTCGA
>QFOL01000212.1 GCA_003241215.1 Agrobacterium fabrum
TCTTCACGAGTCGCCCGGGCAAGAACCCGCCGAAAAAAAATCGGCGGCGGGATGACCCGCCGCCGATCGAAACGTCGGCGCATTCGCGCGTAGAAACCTTGCTTACGAAAAAGCGATCTGAACTTTCATCGCGCGGCTGCGGTCAGACGCGAATTCGAAGGCCGAGATGGCGTCGGCGAGATCGACGGTCTGGGTGATGAACGGCTTGACGTCGATCAGGCCCTTGCGCATCAATTCGACCCCGGTGGCGAATTCCTCGTGGAAGCGAAAGGAGCCGCGCAGATCCAGTTCCTTGGCGGTAATCGCCATCATCGGCAGGCTCATATCGCCGCCGAGGCCGAGCTGGACGATGATGCCGCGCGGACGAAGCGCCGCAATACCGCCGGCAAGCGCCACGGCGGCGCCAGAGCATTCATAGAGAACGTCGAAAGTCCCCTTGTTCGCACCATAGGCGGCAAGTGCGTCGGGCTCATCCTTGCTGTTGATGACACGATCCGCCCCCGCCTCGCGCGCCTTGGCGAGCGTGAAATCGGAAAGATCGGTCGCGACGATCTCAGCCGCGCCGGCGCGGCGGGCAGCCAGAATGGAGAGGATGCCAATCGGGCCGCAGCCGGTGACAAGCACACGTTTTCCCAGCAAATCGCCGGCGCGGCGAGTGGTGTGCAGCGTCACCGCCAGCGGCTCCGCCATGGCCGCCTCACCGGCGCTGAGCCCATCGGCCGGCACGCATTGCAGGGCGTCCGCCACCAGAACCTCACGGAAAGCGCCCTGAATATGCGGGAAAGTCATGGCGCTGCCATAAAAGCGCATGTTGAGACACTGGTTGTGCAGGCCTTCCTGGCAGAAACGGCAGGTTCTGCATGGGCGGGACGGTGAAACGGCGACCAGACCGCCGACCTTCAGCCCTTCCACGCCCTCGCCCAGTTCTTCGATGACGGCGGAGACCTCATGGCCGAGCACCATGGGTTCACGAAGCCGCACCGCGCCGAAACCGCCATGATTGTAATAATGCAGATCGCTGCCGCAAATTCCGCCACGGACCAGACGAAGCCGCACTTCTCCCGGCCCCGGCGCTTCCTCGGGCCGCTCCTCGATGCGCACATCCTTTGCCCCATGGGCAACAATCGCTCTCATAAATATCTCCCGTTCGACATCGCACCTGAGCGGCGCGACAAATAATCCGCATCCCTGTCACAGCCGCCTGCCGTGCATTTGCACATCGTGCGGCCTCCCCGCCCGCCCGATCCGTACCGAAACCGGGCGTTTAAGCCTTGACATCCACGTCTGAAAGGGATGAATGTTATCGATAACATAAACCTGTATGAATGCAATGTCGAGAGACTGGAGGAAACAGTGGGCCTTAAATTTTTCGATCTTTCCGGCCGCCGCGCCCTGATCACGGGTTCGTCCCAGGGCATCGGCTTCGCGCTGGCGCAAGGGCTGGCGGAAGCGGGAGCGGAAGTGGTGCTGAACGGGCGCGACGAGGCGAAGCTTAAAGCTGCCGCCGCCGGCATCAAGGGTGCGAAAACGCTTGCTTTCGACGCCACCGATCATCAAGCGGTGCGCAAGGCCATCGACGGTTTCGAGGCGGAAGTCGGCCCCATCGATATTCTGGTCAACAATGCCGGCATGCAGCACCGCACGCCGCTCGAGGATTTTCCGGCGGATGCCTTCGAGCGCCTGCTGCAGACCAACATCGCTTCGGTGTTCCACGCCGGACAGGCTGCGGCGCGCCATATGATCGGCCGCGGCCGTGGCAAGATCATCAACATTGCCAGCGTGCAGACCGCCCTTGCCCGCCCCGGCATCGCGCCCTACACCGCCACCAAGGGCGCTGTCGGCAACCTGACGAAAGGCATGGCGACGGACTGGGCCAAATACGGCCTGCAGTGCAACGCCATCGCACCCGGCTATTTCGACACGCCGCTCAACGCGGCCCTGGTGGCGGACGAGACCTTCTCGACATGGCTTGAAAAGCGCACGCCGGCCGGCCGCTGGGGCAAGGTCGAAGAGCTTGTCGGCGCCTGCATCTTCCTGTCGTCCGATGCCTCGTCCTTCGTGAACGGACATATTCTCTATGTCGACGGCGGCATCACCGCTTCGCTTTAAAAACACCGAAACCGGATGGCCGGCTGCGGCTATCCGGTTTTGAACCGACGACACCACGACACTTTGGGAGGAGGCCGTGAACACCATGACCGAGAAGAACAAAGTCGCCCTGATCGGCGCCGGCGCCATGGGCGGGGCGATCGGCACACGGCTCATCGAGACCGGCAATCAGTTGTCGGTTTTCGATCTGGATGCGGAAAAGGTGGCGGCGCTGACGAACCTCGGCGCGCAAAGCGCGGATACGGCGGCGGAAGCGGCTTCGGTTTCCGATGTGGTCATCCTCAGCCTCAATTCGCCGAAAATCGTGCGCATCGCCGTCTTCGGCAAGGATGGCGTCGCGGCGGGGGCGAAGCCCGGCACGCTTATCATCGACATGTCCTCCATCGACCCGGAAGCGACGAAGGAACTGGCGGCCGATGCCGCGGAAAAGGGCCTGCGCTGGGTGGACAGTCCCCTCTCAGGTGGTGCGCCCAAGGCGCTCATCGGACAATTAACGCTGATGGCCGGCGGCAGCGAAACGGATGTGGCCGATGCGCATCGCGTGCTGCGGCATGTGGCCAGCAATTATACCCACATGGGACCCTGCGGCGCGGGGCAGACGACGAAACTCATCAACCAGGTTCTGTGCGGGCTGAACTTCCTTGCGGTGGCGGAAGCAACCCAGCTTGCGCTGGATGCCGGCGTCGATGCCGCCAAAATACCGCAGGCGCTGAAGGGCGGCCGCGCCGACAGCGCCATCCTGCAGGAATATATGCCGCGTTATGTGGCGAAGGATTACCGCCGCACCGGCCGCATCGACAATATGGTGAAAGACCTCAACGGCGCGCAGAATCTCGCCCGGCGCACCAACACGGCCATGCCGCTGACGGCGGTTTGCGCCGAGGTGCACCGCATGCTGACGGCGGCAGGGCTGGGTGGCGAGGATCAGGCCGCGCTGATGGAGTTTTTCAGCGGCGCGAAGCGAAGCTTTCCGGACTGATTTTCCCGGCGGACATGGAATGGCAGGAGCCTGTTGATACGGCCCCTGCGAACCATTGCGAAATTGTCCTTCAGCGAAGATGATCGGGCGAGTCGGCACGGTAATTGCCCCGACGACCGCAGAGGCATGCATGCAAAGGACAATTTCCCGATGACACCCTCCACCACAGGCACGGGGATTGCCGGTCTGACCGTTTCCGGAAACGGTTTCACTGCCGAAATCGCTTATGAGGGCGCGACGCTTCTAAGCTGGCGGCCGGTCTCTGCCGATGGCGGCGAAGGCGAAAATCTTGTCGACGGATATTCGACGCCTGCCGAAATGCAGTCGCAAAACGGCGTGAGAAACGGCATTCTCGCGCCCTTCACCAATCGCATCCCGGATGGTCGGTTCAGTTTTGGCGGGCAGATGCACCACATTGAGCCGGTGCTTGCCCATGAAGCCCTCGTCTTCCACGGATTTGCCAGAGCCCTGCCCTTCGTCCTTGCGCAGTCTTTCGAGAAAAACGGCGCTCGTGTCGTCATCTTCCGCACCGAAATAGCGCCTGCGGATTTTAAGGGTTATCCCTACCGTCTCGCCATTGAGGTGGAATATCGCTTCTCCGGCCATGAGGTCGCCATCGACATACGCGGCATCAGCAGCGACGACCGGCCCCTGCCTTTCGCCGCCGGCTGGCATCCCTATTTCCGCCTGCCCGGCACGACGTCTATCGACGATCTTCTCCTCACGCTGCCCTCGCGAACGGCGATTGAAACAGACGAAGACCTGATCCCCCTGCGTAACCCAGAGGGCGGGATGGTCAAACGGGACGACACCCGTTTTCTCTTTGCACCGCTGGCCGGCCATGTGCTCGATGTCTGCTTCACCGATCTGATTGCATCCGAAAACGGGCTTTACGAGACGAGGCTCGAAAACCGGCACGACGGTTCGAGCCTGACGGTATGGCAGGAGCGCGGGCACATGCATCTCTTCACCGGCGACACGCTGGCCCGTGACAGGCGATACTCCATTGCGCTCGAACCGGTGGAAACGCCCACCAACGCCTTCAACCAGCCGGAACTTGCGGATGCGATTACGCTGCAACCAGGCGAGACGCGAAGCTTCCGCTTCGGCGTCCGTTTCGAGGCGGCACGCTGATCAAGGTTCCATGATCGCTCAGATATGCGTCGTCGGCAGCGATGACGACAGCTTCACCGTCTCCATGGATATATAGGCGGACATGTCGTAAAGCTGGACGCGGCGCAGGATCTGCTTGTAGACCGTGTCGTAATATTCGACATTCGGCAGCACCAGTTTCAGGATATAGTCGAAATTCCCGGTCAACCGGTGAACCTCGACGATTTCGGGTATGGTGCTGACGGCCGCATGAAACTTGTCCAGCCAGTCCTCGGCATGCAGGCCGGTCCTCACCAGCAGAAAAACCGTAGTCGGCAGATTGATCTTTCGCCGGTCGAGCAGCGCCATCGTGCCCGTCACATAACCTTCCGCCCGCAGCCGCGTGATGCGGCGGGAACAGGCGGATAACGACAGGGAAACCTCCTCCGCGATATCGGCGAGCGGGGTTTCGGCATTCTCCTGGAGAATCGCAAGGATTCGGCGGTCGCGGTCGTCAATCATCCGTAAAGGATGCACCAGTTAACGAAACTACGCAACCAATTTGCGGCATGTGCATAAAAAGCGCCTTGCGCTTGCACATATGCCCGGAAATCCCCGTAAAAACGCATGCCGTTTTCGTGACAGCGATGGCATCCTTATATTCAATCAAACTTGATAAGGGGAAAGTTATGAAACGGATCGGCCTGATCGGCGGCATGAGCTGGGAATCCACCGCAACCTATTATCGCATGATCAACGAGGCCGTGCGCGACAGCCGCGGCGGGCTGGTTTCGGCCGACATCGTCATGCATTCGCTTGATTTTTCCGAGGTCGTCGCCCTGCAGAAGGCCGATCGCTGGGATGAAGCCGGTGCGCTTCTGGGTGCGGCCGGCGCGCGCCTTGCCAATGCCGGCGCTGATTGCGTGCTGATCTGCACCAACACCATGCATCTCGTCGCGGACACCGTGGAGAGGATGTCCGGCGTGGCGCTGATCGACATCATCGACGAAACCGCCGCAGCCCTGAAGGCGGACGGACGCCGCAAGCCGCTTCTGCTCGCCACCCGCTACACGATGGAACATGGCTTCTACACCGACCGCATGCGCCGCCACGGCGTCGACGTTGTCGTGCCCGACGCGGAAGACAGAGCTGCGATCCACGACATCATCTTCGGCGAACTCTGCCAGGGCGAGATCAAGTCCTGCTCGCGGGAACGCTATCTCGCCGTCATCGAGAAGGCCCGCGCGCTCGGCGTCGATTCCGTCATTCTCGGCTGCACCGAGATTTCGCTGCTGATCGACCCCGATGCCCTGCCGCTGCCGGGTTACGATTCGACCGCCATTCACGCGAAGGCCGCCGTCGGCTTCGCGCTCGGAAACAAGGCTTTCGACAGAGCCGCATGAATGTGCCGCCTCTTTGCCTATTCCGGTAAACCCGTCTGGCTCGACAGCCTGCTGATCGAGCCGGAAGCATCGCTGGTCAGCCAGTCCATGGCCGCAAGGGAAGCGAAAACCGTCGTCAACGGCGATGGCTGCGGCCTTGGCTGGTATGGCGAACGCGGAACGCCCGGCGTCTTTCGCGACACTAGGCCCGCATGGTCGGATGCCAACCTCGCAGCACTCTGCCACCAGCTCCGCTCGGGCATGTTCATGGCCCATGTCCGCTCCGCCACGTCAGGCGAGGTTTCCCGCGCCAACTGCCACCCCTTTGTGCATGGTCGGCACCTGTTCATGCATAACGGCCAGATCGGCGGTTACGAGCAGATCAGGCGCGATATCGATTCCCTCATTCCCGACGATATCTATGCATCCCGGCGCGGCACCGGCGACAGCGAAGCCATCTTCCTCATCGCCGCCGGCCTTGGCCTCGATGCCGATCCGGTGCGCGCTATTTCTACCGCGCTGCACCTCTGTCAGGAAAAGATGCTCGCGGCGGGGGTTTCTTCCGCCTTGCGCTTCAGTGCCGTACTGATGGACGGTGATTGCGTGCACGCCTTCCGCTGGTCGAGCGATGACAAGCCGCCGACGCTCTACTGGCGCGGGCTGGAAGAAGGCATTGCGCTGAGTTCGGAGCCCTTTTCCTTCGATTGCACCCCCTGGTGCGCCATTGCGCCGAATACCAGGGTGACGATCCAGGCCGGCGGAATGACGGTGGAACCGTTTCTCCTGCCGTAAACGATGACCGAAAACGGTACTCATACCCGCACCCACCGCAGGTCGGCGCGGCGGCGGAGCTGTCTCATTTATTTTCATTGAATTTTCGCAGGCGTGAAGGCTAGTGTGTGATCCGATAGTTCGAAACAGATTTCAGGACCGGTGAACCACTTCAGAAGTATTGCAGCCTCTTTCCCTTTTCTGACCGATGCCCGGCATCGCAAAGACCAAGCAGATCCGTCGAAGAACGGCGCACACAGGCGATCGATGCCTTCGGCGATCCTTTGAGCGCCGAGAAAAACACTTATTTTTCATTGCGCTAAGCTGTTCAATTTTCCGAAAAAATTGCTGTTGCCACGCCTCCATATCGATGCATAAACTGGCATCAGCAAAGGCAAGCCGGATCGACCTCATCAGACCCTCTCCTCCCACCAAGGTGCTGACCGACCAATGATCAATAATCTTAACGCCGCCGATCTTCCCCGCCCCGCCCCGCGCAGTTCCAACCCGGAAATCATGGCGTCGGAAATCAT
>QFOL01000213.1 GCA_003241215.1 Agrobacterium fabrum
GACGGACAGAAGGACTGTATCTATGGCTCAACAATTGCTCATGCCAAAGGCAACGGCTGTATGGCTGGTTGACAACACCGCGCTGTCGTTCGATCAGATTGCCACGTTCTGCAAACTGCATCCGCTCGAAGTCAAGGCGATTGCCGACGGTGAAGCCGCGCAGGGCATCAAGGGCCTCGACCCGATCGCGACGGGACAGCTTTCCCGCGACGAGATCGCCCGCGCCGAAGCCAATCCGAACCATAAGCTGAAGCTCTCCGAGCCGAAGGTCCGCGTGCCGGAATCCAAGCGCCGCGGCCCGCGTTACACCCCGGTTTCCAAGCGTCAGGACCGTCCGAACGCCATTCTCTGGCTCGTTCGCAACCACCCGGAACTGAAGGATGCACAGATTTCGCGTCTCGTTGGCACCACGAAGTCGACGATCGAGCAGATTCGCGACCGTACCCACTGGAACTCGGCCAACCTGACGCCGATGGACCCGGTAACGCTTGGCCTCTGCAGCCAGATCGATCTCGACCTCGAAGTCGAACGCGCCTCGCGTGGCCGCCCGCTGCCGACAGCCGAAGAACTCGACAACACGCTGCAGCCGGCAACGGCGACGGAAGGTCTCGATTACAGCTTCCAGCGTGAAGAAGACGATCAGATCGACGCCGACGCAGTCTTCAAGAAGCTCTCCTCGCTGAAGTCGACGCAGAAGGACGAAGACGAGGACGATCAGTACTGATCGACGTTTTCGAATGCTTGAAACCCGGCCTCAGCGCCGGGTTTTTTGTTTATGGCCTTATCGCGTACCGAAGATGGCCGAGCCCACACGCACACTGGTGGCGCCGAATTCAACGGCCGTTTCGAAATCGCCCGACATACCCATGGAAAGTTTCCCAAGACCGCACTCCCTGGCAAGCTTCGCCAGCAGCGCAAAATGCGGGCCGGGATTTTCATCCGCCGGCGGAATGCACATCAGGCCCTCAACCGGAAGCTTCAGCTCCTCCTGGCAGAGTTTAACGAAAGCAACGGTTTCTCGCGGGTCGATACCCGCCTTCTGCGGTTCAAGCCCGGTATTGACCTGAACGTAAAAACGTAGGCTGCGGCCCTGTTTGCCGCATTCCTCGGCAAGCGCCCGGGCAATCTTTTCCCGGTCGACACTTTGCACGACATCGAACAGCGCGACCGCATCCGCCGCCTTGTTGGATTGCAACGGGCCGATCAGATGCAACTCTATGCCGTCAGTCTTCTCTTTCAGCGCTGGCCACTTGCCCTGCGCTTCCTGCACCCGGTTCTCCCCGAACACCCGCTGGCCGGCATCGATGACCGGCTGGATCGCCTCCGCCTCGAAGGTCTTCGAGACCGCGACAAGGGCAACGTCCGCCGCCTTGCGTCCGGATTTCTCCGCAACATCGGCAATGCGCTGCCTGACATCCTCAAGACGTGCTTCGATTTCCATCACAAGACCTCAATTTGAACCATTCGCAACGCTAACTAGACGCCGATTGCCTTGATGCCAAGCGGGTTTAGCACCATTTGAGGCACGCTGGCCAAGATTGAACGCCCGAATGCCCCGCCAAACTTGACGCCCCGGTCGTTTCATGGTGAAGGTCAGCGCAAATTTTTCCCCTCGATACCCGGAATTCTAAACAATGGCCATCGAACGTTACAATCCTCGCGACGCCGAGCCGCGCTGGCAGCAGAAATGGAACGAAGACAAGGTTTTCGTCACCGACAACAGCGATCCGCGTGAGAAATATTACGTTCTGGAGATGTTTCCCTATCCGTCGGGACGCATCCATATGGGCCATGTCCGCAACTATGCCATGGGCGACGTGGTCGCCCGCTACAAGCGCGCCCGCGGTTTCAACGTTCTGCACCCGATGGGCTGGGACGCCTTTGGCATGCCTGCCGAAAACGCCGCCATGCAGAACAAGGTTCACCCGAAGGACTGGACCTACCAGAACATCGCCACCATGCGCGGCCAGCTGAAATCCATGGGCCTGTCCCTGGACTGGACCCGTGAATTCGCCACCTGCGACGTGGAATATTACCATCGTCAGCAGGCGCTGTTCGTCGATTTCATGGAAAAGGGTCTGGTCTATCGCAAGCAGTCCAAGGTCAACTGGGACCCGGTCGACCATACGGTTCTCGCCAATGAGCAGGTGATCGACGGCCGCGGCTGGCGCTCCGGCGCGCTGGTCGAACAGCGCGAGCTGACGCAATGGTTCTTCCGCATCACCGATTTCAGCCAGGACCTGCTGGACGAGCTGGACACCCTGGACCAATGGCCGGAAAAAGTGCGCCTGATGCAGAAGAACTGGATCGGCCGCTCCGAAGGCCTGTCGCTGCGCTGGCAGACCGTTGCCGACACGGCGCCGGAAGGTTTCTCCGACATTACCGTCTACACGACACGCCCGGACACCCTGTTCGGCGCCTCCTTCCTGGCGATTGCCGCCGACCACCCGCTGGCCAGGGAACTGTCCGCGAACAACCCTGATATCGCCGAGTTCTGCGACGAATGCCGTCGCCATGGCACCTCGCTCGCAGCACTCGAAACGGCTGAAAAGAAAGGCATCGATACCGGCGTCAAGGTCGTGCATCCGCTGGACCCCAGCTGGGAACTGCCGGTCTACGTCGCCAACTTCGTGCTGATGGATTATGGCACCGGCGCAATCTTCGGCTGCCCGTCGGGTGACCAGCGCGATCTGGATTTCGCCCGCAAATACGGCCTGCCGGTCGTGGCCGTCGTCGCCCCCGAAGGCCCGGATGCGGAAAGCTTCACCGTCGAGGACACGGCCTATACCGATGACGGCGTGATGATCAATTCCGGCTTCCTGAACGGTATGAACACAACGGACGCCTTCGAGGCGGTGGTGCAGAAGCTTTCCGCGCAGACGCTGGGCAATACGCCGCAGGCCGAGCGCAAGGTCAATTTCCGCCTGCGCGACTGGGGCATTTCCCGCCAGCGTTATTGGGGTTGCCCGATCCCGGTCATCCATTGCGAAGTCTGCGGCGTCGTGCCGGTTCCGAAAAAGGACCTGCCGGTCAAGCTGCCCGACGATGTGACCTTCGACGTGCCCGGCAACCCGCTGGACCGGCACCCCACCTGGCGTCATGTCGCCTGCCCGCAATGCGGCCATGACGCACGCCGCGAGACGGATACGATGGATACATTCGTCGATTCCAGCTGGTATTACACGCGCTTCACCGCGCCGTGGGAAGACGCGCCGACCGACCCGAAGGTCGCCAATCGCTGGCTGCCGGTGGATCAGTATATTGGCGGTATCGAGCATGCCATCCTGCACCTGCTCTATTCGCGCTTTTTCACCCGCGCGATGCGCGAGACGGGTCATGTTGACGTCAAGGAACCTTTCAAGGGCCTGTTCACCCAGGGTATGGTGGTCCACGAGACCTACAGCCGCGGTGAAGGAACGGCGCGTGAATGGGTGCCGCCTGCCGAGCTGAGGATCGAGGAAAACGACGGCACGCGCCGAGCATTCCTGCTCTCTTCCGGCGAAGAGGTGAAGATCGGCTCCATCGAGAAAATGTCGAAGTCGAAGAAGAACGTGGTCGACCCTGACGATATCATCGCATCCTACGGCGCCGATACCGCACGCTTCTTCGTGTTGTCGGACTCCCCGCCGGATCGTGATGTCATCTGGTCCGAATCGGGTGTTGAGGGCGCGAACCGTTTCGTCCAGCGCGTCTGGCGCATCATCGGCGAAGCTGCCGAAGAGCTGAAGAGCGTTAAGCCGAAGCCGGCAATCGAAGGCGAAGGGCTGGCGGCCTCCAAGGCGGCCCACAAGACGCTGAAGGCCGTTCAGGAAGATCTGGACAAGCTCGCCTTCAACAAGGCCATCGCCCGCATCTACGAACTGGTCAATGCGCTGGCCGGTCCGCTCGCCGATGTCGCCGCTGGCGGCAAGCCGGAAGAGGTCAAGGCAGCCGCACGCGACGCCGTCGAGATTCTTATCCGCATCATCGCCCCCATGACGCCACATCTGGCGGAAGAATGCTGGTCGGCGCTGGGCAATGAGGGCCTTGTGGCCCAGACACCGTGGCCAAGCTTCGTCGCCTCGCTGGTCGAGGAAAACGATGTGGTCATGCCCGTGCAGGTTAACGGCAAGAAGCGCGGTGAATTGACAATCGCGCGCGATGCGGATCAAGATGCGGTCCGCACGGCCGCCCTTGCGCTGGATGCCGTCAAATCGATTCTTGCCGGTGGCGAGCCCAAGAAAGTCATCGTGGTTCCGCAGAGGATTGTGAACATTGTTGTCTGACGTTTTTTCAAGATGGAGCCGCGTCGCGGCAGCGATTTCCGTCGTGACGATGGCCGGTCTTCTGGCAGGCTGCCAGGTGCGCCCGCTTTATGGCGAGGCTTCCGGAACCAAGGAGAGACTGGCGGCCGTCAGCGTCTCCGAGACCGGCGGCAGAGTCGGGCAGGAAGTCCGCAACCAGTTGATCTTTCTGATGTCCGGCGGCGCTGGCGAACCCGCCACGGCGCAATATAACGTCAAGGTTTCCGTGAGCTCGAGCGCCACATCGACGGAAGTGCAGAATTACGACCTGACGACCCGCGCGAACAACAATTACGATGGCCCCTACCCCGGCCGTGTCGTGATGAACGGTCAATATGTGCTGACGCGCGTTTCCGATGGCCAGATCCTGCGCTCCGCACGCCGCAGCGTGACCGCGCAGGTGGACCTGCCGCAGCAGGAATTCGCCAAGATCAGGGCAACCCGCGATGCCGAGAACCGTGCGGCCCGGGAACTGGCTGAAATCATCCGCACCGATATCGCCGCCACGCTCGGCCGCTGAGAGCGGCGGCCGTGACGGAGATAAAGTCCCATGAATTCGAGCGCTTCGCCGAAAATCCGGCGGAGCGCTTTCGCGTTTTCGTGCTTTACGGCCCGGATCGCGGTCTCGTGTCGGAACGCGCAGGCGTCATCGCCAAGAAGACTGGTATCGATCCCGATGACGCTTTCGCATCGCTGAAACTGACCGCATCCGATCTGCAGGGCGACCCCGGCCGTCTGCTCGACGAGGTGAATGCCATCGGCCTTTTCGGCGGCGAAAAGCTCGTCTGGGTCAAAGGTGCTGCGGCCGAAAAAGCGCTGGTGGATGCGCTGCAGATTCTTGCCGAGACACCGCCGGAAGCGAGCTTCCTCATCATCGAAGCAGGCGACATCAAGAAGGGTACGGGACTGCGCAAGATCGCAGAACCAGCGCGCTCCATCGCCGCTATTCCCTGCTATGCCGACGATGCGCGCTCATTGAACGCATTGATCGATCAGGAACTCTCCGCCGATAATCTGCGCATTGCGCCAGCCGCACGACAGAGGCTAATCGAATCCCTGGGTGGTGACCGTATCGCCTCCCGCAACGAAATCCGCAAGCTGGCGCTCTATTGCCGCGGAGCCGACGTAATCGAGGAAGACGATGTGCTGGCGATCATCGGTGACGCCAGCACAGTTTCCGCAGACGATGCCGTCGACGCCATTCTGAAAGGCGACAGAAACGCCTTTTTCCACGCGACGCAGAAGATCGTCTCTTCGAAGACCCCGATCTTTCTTGTGCTCCAGGGGTGCCTCAAGCAATTCCAGTTGCTCGACCAGATGCGGGCCGAAATGGATGAGAAAAAACTGCAGGCCGGACAGGTCATGCAGACACTTGGACGCCACATCCATTTCCGCAGAAAACCCATCATCGAAAGAGCCCTGCGAACCTGGCAGCCAGCGGCGATCGCCCGTGAGATGAACCGTCTGCAGGCCGCCATCCTGCAAAGCCGTCAGCGGCAAAGCCTGGAGGAAAGCGTGGCCCTTCTGACGCTGCTATCGACCACACTGCAATCCGGCCGCGGCGGATAAAAAAAGCCCTCGCGCTGCAGCTGCAAGGGCTCTTTTTTAGTCATGATTTCGACGCCACGCCGCAGAACTCAGTCGCCCTGCCCTGGCTCGGCGGAAAAATAGAGTTCCAGCTTGCCTTCAACGCCGTCCATTTCCTTGGCTTCCGGCATCGGGTCGCGCTTGATCGTGATATTAGGCCAGATTGCCGCATATTCGGCATTGAGCTTCAGCCACTTGTCGAGACCCGGCTCCGTATCGGGCTTGATGGCCTCGGCGGGACATTCCGGTTCGCACACACCGCAATCGATGCACTCATCGGGATTGATCGCGAGGAAATTTTCACCCTCGTAAAAGCAGTCGACAGGGCAAACCTCGACGCAATCGGTATATTTGCAGCGGATGCAATTGTCGGTCACGACATATGTCATGATGAACTCCAGAATATGCAGGCCGGGTCTGTGGGCTTCGGAACACAAGCCGTCGCCCGGAATTCAGACAGGGCAATTTCGCAAGTGAGGTAATGCCTTTGCATTCAGATAGCAAGGATAAACAATTCTGAAAAAGGGGTGCAGTCTGGAGGTTTATTCTAATCTTTGCTTCCGTCGCTATCAGACAGAAACCTGTCGAGCGCCCTGCGCTCTTTTTTGGTGGGGCGCCCGCTGCCCGGCTGACGCAACGCCTGCTCAAGAGGCGTCAGCCTGTCGGAAGGCTCCCGCGGCGGTGTCTGGTCGTCATAGAGAAGTCTGGCTTCCTCATAGGGCCCACGCCGTGTCCCGCCGGACTTGACGACGAGCATTTTGTCCATGCGCTCGAAACTGATATCGAGCCTGTCACCCGCCTTCACCGCATGGCTGGGCTGGCGGATGGTAAGCCCGTTGACCTTGACATGGCCTGACTGAATATAGCCTTGGGCAAGCGAACGGGACTTGGCCATACGGGCAAAGAACAGCCACTTGTCCAGACGCTGACGCGTGCTTTCCAGTGGCTGTTCGCTGTTTCCCATAGGCTTACTTCTTCAGCTGCTCCTTGAGGGC
>QFOL01000214.1 GCA_003241215.1 Agrobacterium fabrum
ATCCTGCAGCGTTAACCATTCAAGGAGGAATGCCACCATGACAGCGACAATCCCCCAGACCGTTTATGACCGTCTCGAAAACGAGTGGCGCCAGATGCGCGAAACCGGCTCCCAGCCGAAACCGGCGCAATCCCCGAAGAAATAATATCCGCCAGACGCCCGAATTCGGGTGACTACGGCGCTGCCAATTTCTTCTCCCCGCCGGGGAGAAGATGGTCCGAAGGGTCAGATGAGGGGCAAGCTCTCCGCATCTGTCTACTCTC
The DNA here is from genome assembly GCA_003241215.1 of Agrobacterium fabrum. GTDB lineage: Bacteria > Pseudomonadota > Alphaproteobacteria > Rhizobiales > Rhizobiaceae > Agrobacterium > Agrobacterium fabrum_A. The sequence goes on from QFOL01000214.1 coordinate 264, forward strand.
TCAGCACATCTTGACCGTGGCCCCCTCATCCGGCGCTGCGCGCCACCTTCTCCCCAACGGGGAGAAGAAACGGGGGCATCCGCTCGACCGGTAATTGGCTCTCCTTCGCGGGAGCCAATAATCAGCCAGCTCACATCCCCCGCACCTTCGGTTCACTCACCACCATTGTCGTCAGCGCCGTGATCGCCCAGACGAGCGCATCCAGCCGGTCCGGCGAGCGCCCTGACGAAAGACCATCCGGCCCGAAATCCGTCATCTGGTCTTCCAGCTTTTCAAACCGCGCGGCATGGCGCACCCTGCCCTGTTCGTAGAGTGCGGCGACCGGCTCGGCGCGGGTGAACTTGCCGCGGCTCGCCCGCACCAGTGTCAGCGGCAGGTTGGCGTCGATGCTCTGCAGCATGGCGCGCACCATCTCGCCGCCCTGATTGACCTCCGCCACCACCCGGTCCGCCTCGTGGCGGCGAAAGGCGGCGACCACGGCGCGGGCCCAGCCGGCCGGCGTTTCGCCCTCCACGGAACAATCCGCGAGCACGTTAAGACGCCCGGACATGCCGAGCCCCGCCACGACGATGCCGCAGCAGGAATGTTCACCGATGCCGGCGGGCGGGTCTACCGCCACCACGATCCGTATGAGCGGCTCATGCGCCGCTTCGACGATCGCTTCCAGATCGGAGCGTTTCCACAGCGCGCCTTCGCGCTCGTCGATCAATTCCCCGCCGATTTCCTGACGCCCCAGCCGGGTGCCGCCATAACGGTCCTGCATGGCTTTGAGAAAACCGGGCGAGAGATTGCGCGCATTCATCGCGGTCGGCATCCGCGCCACCCGTGTCGTCGGATCGGCGAGAAGCGCCTTCAGCAAAGGAATGGGCCGTGGCGTGGTGGTCACCAGTTGCCGGGGCGTTTCACCCAGACGCAGGCCGAATTGCAGCATGTCCCAGGTTTCCTGCGGATATTTCCATTTGCCCAGCTCATCCGCCCAGGCCATGTGGAATTGCGGGCCGCGCAGGCTTTCCGGATCTTCCGAGGAAAACACCTGCGCCATCGCACCATTCGGCCAGAGGAGCCGCCGGCGCGATACCTCGAAGGCGGGGCGATGGCGGCGGGCGATACGGCAGATGCCGGAAATGCCGTCGATCATCACCTCGCGGGCATCGCCCAGCGTTTCGGCCACGAGCGCGATGCGCAAATCCGACTGCTTGCCGGCGGAGGCGATGCCATGCACCCATTCCGCCCCGGCGCGGGTCTTGCCGGAACCGCGCCCGCCGATCAGCAACCATGTCCGCCAGTCGCCCTCCGGCGGCTGCTGCGGCAGGTTGCCGATGAAACGCCAGTCGCGCAGAAGGTTGAAGACCTGCGCCGGCAGATGGGGTCCGGTCGACATATCCGTCATGTGTCGGCTTCTGCGGGTGGGCTGCGGACCGGATCGGCCTCCATCTTCGCGCGGCATTTCTGTTCAGCCAGTTCGTCGATACGGTTGAGGAAATGCGCCACCGCCGCTTCGTAATCCCCGGCCCCGATTTCGTCTTCACTGAAAAGAGCTTCCCTCTCTTCCGCCAGCACCCGTTGCAAAGCGTCGATCCGCTCCAGCGTGCGGACGATCAGCGAAAGCTGGTCTGTCGCAGCCTTCACATCGGCGCGCGCCAGCTTGCCCGAAGCGTCCTCCGCCGTCGCCAGAAAGGCCGCTTCGCTCGCCTGCCGGAGACTACGGTACAGGCAGAACTGCTCGCGCATCTCCTCCGTCAGCTCGTTCAGCAATTGCCGCAGGCTGCCGTTGCGCGCCGCATCTTCGGCGGCCAGCCTGTCGGCCCGCGACTTCGTCTCCGGTGCGGCTTCAAGCGCGTCCTCAGCCGCATAGGCGGGTATTTCCGGCCAGACGCCGTAGAGCGCCGGATCGCAATTGCTGGACATTGTCATGGGATTGGCCTGCGAGAGAAGGAACAAATAAAGAGGAGCGTGGGAACAAGGCACATTTGCATGCACCTCACTCACCCTCATTCCTGTGACAAGCACAGGAATGAGGGTGATGACGAAAGCGCCACGGGCAATCCCAAGGACAACCATTGCCGTTCAGCCGCAAATCTCCGACCGTAGCCAAACACTATCAAACCACCGTCACGCTGTAAAGGATTATTTTCCTATTTTCATGATTTTTATCCTGCCCACAGGATTTGCACCCTCGCCCGTCACATATTACACTCAGCGCCAGGCGGTGAGTACAAGGGGCAAGTCAAGTTGGTGAAACAATGGGTTGAGCGGTTGTTTGCAGGTCTTTCGGCAACCGGCATCGTCTTCGGCACTATTCTGTTCTGCGCTTCGCTCACGCCCTCTCTCCTGCCGCGTACTTGGCTGATGCAGGGGGTGCTGTGCGGTTTTTCCTTCGCCATCGGTTATCTGATCGGTGTCGCTTTGCACGCCATCTGGGCCTATCTGGAGCTGCCGGAACCCTCGCGCCACAATGCGCGCGGCGTTCGTTTTCTCATCGCGCTCGCCGCCGCCATCATGGCCATCGCCTTTTTATGGCAGGCGAAGGACTGGCAGAATTCCATCCGCGTGTTGATGGAGCTCGATCCGCTGCCCAGCGCCCACCCCACCAAGACCGGCGGCCTTGCGGTGCTGGTCGCCGCCATTCTCATCGGCGCCGGCCGGCTGTTTCAGCTTATCCGCCGGTTCTTTGCCGCGCGCAGCCGCCATTTCCTACCGCGCCGCCTTGCCAATGTTCTCGGCATCGCGGTGGCGATCATTCTCTCATGGATGCTGCTCAACGGGCTGATCTTCGATATCGGCCTCAGATTTGCCGATTCCTCGCTGAAACAGGTGGATGCGCTGATCGAACCGGATGTGCCGCGCCCGTCAGACGCACTCAAGACCGGCAGCAGCGCCTCGCTGATGCCATGGGAATCGCTCGGCCGACGCGGGCGTGAATTCGTCGCCGAAGGCCCTGATGGCGCGGAGATATCCGCCTTCACCCATCGCCCGGCAAAGGAGCCGCTCAGGGTCTATGCCGGCCTCAACTCGGCGTCGACGCCGGAAGAAAGAGCGGCCTTGGCGCTGGAGGAGCTGAAACGGGTCGGCGGTTTCGAGCGCAAGGTGCTTCTGGTGGTCATTCCCACCGGCACCGGCTGGATCGACCCGGAAGCGCTCGATACGGTCGAATATCTGCATGACGGCGATATCGCCAGCGTCGCCGTGCAATATTCCTATCTCTCGAGCTGGATCGCGCTGCTGACGGAGCCGGATTACGGTGTCGAGACGGCGCGCGCTTTGTTCGAGGCCGTCTATGGCTACTGGACCACGCTGCCGAAGGAAACGCGGCCGAAGCTTTACCTGCATGGCCTCAGCCTCGGTTCGCTCAACTCGCAGAAATCCTCGGATCTCTACGATGTGCTCTCCGACCCGTTCCAGGGCGCGCTGTGGAGCGGCCCGCCCTTTTCCAGCCCGACATGGCGCATGGCCACCAATGGCCGGGTGAAGGGCACGCCGGAATGGCTGCCGCGCTTCCGCGATTCCTCCGTCATCCGCTTCGCCAACCAATATACGACCGCGCATATGCCCGATGCGGAATGGGGCCCGATGCGGATCGTCTATCTACAATATGCCAGCGACCCGATCACCTTCTTCGAGGCCGCCTCGCTTTACCGGCGGCCGCAATGGATGGCGCATCACGGGCCTGACGTTTCGACATCCTTCCGCTGGTTCCCGGTCGTCACCCTGCTGCAGCTCGGTCTCGATGTCGCCGCCGCCACCACCGCGCCCATCGGTTACGGCCATGTCTATGCGCCGGAACATTACATCGATGCCTGGACGGAGGTGACCGAGCCGCAAGGCTGGAACGCCGGCGATATCCAGCGGCTGAAGATGTTCTTCAAGGCCCGCCGCGGCTCCACCCATCCGGGGTAGCGCGGCGGGCACCTTTCGGCCTCAGCCCTTCAATACGCCCACATGGTCGGCCACATAGGTTTCCAGCGAACGCGGCGCATGGCCGGTCAGCGTCTCGACATCACCGGTGACCACCGCCGTCCAGCCTTCGCGCACGGGATAAAAGATCGAGGCGAGGAAGGAGGCGTAGTCCAGCGGCACGCCCGCACCGGTGAGGATGCCGATGAAGACTTCGTCCGAAACGGCGGCGTAGGACACCGGCTTGCCAATCGCCTTTGAAATGATCGCGGCGGCCTCGGCGTAACCGAAGGCTTTCGGGCCGGTCAGGTTGAAGGCCTTGCCATCGAAAGCGTTCGAGGTCAGGGCGGCGGCGGCGCTGTCGGCGATATCACGCACGTCGATGAAACTCGATTTGCCTTCGGCGGCCGGCACGGCGATCTGGCCGTGGTCGATGCCCGCCTTCCAGTAGCTGTGGAAATTATCGGCAAACCAGTTGGGGCGCAGGATGACATAGGGCGTGCCTGAAGCGATGATCTTCAGTTCGATCTGGCGATAGGGAATGGAATCGTCGGCATCAACGCCGATGACGCTGAGGAACACGATCTTCACCTTGCGGCGCGCGGCCTCTTCGACAAGAGGCGTCAAAGCATCGATGGCGTCGAGACGCCCGCCCGCAAGGATCAGGAAGAGGCGGTCCACGCCATCGAAGGCCTCCGCGTAAGTCGACGCATCGGTATAATCGAAGCGCACCCCTTCCGCGCCGCCCGCCGCCTTGCCGCTGCGCGAGGCGGCCTTCACGCTTTCGCCCTTCGAAAGGAGCGCTTTCACCAGCGGTGTGCCGATGGTGCCGGTGGAACCGATTACGAGTATCTTGCCTGTCATCTCAAATCTCCTTAGTATCTAATAGAAACCATGTTTCGAAAACACAGGTACTGCGTTTGCGAAATCATGAAAAGAGAGCACTTTTCGGTTATCTGGTTTCCTTGCGGAAACCGGCATGGCCCTGAAACGATGGAACAAACCCATGGAACGTATCTATGACGTCTATGAAGATCGCTGCCCCACCCGCATGGTGCTGGACAGGATCGCCGACAAATGGGCGCTGCTGATCCTCGACAAGCTGCGGCTGGACCCCGTGCGCTTCAATCTGCTGCGGCGGGAGATCAAGGGCATTTCGCAAAAAGTCCTGTCGCAGACGCTCAAGAAACTTGAGCGCGACGGGCTGATTTCCCGTCAGGTGTTTCCGACCGTGCCGGTGACGGTCGAATATTCGCTGACGCCGCTGGGGCGGACGCTGACCGACACGGTGGCGGCGCTCGCGCACTGGGCGGAGGGCAATATGGACGCGGTGATGGCGGCGCAGAGGGCTTATGATGAGCGGGCGGTGGCTTAGGGTCAGCTCACAGTCTTTAACACCTCCCTCATTCCTGTGCTTGTCACAGGAATCCAGCCGACGCGCGTCTGCGCGGCGGAAAGACTCCTCTCAGCCCAAGGACTTGGGCTGGCTGGATCCCTGTGACAAGCACAGGGATGAGGGAAGAAGAGAGTATCACGCGCACCCACCGGCCTTTGCGCCCACCGCACGCCCCAAATCCCCTACCGCGAAATCCGCGTCGACAGAATGATCGACGACAGCGTGCGCTCCACGCCGTCAAGTGCGCCGATCCTGTCGATCAACCGGTCGAGATCAAGGATCGAAGGCGCGGCCAGAATGGCGATGAGGTCGAAGGTGCCGCTCACCGAATGCAGCGTCGTCACCTCCTTGATGGCGGCAAGCGCCGCCGTGACACCGGGCAGCGCCTTCGGCCCGATGGTAATCAGCACATGGGCGCGCACCAGCCCGGAAAGATAGCTTTCCGAAAGCCTGAGGCCATAACCCGCAATCACCCCATCCGCCTCCAGTCGCTCGATTCGGGCCTGCACCGTGGTGCGCGAAAGGCCGAGTTTGCGCGCCAGTTCCGCCACCGGCATGCGGGCATTTTCGGAAAGTAGGGCGAGCAGCGCCCGGTCCTTGTCGGCAATCGTCATAGTGACCAATCCTGTCGTCTTATTGTCCAATATTAACCCGCTATCCGCACATAGTGAAGCTGCGAATCGTCAATAAAAACTGGCATTCTGTTATTGAAGCGCATCTGCGCTGACACATTTGCATTCACTGCGGGGAACAAAAACATGAAAAACATTGTCGTCATCGGCGCGGGCAATATCGGGTCGGCCATCGCCTGGATGCTGGCAGCATCAGGCGATTATCGCATCACCGTCGCCGACCGTTCGGCCGATCAGCTGGCCAATGTGCCGGCGCATGAACGGGTCGATACCGAGATCGTCGACATCACCGACCGTCCCGCTCTGGAAGCACTGCTGAAAGGCAAATTCGCCGTGCTCTCCGCCGCCCCCTTCCACCTGACGGCGGGTATTGCAGAGGCGGCCGTTACCGTCGGCACGCATTATCTCGATCTGACCGAAGACGTGGAATCCACCCGCAAGGTCAAGGCTCTCGCGGAAACAGCCGGGACGGCGCTCATCCCGCAATGCGGCCTTGCGCCCGGCTTCATCTCCATCGTCGCTGCCGATCTGGCCGCCAAGTTCGACAAGCTTGATAGCGTGCGCATGCGCGTCGGCGCGCTGCCGCAATATCCGTCCAATGCGCTCAACTACAACCTCACCTGGAGCACGGACGGGCTGATCAACGAATATATCGAGCCCTGCGAAGCGATCGTCGAA
>QFOL01000019.1 GCA_003241215.1 Agrobacterium fabrum
GGGGACGATGCGCACGCCCTTGGCCTGGACGCTGAGGGTGACGATTTCGCCGGTGAACTCGTTCGAGCCGGTCTTCTTGAAGGTGCCGATGGTCGCCATGGTATTTCTCCGTTTTCCGTTCCCGAGACCGCACCATGCGGCCTCGATGGCGATCGGTGGGCCGGAGGCGACTGACGACGCATCGCTTGCGACCGAAGCAGAGCGGAGGACGGCGCAGGATCGAGTTTCTTGTCTCGCGAGGAATGACGGCTTCAGCCGGCAGGGGAAGAAAGTCGAGACGCGCTGTTGCGGCATAGGCAGTCGAGGCGTCAGCCGTCCTTCGGCCAGATCAGCCCATTGGAGAGGCCGTTTGGAGCGCTCGCTGAACGGAGGTCAGACGGAGAACTTGGCGCCCATCCTCGCCTGAGACCGGCGGTGACGCCGTTTCCCCCGATCTCACCCTTGCCCCAGGCTCAAGCTGCGGTTGTCCGGGCTCCGCATCCGCGCGCCACCCACACCGCCACGCCCTCGTTTGGTCATGCCGCCTCAGACGGCGTGCCGGTTCAAGCGCGCCATACGCGGCTGCATTGCGGTCTCAACGGCGATCCAACTCGTCGCTGCGTTCTACCCAGGCCCTACGGACGAGAAGGACGTCCTTCGTCTCGTCTGGTTTGCCCGTGGTAGGCGACGGCCTAAGCCCGGACGAGGCCCTGACCGGATTGGCCGCCACTTGCCATTCCGGCGATCCGCAAGAACGCGGTTATGCCGACGGCGACTGCACCGATGATTGAGAAGGCGATTTGCCATCCTTCAGAGGGCATCAAGTGCTTCGCGATGCCATGAGTAGCGTGGTAGCCGGCAACAACGGCAGGTGCGACGAAGACGAGCGCAATCGCGAGCTTCCCCCAGAGCGGGCGAACGGTTCCAAGCAGGAGCTGACCAACGCCGAAGGTGAAACCTGCGGCCAGCGCACCGATGAGAATTGCGCCAAGCCAGCCTACGCCGGAATTCATTGCCCACATGCCGGCGCTCACACCGACGAAGAAGGGCAGCGCGAACACGGCGAGCGTGAAGAGCAACCAGCAGAAGAAGCCGATTGCAACAATGCAAAGGAGTATGCCGAGAATGATCATGGTGGTGTCTCCGATAGGAATGCTCCAGCGGCTGCGCCTTCCACCACCACCGCGGCGCAACGCCGAGCATAGCAAAAGATGAGCGCCGGCGGGAGCGAAAACCGCTGAGGTTTTCGCGTCGGCGGGCACATGACCTTCGCCTCGTCATGAGGCGAAGGGGTCGATTTCGCCGACGATCTCGGCGTCATCGCCCTCGTATTCGGTAGCGGGGACGACTGAGAGCGTGCCGTCACCGGCGCGGAAGATCACGATGGCGACCATCAGGGTGGCGGCGAGGCTGAAGGCGAAGGCATGTGCGTCGGGGAAGGACATCGATCCGGCTCCTGCTGGGCGGAGGACCATCCCCCGCTGACAGGCGCCCGATGTGTTCGGCCGATGGCCGCAATCACCGCGCTGGCAAAGCCGGCGCGGCGGCACGCTATGCGTAGTCCGACCCTTTACGGGTTGATGGCGTCAGGCCATCGGCTGGACCAAGGATCAGCGCAGATAAGCGGGGGTGGTTTTCCGACTGCACGGCTCGCCGGTTACGTTTTCCCGATGCACATGCCTTTGACTTACGTCGGTGCGTCAGTCGAGGACGATTCTCTTCCCGATCTGCGTCTCCAGGTGATTGAGCTGCTTGTTCAGGCTCACGGTGACGAAATACTCTGTGTGCGCAACTGCTTCCAAGAAGTCGGGTAGCTCGTCGAGTGGGAGGGCTGACGTACTTAGGTGGCGAATGACGACCCGATCCGGCTCGTCTTTCGCTGCCAGTGTCAGGCGCACTAGGTCGGAGTTGTCCGTGTGTGCGGCAATGGTGTTGCGAAGCTCTATGAGCCGGCGATGCACCTCCATGCCGTCCGCCGAGCCATTGTAGACCTTCTTCGCGTCAAGCGTCGGGATGCCGGGGCCGGAGGATGCGTAGCATCGACCGTATGCCATAAGTGCCGCGACAAAATACGCTTGCGTTCGCACGACATTATCAACGTCGCCGAGATCGGCGGGTTCGTCCCTCATCCATTCGAAGTTCTTCCGCGCACTGAGAAGATTCATGAGGATGTGCGTCCATTGTGTCAGGCGCTCGTAGCCCGGTGGGTCTATCGCAAAGCCTCCGGCTGCTGCGGCTTCCATGTGTGGCTTGAAGTCTTCTTCGCTAATCCTGCTCATCGATCCCCCGGCGTCCTTTTGAAGGTTGCCGGTCATGTAGCACAGCGAAGCTTGCCCGGAGTGAAGTTGAAGGCGGCGCTTACGCGCCGCCGAATTTCCAGACCGGGATGCCGAGCTTCCTGGCCTTGTCGGCGAGGTTGTCGTTGATGCCCGTGCCGGGGAAGTGCATCACGCCCTTCGGCACAATGTCGAGCATCTCGTCATTGCGTTTGAAGGGCGCTGCGCGGCCGTGCTTCGTCCAGTCGGGCGCGAAGCCGATCTGCGGGACATTGCGATTCTTTGCCCAGAGTGAGGCAATCTTTTCGGCGCCCTTCGGCGATTTGCCGTGGATCAGCACCATGTCGGGGTGCTTTTCGTGGACCTGATCAAGCTTGGTCCAGATCAACCGGTGGTCATTGAAGTCCAGGCCACCGGTGACGACGATCTTCGGGCCGGGCGGGAGAAGGATTTCCTGCTCGGCGCGCTTCTTGGCCATGAGGAAGTCGCGACTGTCGATCATTGCTGAGGTCAGGTTGCGATGGTTGACCTTTGAGCCCGTGCGGGGGAGCCACGGCTTGCCGATCTGGCGTTCGTAGTGCTCGGCGGCCTGGTCGCGCATGAGTTCGAAGGCGTTTTGCCGTTCGATGAGCGTCTTGCCCTCGGCGATCTGGCGCTCGAGTTCGACCGACTTCACCTCGCTGCCGTCCTGTTGCCGCTGTGAGCGCTTCTGCGCCTGCTCGTTGTCGTCGAGTTCGCGGGCGATCCGTTCGGTGGCGCGGTGGAAGACGTTGACGGTCGACCAGAGGAGATCGTCGAGGTCAGGTTCGAGGCGAGTGTCCTCCAGGGTCGAGATCAGGGCGTCGAAGATGTCGGCGATTGCGCCCGCAACCTGATTGCCGTCTGGCAGGAGACGTTGGTCCGGCTCGTCGGCGAAGGGGCGGTAGCCGTGGAGCTGGAGTTCGTTGAGGACGTGATCGGTGGGTGACGATTCGTGGTGGGGTTCGTAGTCGTCGTGCTCGGTCATGGAATGCTCCCTTGGCTGGACCGCGACCGTCGCGGCCTTCATGGCGACGACGCCCACGGGCGGAGCGGACCTGCACCCGGCGCACGCGCCGGGCCGGAGCAACGCGGAGGATGCCGGAGGCCGGCTATTTTGTTTCGCGATGGAAAGCGGCCCCTCGGGGCCGCGCCGGAAAATAGTCGGCCGCAGGCATTGCCTGTCCGAACCGCTTGTGGGCCGATCGCCCTCTCGAAGGCCGAGGCGCGGTCCTCTCCAAGGGAACGTGCATCCATGCGAGCATGACGGCGGCTGTGCGCCGCCACCATTCAGCCGCCGATCTATGCCGCCAGGAGCATGAAGCGGGCGACGTCCTGTGGTGCGAGCTGCACCCGAATATGCGCCATCAGCGTGTCGCGGCCGTAGGTGCGGAGATCTTCGTTGAAGTCCCCGAGCATGGGCGACAAGGCAATTGCCTCGATCCCGGCCGCGTTCGCCCGTTCGATCAGCGTGTTCCGCGCGCCATCTCCAGCACGATCATTGTCTCGGACGACATAGAGTCTGCGCAGCGCATCGTGGAACTGGATGGCGGCGAGGTGTGCTGCGGAAAGTGCGGCCGCCGCCGACATCCGGGGCATGGCCTCACGAGCCGACAGCACGCTTTCGATGCCTTCGCCGGCCGCCAGCACGTCGCCTGGGAGCCCGAAGCGGACCGCGTGCCCAAGGAGATCGCCCATTGCCTTCCGCTGGATGTCGATCGGCGCCTTGCCGGAGCCGTCGGGGGCGAGCCAGGTCCGATGTGCCCCCGTGATCCTGTTGGAGAGATCGGTGACTGAGGCGACCATGGCCGGCCAGGTTTCGGTCGGGCTGTGCTCGTCCGGGCGATAATAGCATCGGGGATGGAAGAGCAGGCTTCCGCATCCGTGCAAAGCCGTAATGCCGCGTCCGCGTAAATACGCTTCCACGATTGTCCCGCTGATGGGCTGGCATATGGCGATGAGCCGGCGTGCGGCCTCTGCGGACCCCGATGGTGCTGGCGTGCGTGCGTGCTGCCTCAGTGCTGGTTCCGGATCGGGCGGCAAGCTGAGGAAGATGCGGGCCTCTTCCGCGACGTCGGCGAAGTCGATGAGGCCGAGCGATTCACGGATCACGTCGAGCAGATCGCCATGCTCGCCCGTCGCGGCGTCCGTCCATTTGCCGGCCGGGCCTTTGGCGGTGTCCTTGAGGCGCACGAACATGGACCGGCCGGGCGTGTTGCGGGCATCGCCAACCTGCCAGTAGTTGCCTTGCCTGCGGCCGGCGCCGAGATATCGTTTGCATACCGCCTCGGCCTGCCGGCCAAGACGGGATGCGAGATCGGAAGCGTCGCGGCGGGCCATTATGCTGCCTCCCGCTCGCCGATGCGCGCCACCGGATAGGTGTCGAGCAATTTGGCGAGCACCGCCGGTCCCGCGCTGTCGATCGGCACGAAGAACCGAAGCGACCAGGAGATGATCTCGGTGAAGAGGCCATAGGCGCGAAGACGGTCGCGCATTGCTTCAGTGAAGCCGGACAGCTCGATGCGGTTCGCCCCCATGACGCGCACGCGACGGAGTTGAAGACCTTCCGCGAGGTCGAGGATCGTCCGCCCGTCGATCAGCGCCGCATAGGCGTCGTCTGCCGATAGGCTGCTCGTGCCGGTCGACGCAGCGTTTGCGGCCCAGGCCGGAGAAACGCGGCGACCAATAATGCGCTCGCCATCATCGGTCTGAAGCCGATAGACGCGGGTCGACTCGTTCGGCAGCCGCTTCCAGACCGGTAGCAGCAAGCCCGCGACGACATGGATGGTGCTCTCGGTGAAGGCGGGCACGTCGCTGAGTTCGCGGGACCAGGCGATAGCGAAGGTGCTGCGGTCGGCCTCCTGCCAATGGCTTTCGGCCATCGACTTCAACGAGGCATGGTGGTGTTCCATCGGGCGCAACAGCCGAACGCGACGCTCGATCTCGCCATCGTCGAGCATCAGCGACGGCGCCGGAATCTGCACCGCGGCTCGCCCGGATCGCTCGTTCACCAACAGCCTTGCGCCACGATCATCGAGCCAGCCGAGAGCGTCATCGAGCGACAGCGGACGATTGCGGGTCCGCTGGGTGATGGACAGCAGCCGGGTCTGCGCTCCCGATGCCGGGTGAGTGTAGATGGTCGTGCGATCGGTGACGACAAAGCTCTCCGCCGTCAGGGTTTCGAGACCGACATCATAGACGCCGCTGGCGATCGCGCCCGACACCTTGGCGTCAAGAAGCTGTTCGAAGGCTGTGAAGAGGATGCCTTGCAGCTCGATGGTCAGCGCCAGCAGCCGGTTGAGGAAGGTCGTGATCGGCGGCAGCTCGTCCTTGATGCCGTTGTCGTCCACCAGCTTGAGGCCGGTGGCGGTCTCGAAGTGATGGAGTGAGCAGCCCTCGATCTTTCCGCGCACGATCAGGAGATAAAGCTGGCGCAGCGCGTCGCGGGCATAGCAGGATTCCAGATTGTCCTCGGGCCGGAACAGACCCTGGCCGCCGGTCTGGCGCTGCCCGCGCGTGATGGCGCCGAGCGTGTCGAGCCGGCGCGCGATCGTGCTGAGGAAGCGCTTTTCAGCTTTCACATCGGTCGCGATCGGCCGGAAGAGCGGCGGCTGCGCCTGGTTGGTTCGGTTGGTGCGGCCAAGCCCCTGGATCGCCGCGTCGGCTTTCCAGCCCGGTTCGAGCAGGTAATGCACCCGCAGCCGCTGGTTCTTCGCCGACAATTCCGCATGGTAGCTGCGGCCGGTGCCGCCCGCGTCCGAGAAGACGAGGATGCGCTTCAAATCGTCCATGAAGGCGGCCGTCTCGGCGAGGTTCGCGGACGGCGCACGGTTCTCCACGGCGAGCCGGTCGCCCTTGCGGACGATGCGCCGGGAGCGGCCCGTCACCTCGGCCACCATGTCGGTGCCGAAGCGCTGCACGATCTGGTCGAGTGCGCCCGGCACGGGTGGAAGCGAGGCCAGGCGCTCGATCAGCTCGTCACGCCGGGCAACGGCTTCACGGCTCTCTACGGGCTGGCCATCGCGGTAGACCGGACGAGACGACAGATTACCTTCGCCATCGGTGTAGGGTTCATAGAGCTGCACCGGGAATGAATGGGCGAGATAGTCGAGGACGTATTCGCGCGGCGTAATGTCGACGCGCACGTCGTTCCACTCGTCGGTCGGGATCTCGGCGAGGCGTCGTTCCATCAAGGCTTCGCCGGTCGACACGATCTGCACCACGGCCGCATGGCCCGCGGCAAGGTCGTGCTCGATCGAGCCAATCAGGGTCGGCGTCTTCATCGACGTCAGCAGATGCCCGAAGAACCGCTGCTTCGCGGATTCGAAAGCCGAGCGGGCGGCGGACTTCGCCTGCCGGTTCAACGTGCCGGTCGAGCCGGTAATGTTGGCGGCTTCCATCGCCGCGTCGAGGTGATTGTGGATGATGGCGAAGGCGCCGGCATAGGCGTCGTAGATGCGGCGCTGTTCGTCGGTGAGCTGGTGTTCGACCAGTTCATATTCGACGCCGTCGTAGGAGAGCGAGCGGGCGGTGTAGAGCCCGAGCGAACGCAGGTCGCGGGCCAGCACCTCCATCGCCGCGACACCGCCGTCTTCAATCGCCTCGACGAATTCCGCGCGCGTGGCGAAGGGGAAATCTTCGCCGCCCCAGAGGCCGAGACGTTGGGCATAGGCGAGATTGTGGACGGTGGTCGCGCCGGTAGCGGAGACATAGACGACGCGGGCATTCGGCAGGGCGTGCTGAAGCCGAAGGCCGGCGCGACCTTGCTGCGAGGGGGCGACGTCGCCCCGTTCTCCCTTGCCGCCGCCGGCGTTCTGCATCGCGTGGCTCTCGTCGAAAATGATCACTCCGTCGAAATCGGAGCCCAACCAATCGACGATCTGTCGGACACGCGAAACCTTCTCGCCGCGGTCGTCGGAGCGTAGCGTGGCGTAGGTTGCAAATAGGACGCCTTCCGACAGTGCGATGGGCTTGCCTTGTGGGAACCGCGACAGCGGCGTGACCAGCAGGCGCTCCATGCCGAGTGCGGACCAGTCGCGCTGAGCATCCTCGATCAGCTTGTCGGACTTGCTGATCCACACGGCCTTGCGCCGACCTTGGAGCCAATTGTCGAGGATGATGCCGGCTGATTGGCGGCCCTTTCCGGCCCCTGTGCCGTCGCCAAGCATGAAGCCGCGGCGGAAGCGGACGGTGTCGGCCGCATCGGCGGGCGCGGCCTTCACGAGGTCAAAGGTCTCGTCGACGGTCCACGATCCGGCGAGATAGTCGCTATGCGCCTCGCCGGCATAAATCAGCGTCTCGAGCTGGGCGTCGGACAACAGGCTGCGAATGTTCGTCGGCAGGGTCGGCCGATAGCTCGGCTTCGGTGGCGCGACGCTCGCCATGGCGGCGGACTGGACCAGTTTGGTCGGGTGCGCCTGGGAACCGGGAATGCGGATCGACTGCAATCCGTACTCCTCATAGATCGCGTCAGTCAGGTGCGCGCCCTCGACCGGCGTCCAGTTCACGGTCTCATAGGCGAGCGCGATACCGGAGGGATCGGCGGAGATCGATGCGAGCGAGCGCGAGGGTGCCACGCGAGCGATGTAGCCCCGCACGGATTTCGGGGGCATGGCCGTGACGGGCACGGAGATCGCCGGCAGGGTGACAGGCAAGCGAGCCGGCACGTCGCGTTCGATCCAATCGAGCAGCGTGGCAATATCGGGCGCCATGCCCGGCGACGTCGGGAAGGCTGCCGGATCGTCGGCCGGCAACTTGTCGATGACGGTTAGCCTCGTGGGAAACGTGGTGCCGTGCTTGGCATAGACCGATCCGGCGATCGCAGTGGAGAAGACGACGCGGCCTCGCTCCTGCAGGCGCGCGAAGGCATCGCGCCAGTCGGGTATTTCGGGACCGACATTTGCGCCGGTGATCGCGACGAGGCGACCGCCGGGCGCAAGCCGGTTCAGTGCGGAGGCGATGTGGCGAAACGCGGCGTCGGCGACGCGGCCGGAGACATTGGCCATGGCCGAGAACGGCGGGTTCATCAGCACGACGGACGGAACGGCCGCGCGATCGAGATGATCGTCGATCTGCGCTGCGTCGAACCGCGTGATGGCAAGCGCCGGGAAGACGGACGAGAGGAGGTCGGCGCGGACATCGGCCAGTTCGTTGAGGATCAGCGAGCCGCCGGCCATCGATGCGAGAATGGCGAGCAGGCCGGTGCCGGCAGAGGGCTCCAGCACGATGTCGGTCGGCGCGATCGCCGCGGCCGTCACCACGGCAAGGCCAAGCGGGACCGGCGTCGAAAATTGCTGGAGCGCCTGGCTCTCTTCCGAGCGGCGGGTGTGGGTCGGCAGAAGCCCCGCGACTTTCGTCAGGGCAGCGAGCCGCGCTTCCGGAGAGGCGGATTTACGGAAAAGCGTTCTCCCGTACTTGCGAAGAAACAGAACCGTTGCGACCTCGCAGGCCTCGTAGGCGGTCTTCCAGTCCCAGACGCCTGCGGTGTCGGAAGCCCCGAAAGCGGCCTCCAGCGCAGTACGCAGCGCGGGCGCATCGACGCGCTCGCCGCGTTCGAGAGAGCGAAGCAGGATTTCGGCAGCAGACAGAATGGTAGGCGCATGGCCGGTCGTGGCCGGAGCAGCCACGGGCGACAGGATGGTCATAGGGAGATCCTCGGGAGAGCGGAAACGGACAAGCCCGGCCGATGCTCTCTCTTGAACCGCCCGAACTCATCTCCGTCCCGGCGCAGCTCTCACTCTCGCTCCGCGCCATGGATGGCGCGGGGCTCCCTTTGGGGCCGATCGCTTTTTTTGGCGATTTGAACGCAAGAATCGGAGTGCGAAGGACGTCCGAGCTACCGAGGCTGCCCGTTGTGTCGGTTCAGGGGGCGCGGTGCGGAATGCGTTTGAAGAAGGGCGGAGTGGGCCGGAAAACTGACGTTGTCGCCAGCTTCATCACCGCCTTTTCCAGTGAGCCGGGTTCGTTCGACGGGGCGTGCATCAAGTACGCAATGCACGATTGGACGTTCCGGTTGTCGTACTTCGACGAGCGCTGGTTCCGCGCGCTCTATCAATGTGTCGAATACTACAGCGGCACGCGGTACTACGGCTCGGACATGCAGCGGGAGGCGGACGAGCCCGGCTTTGCCGCTCGGCTGCCCGCCCGTCATCCGGTCCTCACGATGGCGCGGGAAAAGCCGAATATTGTCGAAGGCGAGTACGAAGAGGCGAAAGAGGCGCACCGCGTTACCGGACTTCGGGTCGCTGATCTTGGGAGCAAGTGTCGGCTGGACTGCACATATGCCGACGGAAGCAGCCGCAATGAGATATTGCCGGGCTACATCGTCATGAATCTCTGCGGATACATGAAGGCGTGCGTGGACTTGCACGGCTTTATCGCGGTGCCGCCCAGCGGCTCGGCATAGTGTCGATGCTGACAATCGAACGCATCGATCAGCCGGCCGATAGCCCACCGGCCAGGACTTCGGCGAGCCAGCCTGCAGTATAGGTCCACGCCACAGTCTCGCCGGTCGCGAGATTGAGCACATGCGCGCCGCCGCCGAAACCGTCGACCTTCGGATGCGAACAGGTGGTGGCGTACTGAAATCCCCAACGGCCTGTCAGCCCAAACTCACGAGCGCAACGTTTGACGAACCGGATCAGCCGCTCCGGGTCGCCCGTGGTGTCGTCGCGCATCCAGAGTTTCGTGCCCCCGTGCTCCGGCTGGATTGAAAGCAAGAACCCCTCCGATGGTGGCTCCTCGGCAGCGCCGTCGGCAGCTAGCTCGTTGTAGAGATCGAGGGCACGCGCTGAATTTGCTGGCGTCCCTACATCCAGCAAGCAGGAAAAGTGCGTGAAGTATTCGGCCATATTCGGCTCCTGAAACAAAAAAAGCCCGGCACGCGGCCGGGCGGGATTTGCGGAAAAGGTAGGCGCGAGGCGACTGAGCGCCCCGCGCCATTGCACTACTCAGCGGCGATCATCGCTGCCGGCTCGTCTTCTTCGTTCTCGGCCAGGTCATCGTCCCCGTCGTCGTCGGACAGGAACGCCGGCAGCGCCGCGTCATCGGTTTCGGGTGCGTCGGGCTGCATATCGGCCGTGTGTTCGTCCGCCATGCGCAACGGCTCCGGCAACCAGCCCGTGTCGGCCAGAAGGCGCTCCGCCTCTTTGGCCATGTCGCCTTTCTTCAGGTGGCCGATAAGCTGTGCGGCTCGCTCACCAGCGCCTTCGCGAACTGCTTCGAGAATGCGCCCCTTGGTCACGCGCCCGAGATAATTGCCGACAGTCGGCTTCCAGCCAGCAGCAACCATGTCGAGCCCAGTGGCAACGGCGAGCCGATCAGCTTGAGCCAATCGCACGTCGAGACCGTGTCGGCTGATGCCGGAGGCAGCGTGCGGATTCGGTCGCTCGAAGAGAGCGTTAATCCCAAAGCTCACGCAATGCGCCAGCAAGTCGAGACGGGTGCTGTCATCGAGCTGCTCCAGCCAATCCCAGAGGGCCTGGTCGTCGGCGGGAACGTGGTCGCCCCAGCGCTCATGACGGTCATTCTCAGACCGGGCCGATTGACTGGCTTTCATCTCCTCAGACTGACCGGAGAGATAGAGGTGCCTCACATTCGCTTCGAGGCAGCCGGTCGGGGCTGTGTGCCGGAATGTGTCGCTGGCCAGCTTGTGCAGCAACATTGTCAGCGCGACCTGCGGATTGTTCGCCAGGGCGTCGCGCAAGGCGAGCGTGCGATGGGCGGTCAATTCGATGACCAGCCGTTCGGGCAGAGGCTTCAGGCTGTCGTCCTCGTCCTCCTCTTCGGCCTGCACGGGCTGGCCGCCGACGGTGATGACGGTGCGCTGGATGGCGGGCGTGCGGATTTCGCCGGTCTCGGGATCGACATCGTCCTCCGGCTCCGCGTCATCGGCGACCTCGACCGGCCGTTCGTCCTCGGGGCGGACGTAACCGCGATCGACAGAAAGCGAGCCGTCGGCGTCGATGCTGACGAAGACGCCGGCGATGGCGATCTCCTCTGCATCGTAGAGGACCGGGTGAGTGTCGAGCGCGTCGAGCGCCGCCTCAATCTCGCCCAGGCGTGCATCCACCTCGTCCGGAAGCTCATCGGCGTCTTCGTATTCGGCGGTCAGGCGGTCGAGTTCCTCCTGCAGCGCGTCGCGCGTGGCCTGCTCCTGCGCGGTGATGTCGAGCGGAACGCCCTTGATCTCGCGCAGCCCATGGGTGACGCCGTAGGGAATGCTGACGGCGGCCTCGACCCATTTCCAGCCGTGCGTCGCGATCTCGTCGGCGATCGTCGTGAGCTTCTCGAACACAAGGCGATCGAGGAGGCCGACGTCCTGAAGCCAGCCACCGTCGTCGGACTCGAAGAGGTCGCGCATGACGGTGCCGCCGGCGGCCTCGTAGGCGTCGATGCCAACGAAGACGGCGCGCTTGTCGGAAGCTCGCACCGTCGTCTCGGTCAGCATGCGGCGGATGTGGTACGGCTCTTTCTGCCAGCTATTGCGGATCTGCTCCCAGACCTGCTCCTGGCGGGCGTGGTCGTGCGACACCGTGAAAGCCATCAGAAGCTTCAGCTCCATGCCGTCCTCGGCATAGATGTCGAGCAATGCGGGCGAGACCGACGCGAGGCGCAGCCGCTGCTTCACGACATTTACGTCGACGAAGAACGCGGCGGCGATGTCTTCCTCGGTCATGCCCTTGTCGCGCATGGCCTGGAAGGCGCGATACTGGTCGAGCGGATGAAGCGGCGCGCGCTCGATGTTCTCAGCCAGCGAAACCTCGTCGATGAGGATGGCGGCATTGGCGGCCGAGACGACGCAGGGGACCGGCGTGGTCTTGTTGAGGCGCTTCTGCTTGGCGAGCATTTCCAGCGCGCGATAGCGGCGGCCGCCTGCGGGCACCTCAAACATGCCGGTTTCCTGGCCTTCGGCGTCGACGACGGGGCGGACGTGAAGGCTCTGGATGAGGCCGCGGCGGGCGATCGACTCGGCCAGCTCTTCGATCGAGATGCCGGCCTTTACGCGCCGGACGTTGGCCTGGCTCAGCACCAGCTTGTTGAAAGGAATGTCGCGCGAGGACGACAGGGTGATCTTCTGAACGGCAGTTGCCATGTTCCTTACTCCGCGACGAGCGCCGAAAGCCTCTCTCTCGAACCCAAACTCGTCACGAAGCGCAGCGCCGCCCTCTCACTCTTGGAGGGCAGCGCCACGGATACGGGGAAACGGAGAGACGCGAAGGAGCAAAGCCGGAGGCACGGAAAACCGCGTCTCCGGCTTCACGGAAGTCAGGCGGCGCGGTCGAGCAGCTTCTTGGCCTTGCCTTCCAGTTCGAGCCGGGCGTCCTGATTGGTCTTCTCGCGGGCGACCGCGGTGATGCCAGCCACGAAGTCGAAGATCGACTCCGGCGGGCGGCCTTCCTCGGCGAGGACGGTCTCGATGATCTTGCCGGTCTCGGCCTTCGAGAATCCACGCTTGCGCAGGAATTCGGTGCGATCGTCATCGGATTTCGCGACGATCCGTTCGCGCGCAGCCCTGATGCCGTTGATGAAAGGCATCGGCGAGGAATTCGCGAAGTTCAGCAGCGCCGGCGCAGCTTCGTGGGCGAAGCGCGAGGCCGCGTATTTGCTGTGGCGGATGGTGATTTCCTCAAAATCCTCCACGCCCCACAAATTTCGATTCTGGCAGACAGCGCGGAGATAGAAGCTCGCCATGCCGAGCGTCTTGGCGCCGACTTCCGAATTCCAGTCGGGTAGGGGCGAAGATACCTATACGGATATCCTCTTCCCCTCCCACGAAACCGGACTTGATGCTTTCACATCATCCGGCTTCTACTTCCGACCTCTTGTTGTCCAGTCGAGCCTGAAGCGTGCCCGTATGCAGCGCATAGTGACATGGACGGCACAGCACGATCCGTTTCCGGTGTCGTGCCGAACGCATCCGCGCCATGAGCGACAGATCGGCAACGTCGCTGAGCCTGCGTGCATGGTGAACCTCCAGCGGCTCATCCGTAGGACCGCATGCTTCGCAATGGCTCGCCCGAAGGCGATCCAGCCAATCTGTCGTCGTCAGGTGAATGGGACGCGCCCTCCCCTGATCGACCCGACTGTCGCGATTGATGCGATCCGTCCGGATGTGCTTCAGTTTGAACACCCGTACGAAGCGGCGACGTTCGTTCGCCTCAAACCATAGACCTTGGTCCCCATCGACGACGGAAAGCAGTTTCTCACAGACGTGGACGATGCTGCATTTATGCTTGCACGCCAGCGTCTTCACCAGACTGAACCACCAGATATGATAAACCCGTGAGAGTTCATCTTTCCAGCAGGAGCCCAGCTTGTAATATTCTGCCAAGCCACGCATCCACGAGTTGTAGAGCACGATGATTTCCGCGTCCGAACTGTAGGCCAGTTCAGGGCGGTGCGTGCCCCGGTTTTCGTGGAGATTACCGAGCCGGTGTTGCTCGGCGAATGCCGCCAGCTTTGCGAGTGGTGCATGAAGCTGGATCGACCGTGCGGCATCCCGTTTCAG
The DNA here is from genome assembly GCA_003241215.1 of Agrobacterium fabrum. Lineage (GTDB taxonomy): Bacteria > Pseudomonadota > Alphaproteobacteria > Rhizobiales > Rhizobiaceae > Agrobacterium > Agrobacterium fabrum_A. The sequence continues at coordinate 13,783 of QFOL01000019.1, forward strand.
GACCGGTCGCGACATATACGTCTGGCGTTGAACCCGCCCGGACGTATGGGTGCGCACGGTGTATCCCAAGAAGGATGCCCCATCGTCCGCTTTGCGAATGCCGCTCTTCTGCTCCGATGTTTTCAGGCCGAGATGCTGGGCCAGAAAGCCCTTCACCTCGTCCATGATGTCTCGGGCCTCCTGCTTGGTGCCAATGACACCGATGAGGAAATCATCGGCGTATCGGACATATCGCAGGCGGCGGAAGCCGGGATCGGTGAGATCCTTTGACGGCAGGGAACGCGCAGCGGTAAGTAGCTCCTCGACCTTTGCCAGACATTTTTGCGCTTCGGGCTCGTCGCCTTGCGCGCGCAATGCCGGGACGCGGTACCGTCGATAATAATTGGCCCGCGATTGTAGCCGACTATAATCCGGATTGACCTTCCTCGTCTGACCGCGGTCGAACCGCAACCGGCAGGTTTCCATGAACTTATCGAGTTCGTGGAGGTAGATGTTGGCAAGGAGGGGCGAGATCACCCCGCCTTGTGGCGTGCCGCTAAACGTCGCGTGCCAGCGCCAATCGGCCATGTAGCCAGCTTTGAGCATCCCCTTTATCAGCTTGAGGAACCGCGCATCGTCGATACGCGACTCCAGCAGCCTCAGAAGGATGTCATGGTCGATATTGTCGAAGAACCCCTCGACATCGACCTCCACCAGCCACACCACCCCATGCCACGTGCCCTGAACATGATCCAGGCCGGTATGACATGAGTGTTCCGGACGGAAGCCATGCGAGCGTTCGGAGAAAACCGGCTCATAGATTTGTTCAAGAACCAGTTTCACCGCAGCCTGCACGAGCTTGTCGTCGGCGGTCGGAAGCCCCAACGGACGTGTCTTCCCGTTGGGTTTGGGGATATTGACCCGCCGGACCGGAGAGAAACGATAGGTCCCGTCCAATACCCGAGCCATCAGCCCCTCGATTCTCGCCAGCGAGATGCCGTCGAGCGTGTTCTTGGGGTCAATGCCGGGCGTCAGACTGCCCTTGTTGGGGGCGATCGCCTCATAGGCCGTTTCCCAGATTTTGGGACAGGCCAGAAGACGAAACAGACCGTTGATCCGCTTCCCCTGCCGTGACAGATCGGCAAGAGAGGACAACCGCCTTTCCACGACTTCGGTTCGCATCAGCGTACCTCCAATGTCATCCTAAGGTTTGATCATCCTGTCGGAAGCGCCGTCCTTCACCCGGTCAGCGGGCATCCCCGTTCCGGTTTCCCGGTTCGTTTCAACCATGACCGTCCGCAATGTCGCGGCTGTCCCGGGCATTACCCCGGGCGTTTGGCTAATATGACGGCTCCGTCGCCACGTGGGACTATGGAGATAGCCCACAGAGACGATCCCGTGATGTCCGTAATCATGAGATACGGTGCGGGAGGGTGCCTCGTTCGACCTTTGCTCCCGAGCAGGGAGTGGGGGACGCGACTGGATCGTGGATCGGCGTACTGCTGTCGCCGCCACCGTCGTCCGACGCCACCTTAGCCATTGTTGTAGCGCCACCGGCTTCAAGTCCCAAGTCTGAGGTTCAGGCAATTCAGCTTTCACCCTTCGCACCTTGCCCTGACCACGCCCCTTCCCAAATGGCAGGATGGGGAACGGCCTTGCTCCCGACATGCTATTGTCCCCCGCCGGGTTTCCCCGGTTGCAACTGTTGCCAGTCGAGGTAAGTCGGGTGGGCACGGTCATTTCCAGTTCGACCGACGGTCAGAGACCGTACTCAATGAAAACAGCGCTCACGGCGCACGCAGTAGAAGCCGCGAAAATAGAGATCGGGCGACCCATCGGGGAGCCGACCGGCCTCGATCGGATTGAGATCGTCCACGAGGAAAAGGAACACATCGCGATCGGACGCATAGAGCGTCGTCGTGTCCTTCGTAATGTCGACGCGGGGATTGTAGACGCCTGTCGACCAATCGAGCACGCCGGGCACCTTCCATCTCGTATCGCCCGTGCCATTCCCCGCGATCCGCTGGACCGCCTCGACCAGCTCGTGATCGTAGATCCGGCCGTAGTCCGGGCCGGTGACGGCGCGCAGTTCGATGCGGCCGTTGTCGGTTTCGAGCGTCTTGATCTGCTCGGCCCGGTGAGAGGTCAGGCCGTATTGCAGGTTGATACCGGCGAGCGCGGCGGGAAGCTGGCGCAGATAGGCGGCGGGAGCACCGACCTGGCTGGCGAGCTGGCCGAAGCTCCAGTGCGTCGGCGCGACCGGCGTGTCCGAGCCGGGCAGAATGAGAGACAGACGCTCCGGGTCGGTACGGCTTGCCGCGACATGGATCAGCGCGGTTTCCACCACGCGCGTCCGGCTGCGTTCGGACCGGCTGCGCACCGAATCCGCCAGCTCCGACAGGGAAAGATAGCGCTCGTCATCGGGGCGTGAGAACCATTCGGAAGAAACGCGACCGATCCGCTCGCCACGACTGACGTCCACTTTGTAGCCGCCACTCATGTCACGGCGCGCTTCGAGGACCTGCATGTTCATGGGATTCAACTCCATGACGGGCGCCGAGAGCCTCTCTCTCGACACTCAACCCGTCATGGATCTCCGATCCCCACTCTCACTCTTTGCGGGGCGCGTAGCGCGTCCGCATTCGTGGATCGCCGATCTTACCGCCGCTCGTTACTGACTGACGAAGGCGCCGGCGCGAAAGCTCCAGGGCCGCCGACATTGACGACAGTTTCCCCCTCGCCGAGACGCACGAAGACGTAGTGGACGTCGTCGCCCCCTTCGATGATCTGGCAGCGGTGGATCGCACGACGCGGGAAGTAGGCATAGTCGCCTTTGCCGATCTCGAAGGAATCCGTGCCATCAGCGCCGTAATCGACGCGAATGCGGCCCGAAAGCATATACATGACGCTGTCGAATTCCTGATGGTGATGCCACTGGCTCGGCGCGTCGAGCGCGGTGACGTGGCACTGACCGACCCAGAGCGGGCCAGCCTCCAGCGCTTTCTTGCGATTTTGACCGGGTGTGATTGGTCCGTCGATAAGCTGATCTGCTTTGACGAAGCCGATATTCTCAAACAGGCCTGCGCTCATGGGATTTTCCTCTGATTGTGTGGGATGCGTCTCTTGAGAGAAGCGGCCCTTAGTCTATTCTGGTCGAATGAAGACAACCGGCCAATTTCTGTCGCCAACCAGACAGGCGGAAATCCTCCCGATTGAGACCGCACCGCGGCCCATCGTGGGATTCGCCTGCGACTATCCCGATGGGCTGTCATCCGGGATGCACAGCCATCCGCGCGCCCAATTGCTCTACGCAACGTCCGGGGTCATGCGCGTGGACACCGCCGATACGAACTATCTGGTTCCGCCGACGACAGGGCTCTTTCTCCCGGCCGATGCGGAACATGCCATCAGCATGGACGGGCCGGTGGCCATGCGCGCGCTTTTCATGAGAGAGGACGCGGCGTCGCGGGTGGCCGTCACAGCGAAGGTGATCGCGGTATCCGGCCTACTGCGCGAGGTCATCCTCGCCGCCTGCGCCGAGCCGGTTGAATGGGAGCCCGGCGGGCGCAGCCATCATCTTGCGGAACTGGCGCTGGATGAGATCGGGAGGGCGACGCCCTTGCCGTTGGGTTTGCGACTGCCGCAGGATGCGCGGCTTAGGCGGGTTGTGACCGCATTGTTGGCGCACCCCGACGACATGCGAAATCTCGAAGAATGGGCGGATATTGCGAACGCATCGAGCAGGACGCTGGCGCGGATGTTTCGCGCCGAGACCGGCATAAGCTTCCGGCAGTGGCGACAACAGGCCCGGTTGACCGCGGCGCTGAGTGCGCTCGCGATCGGCGCGGTTCCGGCCAAGGCCGCGCGTGTTGCTGGCTTTGACAGTGTTCCCGCTTTCGGCGCGGCTTTTCGGGCGCAATTCGGCATGACGCCGGGCCAGGCACGGCAACTCCATCTTGGCGCGGGCGACTAGCCTCGTGTCCGATTGGCGACAGAAAATGGCCGGTCGCCATTGTTTCGGTCACGTAGATTGAAGGTCGCTGAGTATCGTGCCGATATGAATCTGTTCGTCTCAGTCAAGATCGGTTGAGAGGAAACAGATATGGATCTTTTAGATTGGCATGGCGCGCAACGTCCGGAGCGCGTGACGCTGCAGGGGCAATACACGCGGCTTGAGCCATTGAGCTTCGCTCGGCACGGCGAGCAATTGTTCGAGTCCGCGCGCGAGCCGGGCGCGGACGATCGCTTCCGCTATCTTCCGGACGGAACGCCTGCCGACTATCCGGGCTTTGGGGCCTGGATGGAGAAGTCTGAGACTTCCGCAGATCCGATGTTTTCCGCCGTGATCGATATGCGCACCGGCCGGGCCGAAGGCAGGCAGGCGCTCATGAGGATCGACGCGGCCAACGGCGTTGTCGAGATCGGCAACATTCTGTGGGGGCCGGCGATCGCGCGATCCCGAGTCACCACGGAGGCGCTGTTTCTGGCAGCCCAATATGTTTTCGACACGCTTGGCTGCCGGCGCTTCGAATGGAAATGTAACGACCTCAATGAGCCGTCGAAGCGTGCGGCGGAGCGTTTTGGCTTCGTGTTCGAAGGGGTGTTTCGCAAGCATATGGTGGTCAAGGGCCTGAACCGAGACACGGCCTGGTATGCGATGACCGATGACGACTGGGCGGCGGTCAAGCCGGCCTACGTGGCATGGCTCGCGCCCGGCAATTTCGATGCCGACGGCAAGCAGCGGACCAAGCTGGAGACCGGCCGAGCGTCGTGACGCGCCGGCACGCCGGGTACAGGGGGCGTTGCGGGGGAAAATCCCCCCGCAGAAGGGGTCGGCCGAGACCTTGGGCTCGGACGCAGGGGAAGACGTTCCCCTCCTGTCTCATCTTTAGGTCGTACCGGCGTATTTCGAATATGAAAGCAATGATCGGAGTGTGGCGGCGCCGTTCCTCAATCAGGCTGATGTCATCAACGTCAACCGTGGGGACATTTCAATGCCAGAGAACGATCGCGACGCCGTGAAGATGCCAGCGACTGGCGACCTGCGAGACATCATCTACGCTTACGGCGAAAGCTCGCTCGGGAATTTCATCGCGGCCATCGACAAGAATGGGCTGTGCGCCATTCTGTTCGGCGACAACAAGAGCGATCTGCTCGCCGAGCTGCAGGACTCATTTCCGGCTCGGGGCTTCACCCAGGCGTGCCCGACCTACGGCGGCTTTCTTACCCGCGCGGTGGCGCGGTTGATTGAGCGCCCTTCGATGTCTCCGGTCTTCCCGACGTCGATCGATGATGGCGACTTCGGTCAGATGGTTCGTGCCGCGCTGCACACCACGAGGGTCGGGGAAACCGTCACGCCGGAACAAATCACCGAGATGATCGGGGCATCGTCGCTGGCGGCGGACAATGTCCGCAAATGCGCGGAGAAGGATTTGCTGGCGGTCGCGGTGCCGTTTCACCGGATGCAGGAACAGGACGGCAGCAGCCCGGCCTATCGCTGGGGCGAGGATCGTCGGCTTGCGTTGCTGGATCGGGAGGCCACGGCGTAGCCCTCGGACGACGCTAATCGATCTTAAGATGCGATCGGCGTCGGTTACGTGCAAGGCTGCGCGAAATGACAAAATCTGCCCACATTGCATCGTCAGGGATTGACATTATCCATATATCCAGCAATCTGGATATATGGATAATATTACAGCGATATCGGCGCTCGGCGCTTTGGCCCAGTCGACGAGATTGGAGACCTTTCGATTTCTCGTCCGGCATGAGCCGGATGGCATTCCTGTCGGTGAACTCGCCCGCCTCATCGAGGTGCCGCAGAATACTATGTCGGCGCACCTGGCAACGCTTTCGCGGGCGGGGCTCGTCTCGAGCGAACGTCGAAGCCGGTCGATCATATATCGGGCCGATCTAAATGGTCTGCGCGAGCTGACGCTATTCCTTTTGAAGGATTGCTGCGGCGGATCGGCTGAGCTTTGTGCTCCGCTGATAGCCGAGTTGACGCCCTGCTGTTCTCCGGAGGCGAAGGCGTCATGAGCATGGTCAGGCTGGAGCAGATCGCAAACAACGATGACGGCCTCAAGGCGGCGTTGATTGAAGCACATCTTCCGGCAGACGACATCGAGGATCAGGGCAGGATTTTCTTCAAAGCCGCATCAGCGGATGGCAGCATCGTTGGCTTCTCCGGCGTCGAAGCTTGCCTCGGGGACTATCTTCTCAGGTCCGTCGTTGTGCTGGCGTACCGACGTGGCGAAGGTCTCGGCCGCGCCGTGGTGAACGAAACTTTGGCGAGTCTTGGCCGCCATGGTGACGTCTTTGTCGCGACGACCAGCGCGGCGTCCTTCTTCGCAAGCATCGGATTCTCTGACGTCCCGCGAGACAGCGTGCCTGCAGCCGTGCTGGCAACGCGCCAGCTTTCCTCCATCTGCCCATCATCGGCGACGATCATGAAGCTCATCAAGCCGCCGACCTAACCACGGACCACGATCATGACCGACAAGACCTACAACGTGCTGTTCCTCTGCACGGGCAATTCCGCTCGTTCTATTCTCGCCGAATCCATCCTCAACAAGGAGGGCGGCGGTCGCTTCAAGGCCTTTTCCGCTGGCAGCCAACCGAAGGGCGAGGTCAATCCGCACGCCCTGAAGGAGTTGGAAGCGCTCGGTTACCCCTCGAAGGGCTTCTCGTCGAAGAGCTGGGACGTGTTCGCCGAGCCTAGCGCTCCGCAGATGGACTTCATCTTCACCGTCTGCGACAGCGCCGCCGGCGAGGCCTGCCCGGTCTGGATCGGCCATCCGATGACCGCCCATTGGGGCGTCGAGGACCCGGCCGCCGCCGTGGGGTCGGACGTCGAGATTCAGCGCGCATTCGCCCAGGCTGCTCGTTTCCTCAAGAACCGGATCATGTCTTTCATCAGCCTGCCGCTTACCTCGATCGACAAGTTGGCGCTGGAAACGCACCTCCGCCAGATCGGCGCCATGGAAGGTGCGAGCACCACGCAGCCGAAGGCGAACTGATGAGCGGGTTCGACCTACCGCGGCGACTGGTTGCCGAGGCACTGGGGACTGCGATGCTGGTCGCAACCGTCGTCGGCTCGGGCATCATGGCAACATCACTGACACAAGACGTCGGCCTGGCGCTGCTCGGCAATACGCTGGCGACCGGTGCAATCCTGGTGGTGCTGATCACGATCCTCGGGCCGATCTCCGGCGCGCACTTCAATCCGGTCGTGTCGATGATCTTTGCGATGTCCCGGTCACTGCCGAAGCGCGAGTTCGGCGGATATGTGCTGGCACAGATCGTTGGCGGCGTGGTCGGGACAATCACAGCGCACCTGATGTTCGGACTGCCGCTGGTCGAACTGTCAAGCAAGGTGCGGACGGGCGGCGCCCAATGGTTCTCCGAGGGTATCGCGACCTTCGGGCTGGTGGCGGTGATCCTCGCCGGCATCAGGTTCGAGCAGCGGGCTGTGCCCTGGCTGGTCGGGCTCTACATCACCGCCGCCTACTGGTTCACTGCGTCGACATCCTTCGCCAATCCCGCCGTTGCGTTAGCCCGATCGTTGACAAACAGCTTCTCTGGCATTCGCCCGATCGATCTGCCGGGCTTCTGGATTGCCGAGATTGCCGGCGCGGTTCTCGCGCTCCTCCTGTTCACCTGGCTCCTCAAGCCGTCCATCGCATCGACAGTCTCATCGGAGGCAAAACCATGAATGTCACCATCTACCACAATCCGTCCTGCGGGACGTCCCGCAACACGCTGGAACTGATCCGCGCAGCCGGGATCGAACCGACCGTTGTCGAATATCTTCAGGAGCCGCCGACGCGTGAGCAGCTTGCGACGATGATCGCAGACGCCGGACTGACGGTCCGGGAAGCCATTCGCGAGAAGGGCACGCCCTATGCAGAGCTTGGCCTCGACAACCCGGACCTGACCGACGACCAGTTGCTCGACGCAATGATCGCGACACCGATCCTGATCAACCGCCCCTTCGTCGTGACACCGCTCGGCACCCGTCTCGCTCGCCCTTCCGAGATCGCCCTCGACATCCTGCCCGATACCTTCAAGGGGCCGTTCTTCAAAGAGGATGGGGAACAGATCCTCGACCAGGAAGGAAAGCGCATTGCCTGATACATTCCCAGCATTGCAGGGCGATCACCTGCATTCGGCCGATCTCGACGCCCTGCGCCTGGCCTTCTCGACGCACAATCCGCGCATCCTGATCCTCTACGGCTCGCTGCGTGAGGTTTCCTACAGCCGCCTGCTCGCATTCGAGGTCTGTCGGCTGCTCGAACGCCTCGGATGCGAGGTTCGAATGTTTGATCCAAGGGGTTTGCCGCTCCCGGATGAAGCGCCGGTGAGCCATCCGAAGGTGCAGGAGCTGCGCGAGCTTTCGCAATGGTCGGAGGGCCAGGTCTGGGTAAGCCCGGAACGGCACGGCGCCATGACCGGCATCATGAAGTCGCAGATCGACTGGATACCGCTCTCGGTCGGGTCGGTTCGGCCGACGCAGGGAAAGACGCTCGCCGTCATGGAGGTCTCGGGCGGCAGTCAGTCCTTCAATGCCGTGAACCAGATGCGTATCCTCGGCCGCTGGATGCGGATGATCACCATCCCCAACCAGTCCTCGGTCGCCAAAGCCTATCAGGAATTCGACGCCGACGGCCGGATGAAGCCCTCATCCTATTACGACCGGGTCGTGGATGTCTGCGAGGAGCTGGTGAAGTTCACCATCCTCACGCGTGATGCTTCCGCCTACCTCACCGACCGCTACAGCGAGCGGAAGGAACAGGCGGCCGAGCTTGAGAAGCGCGTATCGCTACGCTCAATTTGACAAATTTGGGGTGGCGACGAGACTCCGCTTCGTCGCCATCGCAACTGCAACAAACGCGGCAATGCCAAGAGCACCGAGCACTGCACTCAGAATGAGTGATGCGCTTGTGCCAAACTGCTCCATTGACGCCGCGAACGCGAAGGGGGCCGCTGCGCCAGCAGCCAGCCGCGAGGCGGCCATCTTGCCGGTCAATGCGCCGTATCCGTCCGAACCGAATAGGTAGAGGGGCAAGCTGCCCTGGGCGATGCTGTTGATGCCCGATCCAAGGCCGAGGCAAATTGCGAAGGCGACGGCACCGGGGAGCCAGTCGCCGGATAGCGCCAGGATGACGACGCTTGCCACCATGAGGGTCGCGGAGACGACGGCGAGGCCCGGGGGCGCAAGGCGCGTGCCAAAGGTCATGTTGATCAGCCGGCTGAGAACCTGTGCCGGTCCGAACAATGAGCCGATGACGACAGCGGCACTTCCGAACCCAAGCGCACCGAGCATCGGCACCATATGGGCAAGTATGGCTCCAAGGGTGAAGCCGAGTAACGCGAATGCTGCTGAGACCGCGAGTACAGCGCCGCGGCGTCGCCCGTGAGGAATGGCCCCGACGACAGGCTCGCGCATAGGCCTTTGTCCGCCGGCAGCGGCGACCTTTCCTTTCCACATGATCCAGGCATGGAACGGCATGCAGGCGAGAAGGTTGAGCCCGGCATAGACGAGATAGATTTCTCGCCAGGACAAATAGTCAAGCAGCGCAGTGGCGATCGGCCAGAAGATCGTGGAGGCGAAGCCGGCGATCAGGGTGAGATAGGTGATGCTGCGTGATGCTGACCGGGGATCGGCTTCCACCAGCGCCGCAAAGGCGGCCTGGTACTGGACCATGCCGGACGATATCTCCAACAGGACGATGGCCAGCGCGAAGATCGCCACCGATGGCGACCAGGCGCAAAGGGCCAAGGTCAGGGCGGAGAGCACGGAGCCGATCGTCATCACCGTTGCCGCGCCGATACGATCCATCTGCCGGCCGATGTAGGGCGCCGACAGGCCGCCAAGGAAAAGCGACGCGGAGAAGACGGCGAAGGCCTGCGAGACAGTGATTCCAAGGTCCACCGCCATGTCTGAGGCGAGGATGCTGAAGCTATAATAGAGGGTGCCGTACCCGATGATCTGGGTCAGGCCGAGCGCGGCGACGATGCCGACGGGAACAGTTGAATCACGCAATAATTTCACCCTCGCTCCGAGCATTCTCAGTTTTGCAGCAGCCATCCGACCATTGGGCACTCTCGCGGATTGCGGGATGCCCGGCGCAGCAGTCGTCCATCAGGAATTTCACGAGCCCGGCCAGAGCATCGTAGCGGGCGCTATAGACGATCGAGCGAGATTCCCGTCGCTGCGCGATGAGGCCTGAGCGCTCCAATTCCTTTAGATGGAAGGACACATTCGACGGCGAGACGCTCATGCGCTCTGCGATCAGGCCGGCGGCCAAGCCATCCGGTCCGGCGACGACAAGAGTGCGGACGATGGCAAGGCGCGTCTCTTGTGAGAGAGCCGCGAAAGAGGTGAGGGCTTGACGTTCATCCATATTTCAACAATCCTTGAATCATTGAAATATAGGAGTAACGCACATGAGCACATTCGACAAGGCCGTTGCAGCCGATATCACGCTTGGACAGCTTCTCGACGATCTCGCGATCGCACCGGAGGCACCGCTTGTGTTTGTTTACGAAGGGAATCCCGTGAAAGCGGGCTATCACGTCACCGAGGTCAAGGCTGGCGCATTTTCAGCGCTCGACTGCGGCGCCAACGCTGAGGCCTGGTCGGAGATGTTTGTCCAACTCTGGGACGTTGACGAGGACCACCGGAGCCACATGGCAGCAGGGAAATTCTCCGCGATTATCCGCAAGGTTTCCGATCACGTTCGGCTCAACCCGGATGCCAAGCTCACCTTTGAGATTAGCGATGGCAGTCGGCCCATGGCACTCTATTGCGCGTCATCACCGCGCTTAGATGGAAATCGATTCGAAGTGTTGCTGGCCGCACGGCCGTCGAGTTGTAAGCCGCGCGATCGGTGGCTGGCGGAAAATTCTGCGGCAGACCGCTGCTGCGGATCATCAACTACCGTTTCGAAATGCTGTTCCTGACGTGCCGATCTGCTGTTTTGCGAGTGCCGTATCGTAGAGATTCCTGGGCGGGGCGACCTTTCTCGATTTGCGGGTAGCAACCGGAGTGTTGGCCGGAGCTGCTTCGAGGAAAGTCGATACAAGGCCGCGGAGATGTCGCTGCCAACAACGGAGGCAGCGACGTGCTATGTATACGGTTCAATCCACCACCACACACATCATTCCAACGGCGCCCGCCAGGCCTCCGGTTCTGACGCGCGAGCTACTGGCCGCGGGTGGCGCGACGATGCTCGTCCGGCAGGACGAGCCGGCAGTCCGCTTGCTGTCGGACGCCGAGCGTCGTCATTCCCTTGAGGAATTCATGAAGACCCGGCCAGCCGGTGATCTTTGGATTTTCGCCTACGGGTCGCTGGTTTGGAATCCGGCGCTGCGGGTCGCTGAGCGCCGGGTCGCGGAAGTTCGTGGTTGGCATCGGTCCTTCTGCCTGTCGATGGCGGTCGGCCGCGGGACGCCGGACGAGCCGGGACTGGTGCTTGGTCTGGACCGAGGTGGCGTTTGCGAGGGCGTTGCCTATCGGATTGCTGAGCGGGACATCCCGTCCGAGCTTCCGATCCTGTGGAGCCGCGAGATGCTGATCGGCGGCTACAATCCGTTCTGGGTCGATGTGCTCGATGAAGACGGCGAGAAATTCGGCGTGGCGATCGCGTTCACGATCGATCGCGCGCATGACAACTACGCTGGCAGCTTGCCGCAGTATGAGAAGGTCCGGCGCCTGGCTACGGCTGAGGGAAGCTGGGGTTCGTCGGCCGACTATCTGTTCCGCACGATCGCTGGTCTGCGTGAGCATGGTATTCGCGACATCGAGATGGAACGGCTCGGCGATCTGGTCGACGCCGCTTCCTTCGAGGAGCTGGATGAGGCCGCCTGACGGACGGCCTCATTTGAAATCCCGCGATTTCACTCGGAGATCGCGAATGTGCCCGTAAGGATCGGCGAAATCGCGGGCGCGAAGGCCTTTCGGGGTCCGTTCCCGAGAATCGGGGCCGACTGCATGATGGGCATGATCACCGCGACCGTGAGCGCGCAGCGACAAGCCGACGTGTCCGTAGTCTTGAACGACTTCGCTGCCGGCCGTCATTGGGCGCAGCGAGACGGGTTGCTCCGAAATCTCCGGCACGATCTTCGCCTCACGGGCGGACGCGGCGGCGAATAGCGGAAGCGGCTCGTCGCGCAACGCGCGGATCGACCAGAGCGCCTCGCGTCGCGCCAGGCCGAACGACGGCCGGAAGGCATCGGCTTCGGCCAGGTGCACAAGTGACGCTTGTGGTACGCCTGCGCGTTGCCATACGTCGTCGACAGAGATGAATGCTTCATCAGCGCGCGCGGCCACGATGGCGGCGCCATGAGCATTGGCCAGGCCCTTGACCATGCGCAGCCCGCGGCGAACGGCGAAACGACTATCGTCGTCGGTCGGCTCGAGCGTGCAGTCCCAACGCGACGCTTGCACGCACACAGGTCGGACTTCGATGCCGTGGGCAATTGCATCCCTCGTGATCTGAGCTGGTGCGTAAAAACCCATTGGCTGTGCATTCAGCAGCGCGCAGCAGAAGACATCGGGGTGCCAGCATTTCAGCCAGGCCGAGGCATAGGCAATGAGGGCGAAGGACGCGGCGTGCGATTCCGGAAACGCGGATCTCGAAACCGAAGAAGAAACCCAACAATCAGCCGCCGACGCCGCCCGACGAAGGGGCGCGAGAGGGTACGTCAACGCCGATCGTGATGGCTACACATCGATCCAATTTCATGCTGATCGGCGCATCCGAAGTGGTCGATTGGATCGATTGGTTTGGCGGATCGGAGCGCCCCATACCGGCGCAAGAGACTGTTCCTTTTCTTCGACTTCAGTATGCAGGTCGAACCTATCTGACATCGATCCCCTGGCCTTGGGGGCTCGCCGTGCCTCGGAGGTGGATCGAGGAATTTTTCGACCATCCGCATTGGTGGCGTCTCGATCGACACTGGCATCGGTCCGGTGCGCCGCGACAAGATACTGGTTTCGGGTGGTTCGCAATCGAGGAGAAAGGAGGCGCCGAGTTCTTGCGAGAGCTGAGTGCAGCCATCAATGACGGCCAAGGGCGAATGCCCGACTCGCTGGTGTTGCCGACCTTCGACCCGGTTGGTTTCGGATTTGCCGACGGCGAGCGTGCCTTGTCCGCGCCACGAGATGATGGCGATCGGGCCTACGACTACGCGCGGTTTCGTGATGGCTTGGCACTGTTACGCGACCCGCTGCGTGGTCGCCCGCTCGATATCGTTCTATGGTCTCCTCAAGGAGGCCTGTCATTGGGATGATCGAGACGGTATTTCCAGAGCTGCAAGCCCGCCAACGGTCTTAGCCGCGTGAGATGGTTGCATCAGTTCGTGTCGATAGACCGCGAAACCATGTTCGAAAGGATGCGCCGGAAAAATCCAATGATTTCAATAGCGCCCATTTTTGACGGTCAATCTGTCGGTATAGCGCGGATGAAAAAATATTTTGCGCATATAAATCAACACGTTACAATGCTCATTAATAATCGAATGGGAATAAGGTGACCGGGGCAAGTCCAGCGAAGGCGCCGCCCCGTCCCATTTCGGGCTAATTCAACGAAACCTGGCAGGGTGACACTGCGTTTACCCTGCCAAGACCGTTGAGAGGAGCCAGCCGATGGCATCCGATGTTGATCCGAAACCTATGACGCGGGCCGCCGCGATCCTTTACGCCATCGGTTTCCCACTCGGCCTGATCACCCTCGTCTTTCTGCCTGTGGGCCGGTTAGACTGGCTTCCGGGCTGGATATTCATCGCGATCCTCGTCCTGGCCTTCAGTCTTTCCGGGCTTGTGCTTGCGCGGCTGAACCCGGTCATCTTCCGTGCCCGCAGCCGGTTTCAGCCTGGAACCAAAAAATGGGACCTGATCCTCGTGACCGCGATCCTTCTGGCTTTTGCCGCCGAAATTCCGGCCGCGACATTCGATGCCGGTCGGATGGAATGGTCCGTTGTGCCGTTATGGGTCATTTACGCCGGCTATGTCCTGCTCCTCGGCGGCATCGCCGTTACGGCCTGGGCGCAGGCGGTCAATCCGTTCTTCGAGCCGGGCGTTCGCATTCAGGCGGAGCGCGGACAACGGGTGATTACGTCCGGGCCATATGGCATCGTGCGTCACCCCGGCTACATGGCGGCAATCGCCATATTCGTCGGCATACCGCTTGCATTGGCTTCGTGGGCGGCTCTGTTCCCTGCCCTATTGGCTATCACCCTGCTGATCCTGCGCATCACATGGGAAGATCATTTGCTCCGGGCCGAATTGCCGGGATATACTGATTACGCCAATAAAAAGCGCTATCGGCTGTTCCCCGGCATTTGGTAAGCGCAAATCGCGCTTGTTCTTCTTTTGTTCTTTTAAATTCTTTCTGCGATGATACTATCGCGGTCTTGGCAAAGGCCGTGGAGCGTCGTCATGGGTTTCGAGTTGGCGGATAAAGGAGGTTTAAGGCAGCTTTTCTTCGAAGGGTGGGAGCCTGAGAAAATATCGCGCTTCAATCCGCGATCTAGCAGCAAGCTTTTGATCGTGACGAAACCGCCGGCGGCTCTGGCGGAGCGAATTTTTGCCGACGCCTCGTGCCATGCCGCGGGGCGGACGAAGCGTGAGGCCCATCCGCCGGAGCTTTTGCATATAAGCCTGCTCTGTATCGGAGGTTTCGAGACCGTGCCTCATGGGCTGGTAAACCGGCTGAAGGCGGCATTGGGGGAAATCAGGGCGCGGCCCGTTCCCATCACATTCGATGGGACATCGCTTTTCGGCAATCGCAACAGTCTGGCGCTACATAGCAACCATGAGATGCCGGAGCTCAACGCTCTGGTAAAAATGGTGCAGCGCGCCCTTAGGCGGGCAAATCTTCCCTATATCGCCGCATCGTCCTTCACGCCGCATCTCACCGTGATTTACGGCTGCGGGAAGATCGAACCGATGCCGGCTGGTAAGCCCTATAGCTGGCTGGCCTGCAATTTCGAACTCGTTTTCAGCCATCATGGCGAAACGCGGCACGAGGCTCTCGGACGCTTTGCGCTTTCACCGAAAGCGGATCGCTATGAACGGCCTGAAAGCCAGTTACATCTGCCGGAAAAAGTGATCGGTCACGCGAAGAGGGCGAAGCAAGGGGTGGCGCGACGATGAGGCGCCCGAGAGGGCATGCCGAGCTCGACACCGGGATTGTTTTGCATCTGCCGTTAAAAGTGCAAACGAGACGTCGTTGTGCGAACACAGGAACGCTTCTCGAGTAGTATCACCACGCCTGTGGAAAACGAATCTCGTTTTCGGTTCCGGGCGCAAGCGAGGCGATATCGCCTCGCAACGGATCATGCCAGCTTAGAGCTGTACCTTGTCGAAAGCCTTGCCGTCGATGCCGAGGGCTTCGAGATCGGCGCGGGCGGGCTTGCGATGTGCGCGAACAGCGGCCGAAACCGAGAGCGCTGCACCGAGAACGGCGAAAGTTTCACCGAAGAAGTTACGCGATGTCTTTGCAACCTGACGCATTTTTCTC
>QFOL01000215.1 GCA_003241215.1 Agrobacterium fabrum
CGATTGCGTCGTTTCCGGTCGCAACCCCCAATTTGTCTTAGGAATCCTGTGCTCTATCCTGCTGAGCTACGTGGACACTGAATTGCTCTTTAACCTGACGATGCCTGCGGATCAACCGCGTTCTGCATCGCGATCGATCTCTTCCTCGGCTTTCTCCTCTTCTGCCGGCAATCAGCCCGGCAGGCGCTGTTCGGCCAGTTTCACCCAGTAGGAAATGCCGTAGGCGATGGCGTCGTCGTTGAAATCATAGCCCGGATTGTGAAGCCCGGCCGAATCGCCGTTGCCGATGAAGATGAAGCAGCCCGGTCTTTCCTTCAGCATGAAGGAGAAATCTTCGCCCGCCATGGAGGGGTCGACATCGGGGTCGACATTCGGTTCGCCCGCCACATCGCGGGCCACGCGGATGGCGTGTTCGGTCTCATCCGAATGGTTGAAGGTCACCGGGCAATAACGCTCGTAGACGACTTCGGCTTCCGCGCCGTTGGCAAGTGCAATACCTTCCGCCATCTGCTTGATGCGATCCTGGGCGAGATCGCGCACCGTTTCATCCAGACTACGCACCGTGCCGGCGATCAACGCTTCATTGGGAATGATGTTATGGCTGGAGCCGGCATGAAAGCGGGTGACGGAGACAACCACCGAGCGGATCGGATCGGCATTGCGCGAGGCGATCATCTGCAGGTTGCCGACGATCTGCGCGCCGATGGTGATCGGGTCGATGGTGCGGTGCGGCTGCGCCGCATGGCCGCCGCGGCCCTTGACGGTGATGGAGAATTTGTCGGGTGCGGCCATGATGCCGCCCTTGCGGATGGCGAAGGCGCCGAGCGGAATGCCCGGCATGTTATGCATGCCATAGACCTCGTTAATGCCGAAACGCTCCATCAGGCCGTCCTCGACCATGGCGAGCGCGCCGGCGCCGCCTTCTTCCGCCGGCTGGAAGATCACGGCGATGGAGCCGGCAAAATTGCGGGTCTCGGTAAGATATCTGGCCGCGCCGAGCAGCATGGCCGTGTGGCCGTCATGGCCGCAGGCATGCATCGCGCCCGCCGTTTTCGATGCCCAGGGCTTGCCGGTTTCCTCGAGGATGGGAAGAGCGTCCATATCCGCGCGAAAACCGATGGTGCGATTGCCCGGAAGATTGCCCCTGATGACGCCGACCACCCCCGTACGGCCGAGACCGGTCACGATTTCGTCAACGCCGAAAGATTTCAGCTTCTCCGCAACGAAGGCGGCGGTGTTGTCGACATCATAGAGGATTTCGGGATTTTCATGCAGGTGACGCCGCCATTCGCTGACTTCCTGCTGAAGTTCGGCGGCTCTGTTCAAAATCGGCATTCGTTCATTCCTGGGTTCATCGGTGCGGCATGTGGTAAAAGCCATCCTCCGTCGTGGATAGTGCGCCGCATAATTGACGTAATCAATGTACTTTGCCATTGCTAGGACATATATGGTGAATATTGCCATTCCCCGACCGAAGACGGGAATTCGAGGATACGCCTTGCCACAGATACTCAAATCGCCAAACGCCGCCCGGCGGCTCTCCGCAGCTATTGCCATCACGACCGCTGGCCTCGTTGCCGCAGCGCCTGCGGCCAATGCCAATCCGAAAATGGTAGTGGATGTCAAAACCGGCAAGGTGATTTCCCACCAGGAAGCCTTTCGCAAGTGGTATCCCGCCTCGCTGACCAAGCTGATGACCGCCTACATCGCCTTTTCGCAGATGAAGGCCGGCAAGATCAGCCCGCAGACGGAAGTGGTGATGAGCAAGAAGGCCGCCGACCAGCCGGCCTCGAAAATGTATTTCAAGCCCGGTCAGAAGCTGACGATGGATAGCGCTTTGAAGCTGCTGCTCATCAAATCCGCCAATGACATCGCCGTGGCGATTGCCGAAACCATCGGCGGCACCAGCGACAATTTCGTGGCGCAGATGAATGCGCAGGCGCAGCGGCTGGGCATGAGTTCCACTCGTTACATCAATGCCAATGGCCTGCCCGGCAAGGGACAATATACGACCGCCCGGGATCTGGCGCTGCTGGCGCTGATCATCAAGCGCGAGTTTCCGGAATATGCCCATTATTTCTCGCTGGAAGGCGTCAGCACCGGCAAGAAGAACTACGCCAATTTCAACATGCTGGTTGGCCGTTTCGATGGCGCGGATGGCATGAAGACCGGCTTCATCTGTGCCTCCGGCTTCAACCAGGTGTCGTCGGCCGTGCGCAATGGCCGCTCGGTCATCACGGTCGTGCTGGGCGCGGACAGCCTTGCCGGACGCACCGATCAGTCGGCCGATCTGTTGCAGATGGGGCTGACGGCGCCCTCGGGCCAAGGCGTCTCGCTCGCCGCGCTGGCGCCCTATGGCGATACCGGCGATGTCAACGATGTCAGTGCTGAAATCTGCAACCCGAAGGCCGCCAAGGTGCGCAGCGAAAGCCGCGACGAGGCTGGCCGCATGGTCATCCATTCGCCCTATGTGCAGGAAATGACCCGCCCGCCGGAATATTCCTTCGCCGGTCTCATTCCCGGCAGCGAAACGGTGGCGGTGAATGCTACCAAGGGAGCCGGCAAGGGCGAACTCGCGAACGTGCCGATCCCGATCCCACGTCCGACATTCTGATGATCGGTGACTGCCTCGAGGGAGAGCCTCGCGGTTGCAATGCGCTTTGTGTATTCGCAGGTCGATGATGTTATGATATTACAGTGTCGCTCGCGGCTTCTAGGCGCGGGCGATTTCTTTTAGCTCCATGCGGCTCCGGGTTTCGTGTCGTCCAGTGACCTGCCGGAGCGGCCATCAACACACAGGCAAGTCATGTCTCGCGATCGCATCCCGGTTTCCATCATCACCGGATTTCTCGGCGCCGGAAAATCGACGCTGCTCAACCGGCTCCTCAAGGATCCGGCGATGAGCGATGCGGCGATCATCATCAATGAATTCGGCGATGTCAGCATCGATCACATGCTGGTCGAAAGTGCGGGTGAGGGCATCATCGAGCTGGCGGAGGGCTGCCTCTGCTGCACGGTGCGCGGCGAGCTGGTGGATACGCTGGCGGAACTGATGGACGGCATCCAGACAGGCAAGCTGAAGCCGGTAAAATGGGTAGTGATCGAGACCACGGGCCTTGCCGATCCTGCCCCCGTCATGCAGTCGGTCATGGGCAACCCGGTCATTGCGCAGAATTTCGTGCTGAACGGCATGATTACGGTGGTGGATGCCGTGAACGGCCTTTCCACGCTCGACAATCATCAGGAGGCGGTGAAACAGGCCGCCGTGGCTGACCGTCTGGTGATGACCAAGCGCGCGCTTGCCGATGCCGCCGCGATTTCCGCGCTGACAGCCCGTCTACAAGCGCTCAATCCGCGTGCGACCATCGAGGATGGCGACAAAACCGAGTGGAGCGCTGCGGGGCTTCTCGACAACGGCCTTTACGATGCCGGCAGCAAGAATGCCGATGTCGGCCGCTGGCTGGGCGAAGAGACGGCACACGATCACCATGATCACGGTCATGACCATCATCATCACCACCACCATCATGGCGATCACGACGACCATCACCATCATCACGATGTGAACCGGCACGATGCATCTATCCGTTCCTTCTCGATCATTCACGATCAGCCGGTCAGTCCGATGGCGATCGACATGTTCGTGGATCTGCTGCGCTCTGCGCATGGGGAGAAGCTCCTGCGCATGAAGGCCATCGTCAAGCTGTCGGATAATCCGGGCAGGCCGCTGGTGCTGCATGGGGTGCAGAATATTTTCCACACGCCGGAGCGCCTTGCGGCCTGGCCGGACCCTGCCGATCAGCGCACGCGTATGGTGCTGATTACGAAGGATTTGCCGGAGGCTTTCGTGCAGGACCTGTTCGCGGCCTTCACAAGCGCACCGGGCATCGACCGGCCGGACAGGCAGGCGATGACGGATAATCCGCTGGCGGTTTCGGGGTTGCGGTTCTAGGGCGTGTCGTGATGGCCTAGGTCGGTGGGTGTGGTTCACCCCCCTCTGTCCTGCCGGACATCTCCCCCTCAAGGGGGGAGATCGACAAGCGGCTTGCTCCGAACATCTTTATGGGGACAGTAACCCGAAGTGCAGAGCTTGTGAGAAAACGAGCGGTTGCCGCAACTGATCTCCCCCCTTGAGGGGGAGATGCCCGGCAGGGCAGAGGGGGGTAAGCCCGGAGCGTCAGCGTTGGACGTCGGTTACCCGCCCTTCACAATCCGAAACCGATGCCCCTTATCCAGCGCGGTGGTTTCCGCCAGCCTATGCCCATCCTCATTGCACATATGCGCAATATCGATCACCGCCAGCGGATCGGTCGTCTCGACAGTCAGAATATCGCCTGCCTTAAGCGTTGCGAGTTTCTTGCGGCTTCTCAAAACCGGAAGGGGGCATTTAAGCCCCCTCAAATCATAGATTATCTCGGCCGTGTCGCTCATTCCTTGGCCCAGAACTTCCAGAATGGCTTCTTTTCCGGTGCTTCCGGGGCCGGAGCGGAATAGGCGAGCGGGTTCATGGCCGGAACGGGGACGCTCTGGGCGGCAGCTCCGGTCTGGCCGGCTGCTGCGGGGGCAGCCGAGGCAACCATCGTCGGTGCCGCAGGGGCCGGGTTCGACTGCGGAGCAGCGGGCTGCACCGCCGAAGGACGCGGGCCGCGCAGGGAAGAGGCGGTTGCGGTCGTCGCCGGAGAGGACGACGTCACCTGCTGCGCCTTTTTCTCCATCAGCGCGGCATATTCCGTTTCCTTCATCAGCTTGCCGGCTTTCAGCGCCGAGCCGGTCGGGGCATAGGCGGGCTCGCGGCCCTTGCGCTTTTCGGCGACCAGCGCCTTGCGCTCGGCTTCGCTCGGGTCGTACCAGGCCATGCCGTCATATTTTGACATCGCCTTTTCATAGGCGAGATCATAGGTCTTCTCGTAGCTTGAAAGCGCGCTGACCAGCGCCGGTGGCGTGCTCATGGCCGGGCACTGGGCGGAGGCGTTGAAGCTGCCGCCTTCCGTCTGCTGGTTGAAGACATATTTCTTCTCGCAGACATTCACTTCCGGCGGGCGCTTGGTGACTTCGAAATTGTCGTAACCGACCTTCAGCATCTTCCAGAATTCGAGGTGTTCGCTCTGGCGGTGGCGGGCCATGTTTTCCGCCGTCATGCGGAACGGGAAGGCCTGCAGCTGCACGGTCTTCTGGCCGCCCTTGAAGGCGTCGCGGGCAAAACCGTAGATTTCAAGAATCTGCGCATCCGTCATCGAATAACAGCCTGACGATGAGCAGGCTCCATGGATCATCAGATTGGTGCCGTTGCGGCCATTGGCGGCATCGTAACGGTTCGGGAAGCCGGTATTGATGGCGAGATAATATTTCGAGTTCGGATTGAGATGAGCGGGCGTCAGGTTGTAGAAACCTTCCGGCGCCTGCCGGTCGCCTTCCTTCACCTTGGGGCCGAGTTTGCCGGACCACGCGCAAATCTCGTAGCTGGCGATCTTCTCGAAACGGTTGTCGCGCTTCGCCTTCCAGATTTCCAGCGCGCCTTCTTCCTTGAAGATGCGGATCATGATCGGCGAGGTGCGGTCCATGCCCCTTTTGTCGATCTCGGCCAGAATGGCGGGAGACAGCGGGTAATCGACCTTGTTCTTGACGTGGGAAACGTCGCGTTCGACGGTTTCGAGCGTATCGTTACAGCCGGCAAGAACGAGCGCGGTGCAGGCAAGAAGTGCAAAATGTGTCAAACGCATGATCTGATCCGAAAGACGATGGCACGAAGCGGCGGCAATTCTACACCGTCCCGTGTGTATTTTAAATACGGTATTAACCGTTTACATCTTCTTAACTCAAATCGGATCCGCCCCCGCGGCCGCCGATACATCTGTTGATGTGACCGGACTATGGCCGAGTTGGGGCGATATTCAAGGAAAATAAGGCCGCCTCAGAGATTGCGGCCGATATCCAGGAATTTCTGGCGGCGTTCGGCGCGCAGCTGTGTGCCTGAGCGCTGCGAAAGATCGGCCAGAGCCTTGGCGATGACGTCACCCGTGGCATTGATGACGGTCTCGGGATCGCGATGTGCGCCGCCGATCGGTTCGGGAATGATGCCGTCGATGACGCCGAGCGATTTCAGGTCTTCCGAGGTGATCTTCATGTTGGTTGCGGCTTCCTTGGCGCGGGTCGAATCGCGCCAGAGAATGGAGGCCGCACCTTCCGGCGAGATCACCGAATAGATCGCATGTTCGAGCATGTAGACGCGGTTGCCGGTGGCGATCGCGATTGCGCCGCCCGAGCCACCTTCGCCGATGACGACGGAGACGATCGGCACCTTCACGTTGAGGCACATTTCCGTCGAGCGGGCGATGGCTTCGGCCTGGCCGCGCTCTTCCGCGCCGACGCCGGGATAGGCGCCTGCCGTATCGATGAGGGTGACGACCGGCAGCGAGAAACGGTCGGCCAGTTCCAGCACGCGGATCGCCTTGCGGTAACCTTCCGGGCGCGGGCTGCCGAAATTATGCTTCAGGCGGCTTTTGGTGTCGTTGCCCTTTTCCTGGCCGATGATGGCGACGGGCTGACCGTTGAAGCGGGCAAGGCCGGCCTGGATGGCGGCGTCCTCGGCAAATTTGCGGTCGCCGGCCAGCGGCGTGAAATCGGTGAACAGCGCCTTGGCGTAATCGACGAAATGCGGACGCTGCGGATGGCGCGCGACCTGCGTTTTCTGCCAGGCGTTCAGCTTGGAATAGATGTCCTGCATCGCGTCGTTGACGCGCGATTCCAGGCGGTTGATCTCCTCCGAGGTGTCTATGCTCTCGTCTTCATCGGCAAGCTTCTTCAGCTCGATGATCTTGCCCTCAAG
>QFOL01000216.1 GCA_003241215.1 Agrobacterium fabrum
ATGGGGGTGAAGGAAAAGCGGCCGAAACCCATGGCGGAGGCCATCATCAGCGCCCCGGAAAACCCGAGTGCGGTCAGATGTCTGGCGGAAAGTGGCTGGTCGATGCTCATGCATGGCTTATCGCAACCGGGCAGATGAGGGACAAGCGAGTTATTTTGATCGGCGTTATAAGCGGTCGTTATCTGTCATGAATCGTCGGATGTTGCCGCTTGTTTCTTCTCCCCGCCGGGGAGAAGGTGGCCCGAAGGGCCGGATGAGGGGGCAAGCTCTCCGAAATCCGGCAAGGGCGCCCCCTCATCCCGCTGCCGCGGACTTCTCCCCCTCGGGGAGAAGAAACAAGGGGCACCCGCTCGCCTCACCCAAGGGCCAAGACGAGACAATGGACGTTTGTAATTTGCCCTTGATGAACGGAAGCCAGTCCCCGCCCCTTACTCAGCCAGCGTTAACACCAGCGGTCCGTTCTTGGTCGCAACCACGGTGTGCTCATACTGCACCGTCGGCGCGCTCGGATCGCTATAGAGCGTCCATGGATCGTCATCGCCGTCTTCGGCCCAATAAGCGCCCGTCGAGAGAAACGGCTCGACGGTGAACACCATGCCTTCCTGCATGATGCGCCGCTCGTCCTTGTCCGGCCAGGTTGCCAGTTCCTTCGGCTCCTCGTGCAGCGAGCGGCCGATGCCGTGGCTGGCCAGATTGGTGATCAGCGTATAGCGGTTCTTCTTGGCGAAAGCGCCGATGGCGTTGCCGATATCGGCGAAAGGCCGGCCGGTCTTCACCTGCTGCAGGCCCGTCCACATGGCGCGCTTGCCATCGCGGCAAAGGCGCTCGATTTCCTTCTTCACCGGCGGCACGGCGAAAGACGAGCCCGTATCGCCGAAAAAGCCATTCTTCACCGCCGAGACATCGATATTGACGAGATCGCCCGCCTTGATGATGCGGGGACCCGGAATGCCGTGGGCCACTTCCTCGTTGACGCTGATGCAGGTCGCACCGGGAAACTTGTAGCAGAATTCCGGCGCCGATTGCGCACCGTTATCCTCCAGCACCTTGCGGCCGATGGCATCCAGCTCGGCCGTGGTGATGCCGGGTTCCAGCGCGTCCGCCATGGTCTGCATCGCGACGGCGCACAAACGGCCGATGTCCTTCAGCAGAACCAGTTCTTCTTCGGTGGAAATGACCATGTCTCTGTCCGTCGTTCTGTATGGCGGGTCTGAAAGCGCCCGCCTTGGCAATCATCAGGCCGTGGCTTTCACCGGATCGGCGCTCCCCGTCAATTCTTTTCTGACGATAGGGGCGACTTTCGTACCATAAAGCTCGATGCCGCGCATGATCTGATCGTGCGGCATCAGGCCGATGGCCATCTGCAGCAGGAAGCGGTCGTTCCTGAACACGCCATGCGCCTTGATGATCTTTTCCGCCACCAGCTCCGGCTCACCGAGGAAGAGATTGCCCTCCGGCCCGCGTGCGGCGTCGAAATGCGCGCGGTTCGTCGGCCCCCAGCCACGCTCGCGGCCGATGCGGTTCATCACCTCCGCCTGCGGTCCGTAAAACTGGTCCGCCGCCTTGTCGGTGGTGTCGGCAATGAAGCCGTGCACATTGATGCTGGTACGCAGCTTGGTCTTTTCCTGCCCGGCGCGGCGCGCAGCCTCATGATAGAGATCGAACAGCGGCGCAAAGCGGCGATATTCACCGCCGATGATGGCAAGCGCCACCGGCAGACCCATGGCGCCTGCCCGCGCTACCGATTGCGGCGTGCCGCCAACCGCGATCCACACCGGCAGACGCTCCTGCAGGGGCCGCGGATAAACGCCACGCCCGTGAATGGCGGGGTGCTTGGTGCCGGACCAGGTGACGACTTCCTGCTCCCGCAGCGCCAAAAGCAGATCGAGCTTTTCGGCAAAGAGCACGTCGTAATCCTCGAGATCGTAACCGAACAGCGGGTAGGATTCGATGAAGGAACCGCGCCCGGCCATGATTTCGGCACGGCCGTTCGACAGGAGATCGACGGTCGAAAACTGCTGGAACACCCGCACCGGATCGTCCGAACTCAAAACCGAAACGGCGCTCGTCAGGCGGATATTCTTCGTCTTCACCGCCGCCGCCGCGAGAACGGTGGAGGGCGAGGAAGCGACATAGTCGGGGCGGTGGTGCTCGCCCAGCCCGAAAACATCGAGCCCGACCTGATCGGCAAGTTCGATTTCCTCCAGGAGATCCTTAAGCCGGCGTGCGCCTTCCGGGCCACGACCATCGGCAGGATTGGGATTGACATCGGCGAATGTGTAAAGACCGAGTTCCATAACGATACCTCTGTTTGCTTGCCTGAGAGATAGGAACGGAAGGCCCCGCACACAAATGCAGAATCTGGATGCTTAGCTTCGAAAAAATGGATGGGCGCGGCCTGTTTCGCCGCTCCACCGTACTCCCCCGAAATGGGCGATTGCCAGCCCGCCCCCTTTGGGCATACCCTGCTTAAATATGTGCGAAGTAATGCAAAAAGGGGAAAGCATGCATCGGACAGTTATCGTGACAGGCTCCACAAGCGGTATCGGCCTCGGCATCGCCCAGCGATTTGCGCAGGAGGGCGCCAATATCGTGCTGAACGGCTTTGGTGACGAGGACGAGATTGAGAAGCTTCGTCTTCTGCTGGAGGCAGAAAGCGGCGGGCGTGTGCTTTATCACCCGGCGGATATGACGAAACCGGACGAGATCGCCGACCTCATCAATTCCGCCAACGAAAAACTCGGTTCGGTGGATGTGCTCGTCAACAATGCCGGCATCCAGCATATCGCACCCATCGAGGAATTTCCCCCGGAGAAATGGGACTGGATCATCGCCATCAATCTGACCAGTTCCTTCCATACTATGCGCGCTGCGATACCGCTGATGAAGAAGGCCGGAAAAGGCCGTATCATCAACATCGCATCCGCCCACGGTCTCGTCGCCTCGCCGTTCAAATCGGCCTATGTGGCGGCCAAGCACGGCATCATGGGCCTGACGAAGACGGCAGCGCTCGAGCTTGCGCAGACCGGGGTTACCGTCAATGCCATCTGTCCGGGTTATGTGCTCACACCGCTCGTCGAAAAACAGATACCGGAAATGGCGAAGGTGCGCGGCATCAGCGAAGAAGCGGTGAAGAACGACGTGATGCTGGAATTGCAGGCGACCAAGCAGTTCGTCACCGTCGATGACGTGGCCGCCGCCGCACTGTTTCTGGCAAGCGATGCCGCAAGCAACATCACCGGCACCCATATTTCCGTTGATGGCGGCTGGACAGCGCAATAATTGCCGAAGTTTCCTTCCGTTTTAGAAACAATGAATTGCCAAAACGGAAATCGATATACGCCTGCGGGCGTGCATATGATGCGCAGGGACAATGACAAGAAACCGGCTCGGCAGCCGGTCAAAAAAAGCAGGGCATTGCATGAACGACGCGATCAGCTTCATCCTCAACAGCGAAACCATCTCGCTTCGGGATTTCGGACCGACAGACACGCTTCTCGATTATCTCCGCATCAGCAAGCGGTTGACCGGGACAAAGGAAGGCTGCGCCGAAGGCGATTGCGGCGCCTGCACGGTGCTGGTCGGGCGGCTGCTGGACGGTTCGCTGCGTTATGAAAGCGTCAATGCCTGCATCCGCTTTTTAGGCTCGCTGCACGGCACCCATATCGTGACGGTCGAGCATCTGGCCGCCCGCGACGGTACGCTGCACCCCGTGCAGCAGGCGATGGTGGATTTCCACGGTTCGCAATGCGGTTTCTGCACGCCGGGCTTCATCATGTCGCTTTACGGCCTCTGGCTTGCCAGTGAAAATCCCGGCCGCGCCGACATCGAAAAAGCGCTGCAAGGCAATCTCTGTCGATGCACGGGTTATGAGCCGATAGTCCGCGCCGCCGAAAAGATCGCCGCCGCCCGCCCGAGCGCCCTCTTCGACCCGCTGCAACGCGACCGCACCGACATCATGGCAAGGCTCTGGGCCATTCGCGCCAATGAGACGATCACCGTCACCCACGGCGAGGACCGCACCATCATTCCAGCGACACTGGCCGAGCTGACCGAGATTTACGCTGCTGAACCAAAGGCGACCATCGTTGCCGGCTCCACCGATGTCGGCCTGTGGGTGACGAAGCAGATGCGGGCGCTGAACCCGGTCATCTTCATCAACAATCTCGGGGATTTGCAAACCATCAGCGTGGATGAGGACGGCGTAACACTCGGCGCCGGCGTCACCTATAGCCAGGCCTTCAAGACCATTGCGGAACACTTCCCGCCGCTTGCCCGGCTGTTCGACCGCCTCGGCGGCGAGCAGGTGCGCAATATGGGCACCATCGGCGGCAATATCGCCAACGGTTCGCCCATCGGCGATACGCCGCCGGCGCTGATCGCACTCGGCGCGACGCTGACCTTGCGTTCCTCCTCCGGCAACCGCAGCCTGCCGCTGGAAAGCTATTTCATCGATTACGGCAAGCAGGACCGGCTGAGCGGCGAATTCGTCGAAAAGCTCTTCATTCCGTTCCGGAAGCCGGAAAGCCTCTATGCCGTCTACAAGATTTCCAAGCGCCGCGACGAGGATATTTCCGCGCTCTGCGGCGCCTTCAACCTGACGCTTGATGCCGACGGTGCGGTCGAAGACATCCGCATCGCCTTCGGCGGAATGGCCGGTACGCCCAAACGCGCCGCGCATCTGGAGGCAGCCCTTCTCGGCAAGCCATGGCGCCAAGAAACGATCGATGCGGCGCGCGATGTGCTGGACGAGGATTTCACCCCGCTGACCGACTGGCGGGCGACTGCCGAATATCGGCAACTGACGGCCAAGAACCTGCTGACGCGGTTTTTCCTCGAGACTTCGGGGCAAAAGCAGGAACTCAGCCGTTTCTCGCTGGAGGAGGCGTGATGATGGCGATGGCGATGGCGACACCCGCACCCTCCCTCATTCCTGTGCTTGTCACAGGAATCCAGCCGACGCGCGTCAGCGCGGCGAAAGACTCTTTTCAGCCCAAAGACTTGGGCTGGCTGGATTCCTGTGAAAAGCACAGGAATGAGGGACTATTATCGCTGTCATATGCCATAATTCACCAGGAAGGAGCTTGAACCATGGACACCACAAGCTTCGACAAGACCAAGACCGAAATCGACGGCCCGATGCATGCTTCGCTCCGGCACGATTCCGCTCATAAGCATGTGACGGGCAGCGCCGAATATATCGACGATATTCCCGAACCCGCCGGACTGATCCATGGCGCCCTCGGCCTTGCTGACCGGGCGCATGCCGAAATCGTCTCGATGGACCTGTCCGAGGTCGAAGCCACACCGGGCGTGTTCTGGGTGATGACGGGCAAGGACGTACCCGGCGAAAACGACATCTCTTCCGGCGGCCGTCACGACGAGCCGCTGCTTGCCGAAACCAAGGTGGAATTCCACGGCCAGCCGATCTTCGCGGTCTTTGCCGAAACCCGTGATATCGCCAGAAAGGCGGCCCGCAAGGCAAAGATCACCTATAAGGACCTGCCGCATTTCACCGATATCGATACGGCGATTGAGAATGGCGGCGCGCTGGTCATCGATCCGATGACGCTTAAGCGCGGCGATGCCAAGCTGGAAATGGATGTTGCGCCCCGCCGCCTCACCGGCACGATGCGGATCGGCGGGCAGGAGCATTTTTATCTCGAAAGCCACATCGCCATGGCCGTGCCAGGCGAGGATGACGAGGTGACGCTGTGGAGCTCCACCCAGCATCCGAGCGAAATCCAGCACATCGTCAGCCACATTCTACAGGTGCCGTCCAACGCCGTCACGGTGCAGGTGCGTCGCATGGGCGGCGGTTTCGGCGGCAAGGAAACGCAGGGCAACCAGTTCGCCGCCCTCTGCGCCATCGCCGCCAAGAAGCTGAACCGGGCCGTTAAAATCCGCCCCGACCGCGACGAGGACATGACGGCAACCGGCAAGCGCCACGATTTCCGCGTCGATTACGAGCTTGGCTTCGATGAGGAAGGCCGCATCCACGCCGTCGACGCCACCTATGCCGCCCGCTGCGGTTTTTCCTCCGATCTCTCCGGTCCGGTCACCGACCGCGCGCTGTTTCACGCCGATTCCAGCTATTTCTACCCGCATGTGCATCTCACCTCGCGGCCGCTGAAAACCCACACCGTCTCCAACACCGCCTTTCGCGGTTTCGGCGGCCCGCAGGGCATGCTGGGCGCGGAACGTTTCATCGAGGAAATCGCCTATGCGGTGGGCAAGGACCCGCTCGATATCCGCAAGCTGAATTTCTACGGTGAGACCGGCTCCGGCCGCACCACGACGCCCTATCATCAGGAAGTCGAAGACAACATCATCGCCCGCGTTGTCGAGGAGCTGGAGACGTCAAGCGACTATCGCGCACGACGCGAGGCGATCATCGAGTTCAACAAAACGAGCCCGATCATCCGCAAGGGCATCGCGCTCACCCCTGTCAAATTCGGCATCTCCTTCACCATGACCGCCTTCAATCAGGCCGGCGCGCTGGTGCATATCTACAATGACGGCTCCATCCACCTGAACCATGGCGGCACCGAAATGGGCCAGGGCCTTTACACCAAGGTGGCGCAGGTGGTGGCCGATGCCTTCCAGGTGGATATCAACAGGGTGAAAATCACCGCCACCACCACAGGCAAGGTGCCGAACACGTCAGCCACCGCCGCCTCGTCAGGCACCGACCTTAACGGCATGGCCGCCTATGACGCCGCACGCCAGATCCGCGATCGGCTGATCAAATTCGCCGCCGAGAACTGGAACGTGCCGGAAGAGGAAGTCGTCTTCCTGCCGAACCGGGTCCGCATCGGCCTT
>QFOL01000217.1 GCA_003241215.1 Agrobacterium fabrum
TGCGCGACCGCAGGTGCCGCTTGCGGCAGAAAATCCTTGTCTAGCGCTCGGATACAGGCGATCTTCACCTCAAACGACACGCCACTTGGGGAATGCAGGACCAGATCTGTGTGCCGGCCGAGGCCGTTGCGCCGGAACTGCCGCAGTAGCCCTTGTCAACCAGAACAACCCGCCCGCCGGCTGCTTCCAGCGCCGCCCAGCAACCGGCCGGACCACCGCCGATGACGAGCACATCGCAGGTGATTTCGGTCGTGGTCGAAGACGTGGAGCGGGCGTCTTGCAAGGGCAGGCTCATGGCAGGCATCCTTTCAGCGAAGAAATCGCATTGCACTTTAAATCTATGTATTGCATAGGTTTTTGAGTTGCTTTTCCGGAGTTTCCCCGATGTCGCTTGCCAGTCTTGCCATGTATGCCAGCCCTTCGCCGGTCAGGGAGGCGACGGCGCTGTTCTGGGGGGCGCTGGGCGAGCGTCTCCGCACGGGTGGTGTAAATGCGCCGGTGGCGCTGGATGATGAGATTCGTTACGACGAGGCGTGGCTCCGGCCCGACTTGCTGTTCGGCCAGACCTGCGGATATCCCTATGTGCGGCATCTGCGCGGCAAGGTGCAACTGGTGGCAACCCCCGTTTATGGTCTGCCCGGATGCGACGGCCCGCTCAAATGCAGCTTCATCATTGTCAACGCTGCCTCGCCAGTGCAGTCGATAGAGGAATTGAGGGGCACTCGGGCTGCGATCAACGAACCCGGCAGCAATTCCGGCTACAATCTGTTTCGGGCTTTCGTGGCGCCACATGCGAATGCCGGCCGGTTCTTCTCCTCTGTCTTGGAGACCGGCGGTCATCTGGCGAGTATCGATGCGGTTTCGAAAGGGGAGGCAGATGTCGCTTCCATCGACTGCGTCACCTTCGGCAACACACTGCGCTTTGATCCGCAACGGGTTGCGGGCGTGCGCATTCTTGCCGAAACTGCGAAGGGGCCGGGCCTGCCTTTCATCACTGCCGCTGCGACACCGGAAAGGGAACTCGTGATCTTGCGACGTGCCTTGGCGCAGACCATCGCCGACCCCGCACTTGCCGGTGTCTGCGATACGCTCTCGTTGCGCGGCATCGATCTGCTCGACGATACCGACTACGAAGTGCTGGCCGAGTTTGATCGGGAGGCCGCGCGTCATGGTTACCCCGTTATTGACTGAGGCAATGCTTCTGCTTCCGCCATGAGCGAAAAGTGGCAGGCGACACTGCGGCCTGATGGGCCGGCGGAAACAAGCAGCGGCACCTCGCCTGCGCAGCGTGGGCGCGCCAGCGGACAGCGTTTGTGGAAACGGCAGCCGGAGGGCGGGTTGCCCGGGCTTGGCAATTCTCCGGAAAGCACGATGCGCTCACGTCGGCGGCCGGGATCGAGTGTGAGATTGGCCGAGAGCAGTGCCTGTGTGTAGGGATGCGCGGGGCTGTGAAACAAGTCGGCCGTCGGCCCGCTCTCGACGATCTGGCCAAGATACATCACGGCGACACGATCGGTAACCCGGCCAACGACGTTGAGATTGTGGGAGATGAGCAGATAGCTGAGCCTTAGCCGATCCCGAAGCACGCGCAGGAGATTGAGCAATTCGCCCTGAATGGAGATGTCGAGGCCAGCCGTCGGTTCATCGGCAACGATGATCGAGGGTTCGGCCGCAAGCGCCCGCACAAGCGCCACGCGCCGCGCCTGCCCGCCGCTCAGCTGGTGCGGATAACGGGAAAGAAGCTGTTCGCCGAGGCCGATGCTTTCCGCAAGGGCGGAGATCCGCACCCAGCTCTCGGCCGAATGCGCTTTGCGTATTTTGAGCGGTTCGGCCAGAAGCGCGCGCACCGTCATGCGCGGAGAAAGCGAGGCGGCGGGGTCCTGAAATAACAGCTGGATGCGGCGCTGCAGATCATTGCGGCGCCTGGTCGCTGTGGTATCCAGCGTTTCTCCGGCAACCGAAAGCGTACCGGCGGCAAGCGGCTGAAGCCCGACGATGGCCCGGGCGAGGGAAGATTTTCCGCATCCGCTTTCACCGACAAGACCAAGGGTTTCGCCGGAGAACAGATCCAGTGACACGCCGTCGACGGCGGTCAGCCGGTCATAACGTATCACCGCATTTTTCAGTGAGAGGGCGGGTGCGCTCATCATGCCGCCTCCAGCCAGCAGAAGAAGCTCTGCCCGCTTTTTGCCTGCCGGCGTGGCGGCTTTTCCACACAACGTCCGTGGCGGGAGGGACAGCGCTCAGCGAAGATGCAGCCCTGCGGCCGGTGGGCGGGATCGGGAACGGTACCGGGAATGGTGGCAAGATCCTGCCGGCGGTCGAAGGCGGCGTAGGGGTCGATTTCGCAGTTGAGCAAGGCCCGGGTATAGGGATGGTGAGGGCGATGCAAGACGTCTGTCACCCGGCCGCTTTCCACCACCGTTCCCGCATACATCACGATGACGCTGTCGCAGAGTTCGGCAATCAGCCCCATGCTGTGACTGACGACCAGCATGGAAGCGACAGTCCGTTGCCGCAGCCGATGCAGCATCTCCACCACCTGCGCTTCAACCGTGGCATCGAGCGCGGTCGTCGGTTCGTCGGCAATCAGCAGCTTCGGTTCGACCAGAAGCGCCATGGCGATGACAACGCGCTGTCGCATGCCGCCGGAGAATTCGTGCGGATACTGGTGCATGCGCCGCGCCGCATCCTGCAAGCCCACATCGGCGAGCACCGCTTCCGCCCGCGCCCAGAGCGCGCGCCGGCTTTCCTTTGGAAACCGCCGGCGCTGGATGTCGACGAGCTGTGTGCCAATCGTGAACATGGGGTTGAGCGCGGTCATAGGGTCCTGAAAGACCATGGCTATATCGGTGCCGCGCAGCCTTGTGGTTTCCCCCGATGCCAGGTCGGTCTCGCATCCGTCGAAGGCCGCACGGTTTGCCGAAATTTCCGCATTATCGGCAAGCAGGCCGAGCAGCGTGAAGGCGACCGTCGATTTGCCGCTGCCGCTCTCGCCGACGAGGCCGACCGACTGGCCGCGGCCTATGGTGATATCGACGCCGTCGAGAATATGCGCGCTGCGCCCGGCGCCCCTGTAGGACACGTTGAGGTTTTCGATGTGAACGAGGGCGTCTGTCACAGGGTTTTCCTCAGTTTCGGGTCGAGTGTGTCGCGCAGGGCTTCACCGAGAAGCGCAAAACCGAGTGTCGCGAGGATCAGCGCCAGACCAGAAAAGGTGGCGAGCCATACCGACTGGTCGAGATAGGTGTAGCCGTCATTCAGCAGGTTGCCCCAGCTTGCAAGCGGCGGGCGCACGCCAAGGCCGAGGAAGCTCAACCCCGCCTCGATGGTGATGACAACAGGGATATCCATGCATGCCAGCACGAAAATCGGGCCGATGATATTGGGCGTGACGTGATGCAGGACAATCCGCCACGTTTCCGCACCGAGGACCCTTTCGGCCTCGATGAAGGGGCTGTTGCGGATCGCAATCGTCTGGGCGCGGGCGACCCGGCCGAAATGCGGAATGAAGACGATGCTGACCAGCAGGACGACATTGCCAAGACCGGGGCCGAAGACGGCGACGAGCGCCAGAGCGAGGATAATGCTTGGAAACGAAGTCACGACATCGAAGACACCGACGATGAAGAGGTCGACGACGCGTGAGGAGAGGGCGGCCGCTACGCCAAGTGCGACGCCCGTTGTCAGCGAAATGGCGATGACGGAGAGAGAAATGCCGAGCGCTATCCGCGCGCCATGGACAAGACGGCTTAATATGTCGCGCCCGAGATGATCGGTCCCCAGAAGATGCTGCAGTGACGGGTCCATGAACCGGCTTGCCGGTGCGATCGCGTTCGGGCCATAAGGCGCGATCAGCGGCGCAGCGATTGCCACGAGACAGAGCAGCGTAACGGCAAAGAGCGCAAATGTGCCGCCGGGCCGGCGGGAAAGATCGTGGAGCAGGGTCATTGCCGTTGCCTTCCAGTAACGAGCCGGGCGCGTTCGCGCGGATCGAGCAGGCTTTGGGACAGGTCCGCAATGAGATTGGTCAGAACGTAAAGCAGCACGATGACAAAGACGCCGCCCTGGACCACCGGATAGTTGCGGGTGCGAATGGCGTCATAGATCAGCGAACCGAGACCGGGACGGTTGAAAATGACTTCGGCAAAAACCGCCCCGCCCAGAAGTTCGCCGAACCCCATGCCAAGCACCGCGACGGTGGGCAATAGCGCCGGTTTGAGGGCATATTTCACCAGGATTTTTGTCTCGCTGACCCCATAGGCCCGCAGCGTGCGGATCTGGTTTTCACCAAGCACTTCCAGCAGCGAGGCGCGCAGCAGGCGGGCGATATAGCCGATCCAGCCGGCGGCCAGCGCCGCCGTCGGCAGTGCGAGATGCCAGAGCTGGTCGCCGATATCGCCGCTGTTGCCGGCGCCCAGCACCGGAAACCACCGCAGCTTTACCGAAAACATCATCAGGAGGAACACCGAGACGACAAAGCTCGGTGTCGAGATGAAGCCGACGCTGAGGAACGCGATAAGCTGGTCCGTCCTGCCGCCCGGCCAGCGGGCGGAGACAAGCGCAAGCGGCACGCCGAGCGCGATGGCGCAAAGCATGGCGGAAACGGCCAGCGCCGCCGTGTTCGGCAAGGCTGCCGCAACAAGGGTAATGACCGGGCGGCCGTTGAAAACGTCTTCGCCGAGATCGCCGGAAAACAGCCGGCCGAAAAAGGCAAACACCTGCTCGATCAGCGGCCTGTCGAGACCGATGCGGGCGTTGAGCGCCGCCACGGCCTCGGGCGTAGCGCGTGAACCGAGGATCACCGTTGCGGGATCGCCGGGGATCAGCCGTGTGAGCGCCATCAACAAAACAACGGAACCGGCCACGGCGAGAAGCGCCGTAACCAGCTTGAAGGCGAGATGAATGTGCAGGGATGCGCTCCTCATCGCAGCGCATCCCTGTCGGTCATTGGGAAAACGCGCACCGGATCAGGCCGTCGCTTCCGTAAAGGCCGTGTAGAGCCAGTTGTTGCCATTCGGAAGAACGCCGGGCTTCAGCCATTTGCGTGAGGCAAAAGCATTCAGATTATGCGTGATCCAGATGAAGGCGGCGGATTCGTCGAGCAGCTTCTGGGCCTCGATGTAAATCTTTTCGCGCTCGGCGGGATCGACCGTGACGCCGCCCTTTTCATGCAGCGCATCGTAATCGGCGTTTTTCCAGCGCTGCCAGTTCCATTGGCCGACCTGCGCCGAGGTGAACCATTGCGTCTGGAAGCCGGGGTCGAATTTTCCGTTGAATTTCACGAGCGAAAGTTCGAGGTCCCTGCTGGCGTCGTTTTTGCCGAGCGCCCAGTAGGCGGCGGATTCCAGCGCCTCGATCTCGACCTCGATGCCGACTTCGGCGAGGTTGGCCTGAATGATCTGGGCGATGGCCTCATAACGCGCCGTCGCCTCGATGGTGAGCCTGGTCTTGAAACCGTTCGCGTGGCCGGCCTCGGCAAGCAATGCCTGCGCCTTCTCCAGGTCCCGCGTATAAACCGGCGCGTCTTTCCAGTATCCGAGCAGGCTTGGCGCAAGCAGCGAATTGGCGCGCGGATAGATGCCGGAATAGGCGCCCTGCAGGATTGCGTCGATATCCACGGCATACCGGATCGCCTGGCGGACGCGGATATCGTTGAAGGGGGCCTTCTCGATGTTCGGGCCGAACCAGACGTAATCGATGGCGGGAATTTCCGTCACACTTGCATCCGGCAGGTTCGCGAGCGCCTTGCCGCTTTCGGGGTCGACTGCGGTGAAGTCGATTTCGCCGGACTGGAAGGCGATCTCCGAGGTCTTCTGCTCGCCGATCGGCTTGCCCGGGTACGGGCTGCCGGCGAAGCGCGCGTCGGTGCCACCGGCCAGGCCGATGACCATGTCCTGGATCAGTTTCTTCGGGTTCAGCGGCTGGCCAGCGGCGAACGCCGGGCACATGGCCTCGCATTTGCCGCACTGCACGCAGGCGTCGAAACCGAGCAGCTGGTTCCAGGTGAAATCCGCCGGTTTTTCCACGCCCAGCGGCGCATTCGGGTCTTCCAGATCCAGCGGCTTGAGGCCCGTGGAGCGGCCACCGCCAAAGCGTTCGGCGCGGCGGTGCCAGGCCAGGTGCAGGGCACCGGCGAAGGCGTGCTTCATCGGCCCGCCCCAGGTCATGCCGAAGAACAGTTCGGACACGCCCCACAGCACGCCGATACCCAGCAGTGCGACCAGTACCCAGCCGCCCGTGCCTTCAGGCAGGATCCCCGCCACCGGCAAGGTGGCAATGAAGAAGCTCGCCGCGAACATCAGCAGGCTCTTGGGCAAACGCATCCACGGGCCCTTGGACAGCCGGGAGGGCGGGTTCAGCCGGCGTTTGAAGACAAACAAGGCGCCACTGAACATGACCACCGTGGCCACCAGCAAGGCGTAACCGAGGATCTTGCTGTGCAGGCCAAAGCCATGCACCAGGATCGCCAGCACGGCCGAGAGCACGAAGCCGCCGGCGGTGGCCACGTGGGTCTTGGACATGTACTTGTCGCGCTCGACCACATGGTGCAGGTCCACCAGGTAGCGTCGTGGCATGGCCAGCAGGCCGCCAAGCAGGTCGACCTTGCTCGGCCGCCCGCGCCGGCACATGCGCACCCGGCGCAGGGCGCCGAGCACCGCCAGGGCGAGGGCGGTGAACAGCAGGATGGGTAGAAGGGTGTGCAACATGGGAGGCGCCCACAACAGCGGTAAGCGTGCGTCGGTCCCT
>QFOL01000218.1 GCA_003241215.1 Agrobacterium fabrum
CATGTCCTTGGCGCCCACCACCGTCGTCAGCAATTGCGTCGAATGGATGAGGCAGCCTTCGGAATCGATGAAGACGCCGTTGCCTTCCAGCGCATTGTCGTTGCCGCGCTTGTCGGCGATTTCCCAGATCGCATCCCAGCTGCCGATATCCGACCAGCGGAAGTGGCCGTGCACGACGGCCATGCGTTTGGTCTTTTCGATCACCGCATAGTCGATGGAATTTTTCGGTGAGGCCTCGAAACTTGCCTGATGCAGGCGCACGAAACCGAGGTCGCTTTCATATTGCTCGACCGCCTGCGTCACCGCGTCAAGAATCTCCGGCGCGAAGGCCTTCAGTTCGGCGATCATCACATCGGAGCGGAACAGGAAGTTGCCGGAGTTCCAGAGATAACCCTTTTCGAGATAGGAGATCGCCGTCTTCATGTCAGGCTTCTCCACGAAGGCATCAACCGTGCTCAGGTCCTCTTCGCCGTCGATCGCTTCGCCCGGCTTGATATAACCGTAGGAGGTGCGCGGTTCGCTCGGCACCAGGCCGAAAACGACGATATTGCCCTGATCGGCAGCTTTTGCGCCGAGTCTCACGGCGTCGGAGAATTTGTCGGCATCGAGCACCACATGGTCGGCGGCGAGCGCCAGCACTAGGCATCCGGGCTCGCGACGCTCGGCCAGCACGGCGGCGGCGGCCATGGCGGCGGCGCTGTCGCGGCGGGCGGGTTCAAGCACCACCGTTGCCGGCAGGTCGATCTCTTCGGCCTGACGGCGGGCGAAGAACCGGAAATCCTCGTTGGTGATGACAAGCGGCTCGGCATAAAGGCCCTTGTCGCCCACCCGCTGCAGCGTCTGCTGATAGGTCGAAAGATTGCCGACCAGCGGCTGGAACTGCTTGGGCAGCTGATCGCGCGAGACGGGCCAGAGACGCGAACCGGCGCCGCCGGCCAGAAGAACCGGCGTGATCTTTCGAGAGTGTTCCTTCACGGTAAAACCTTTCCAACTCTAAAAATTTCCCGGCGCGCCGGACAATATACATATTTCGAAATACCGCCATCATCGGTTTACCGACGGATAAGCGCAAGCTCATAAATTCGCCTTGTGAAAGCTTGGTGAATGGCGACGGCGCATTTGAAGGGCATGTCGATTGTCAGCGAACACGTTTCGATAACGCTGGGTGACGCGTCAGGTTCCGTAGAACACGCTGCGAAAACATCTCCGCTGATCGTGGAAATTTGCTCACTTTAAAAAGCCGCATTAGCGGACCGAATGATGGCGTCGGAAGCCAGCTTCCGCTTGCGGCCGAGCGAAGAATATCAACTCAATCGATTGAATCGGTCGCAATTTTACCTCACGCCAAATTTGCTGCACTGAACAACATTCAAAGCTTGGCAGGGGCGCGAAAAATACAATAACAACGGCGGATATTTTTACACGTTATCGACAGGAAAGCACGCACAGCCCATGTCCGACACGACAAAACCCGCCAGCACAAGAACATCGGTAACGGATCAGGAAGCCCTGGATTTCCACGCGGAAGGCAGACCGGGCAAACTGGAAATCACCCCGACCAAACCGATGGCGACGCAGCGGGACCTGTCGCTCGCCTATTCGCCTGGCGTGGCCGTGCCGGTGAAAGCCATCGCCGAAAACCCGGCGACCGCTTACGATTATACCACGCGCGGCAACATGGTCGCCGTCATCTCCAACGGCACGGCCATCCTCGGCCTCGGCAATCTCGGCGCGCTCGCTTCCAAGCCGGTCATGGAGGGTAAATCCGTCCTTTTCAAGCGCTTCGCCGATGTCGATTCCATCGATCTCGAGGTCGATACCGAAGACGCCGATGAATTCATCAATTGCGTGCGATACCTCGGCCCCTCCTTCGGCGGCATCAATCTGGAAGACATCAAGGCGCCGGAATGTTTCATCATTGAAAGCCGCCTGCGCGAGCTGATGGACATTCCCGTTTTCCATGACGACCAGCACGGCACCGCCATCATCGCCGCCGCCGGCCTCATCAACGCCATCGAGCTGACCGGCCGCGATTTCAAGACCACGAAGCTCGTCTGCAATGGCGCGGGTGCTGCGGCAATCGCCTGCATGGACCTTATCAAGGCCATGGGGTTCAACCCCGAAAACATCACGCTCTGCGATACCAAGGGCGTGATCTATCAGGGCCGCACCGAAGGCATGAACCAGTGGAAATCCGCGCATGCGGTGAAGACCGACAATCGCACGCTGGCGGAAGCCATGAAGGGTGCGGATGTGGTGTTCGGCCTGTCCCAGAAGGGCGCCTTTACCGAAGAGATGATCCGCTCCATGGCGCCGAAGCCGATCATCTTCGCCATGGCCAATCCGGATCCGGAAATCACCCCGGAGGAAGTCTCGCGCAT
This sequence comes from Agrobacterium fabrum, assembly GCA_003241215.1. Lineage (GTDB taxonomy): Bacteria > Pseudomonadota > Alphaproteobacteria > Rhizobiales > Rhizobiaceae > Agrobacterium > Agrobacterium fabrum_A. The sequence continues at coordinate 2,382 of QFOL01000218.1, forward strand.
CCGCGACGACGCCATCATGGCGACCGGCCGTTCGGACTACCCGAACCAGGTCAATAACGTCCTCGGCTTCCCTTATATCTTCCGCGGCGCTCTCGATGTGCGCGCCCGCCAGATCAACGATGCGATGAAGATCGCGGCTGCGCAGGCGCTGGCCGACCTTGCCCGCGAGGATGTGCCTGACGATGTGGCCGCCGCCTATCAGGGCAACCGCCCGCGCTTCGGTTCGCAATATATCATTCCGGTGCCCTTCGATCCGCGCCTGATCTCGGCCATTCCGGTGGCCGTGGCCAGAGCCGCCATTGAGACCGGCGTCGCCCAGCGCGAACTGCCGGACCTCGACGCCTATGCCCGCGAGCTTTCCGCCCGCCGCGACCCGATGGCCTCGACGACGCAGCGCCTTTACGAGCGCGTACGCCGCTCGCCGAAGCGCGTCGTTTTTGCCGAAGCGGAAGAAGAACAGGTCATGCGCGCGGCGATTTCCTTTACCGCTCAAGGGCTTGGCACCGCCATCCTGCTCGGCCGCGATGACATCATCAAGGCCAATGCGGAGCGCGCCGGTATCGATCTCGACCGCGCCAATATCGAGATCACCAATGCCCGCCTGTCGAGCCGCGTCGATGCCTATGTCGATTATCTCTATGCACGGCTGCAGCGCGGCGGTTTCCTGCTGCGCGACGTGCAGCGCCTGATCCACAACGACCGCAACCACTTCGCCGCCTGCATGGTGGCGATGGGCGATGCGGACGCGGTGGTGACAGGCGTTACCCGCAATTATTCGACGGCGCTTGAGGATATCCGCCGCTGCATCAACACCAAGCCCGGCCACCGTGTCATCGGCGTCTCGCTGGTCGTCTCGCGCAACCGCACCGTCTTTGTGGCCGATACCGCCGTGCATGACATGCCGAATGCGGAAGACCTGGCCGATATCGCCGAAGAGGCAGCCCACCTCGCCCGCCGCTTCGGCTACGAGCCGCGCGTCGCCATGCTCGCTTATTCCACCTTCGGCCAGCCGACCGGCGAACGCTCCGACAAGGTGCGCGAGGCGGTGAAAATCCTCGACAAGCGCAATGTCAATTTCGAGGTCGACGGCGAAATGTCGGCCGATGTGGCGCTGAACCATCACCGCATGCAGAGCCAGTATCCCTTCGCCCGCCTTTCCGGTCCGGCCAACGTGCTGGTGATGCCCGCCATCCATTCCGCCTCCATCTCCACCAAGATGCTGCAGGAACTGGGCGGCGCAACCGTCATCGGCCCGCTTCTGGTCGGCCTCGACAAATCGGTGCAGATCGCCACGATGGGTGCCAAGGACAGCGATATCGTCAACATGGCGGCAATCGCGGCCTATAACGCCGGTCGTTGAGACGGCCGGGAGGTTGCAGCACGTTTCTTCTCCCCGAGGGGGAGAAGGTGGTCCGAAGGGTCGGATGAGGGGGCCACCCCAGCGATAGACCGCACCCTTGCCCCCTCATCCCGCTGCCGCGACCTTCTCCCCGGCGGGGAGAAGGCGAAAGCCGCAATCGCTCGCTTTCCATGGGCGATACGGCCCGTATGCTGCGGCGGATTTACTCTCCCGCTCCCTCTGGGGAAGCGGACAAAGAACAGGATTCTACGACTTAAAATTATTAGGATTTTTTTTCGCATCAAAGACTTTATTGGAACCCGATTTTATTCATAGTATTTTTCACGCAATACCAATTCTCGCTCTTGGCGGGTGCCTCATGTAGTTTCCACCTACACTCAAAAGGAAATACCCATGGCCCTCTCTTTCTCCAGATTTGCCGCTAAACTCATTGCCGGAACCGTCGTCGTCGCTTCGATGGCCACCGCCGCCCATGCGGATGCAACGCTCGACCGGATCAAGGGTCGCGGCAAGCTCACCGTCGGCGTCATCCTTTCCGGCGCGCCTTTCGGCTTTATCGATCCGAAGACGCAGGAGCAGAAGGGCCTCAACATCGATGTCGCCAAGGCGCTGGCTGCCGGCCTCGGTGTCGAGCTGGTCACCGAAACCGTGACGCCGCCCAACCGCGTGCAGTTCCTGCAGCAGGGCAAGGTGGATATTCTCATCGCCAACATGCAGTACACGGAAGAGCGCGCCAAAACGCTCGATTACGTTCAGACCCCCTATGACCGTCAGGGCGGTGCAGCCATCGGCCGCAAGGACAGCGGCATCAAGGACTGGCCGGACCTCAAAGGCAAGATCGCCTGCGTTTCGCAGGGCTCCAACTATACCCAGCCTTTGATCGAGCAATATGGCGCACAGGTGAAGGCTCTGCCGAGCCAGCCGGAATCGCTGCTGGCGCTGAAGGGCGGCAATTGCGATGTTTCCGTTCACGTCAACGGCACGCTGAGCCTGATGCTGCAGGATCGCGCCGACGAGTGGAAGGACTACGGCATCCTGATCCCCACCGACCTCATCCCGTCGGATTCGGTGATCTGGCTGCGCAAGGGCGAAGCCGACACGCAGGCCGCGCTCGACAAGATCGTCAAGGAGCTGCACGCATCCGGCAAGATGATCGAATTCGCCAAGGCCAACCGCCTGCCAAGCATCGGCTATATGGAAGAGCAGCAGAAGAAGCTTTCTGCCGCGCAATAAGGGCAGGCGCAGGGCTTTTCCGTTATCTGCCCGTCCTCATCCCGGGGTGAGGGCAGCGGCAAACAAGCGGAGTGATTTTCCCTGACCATCAGGAACGGCCGGTTTCGCCTGCCGTTCTTTTCTGCTTTATAACAAGGCAGGCCATTCTGGCGTCGCCCGCCGGGCGGCGGCCGCAATAACAGCATGGATTTCCGATGCAGGATTCGTTTACAGCGCGCTTCATTGAACTCGCCGCGCATCTCGGCCTCAACTATGATTTTCTGAACAGCGGTTACGAGGTTCAGATCTGGCTTGATGGCATGAAGATGACGCTCATCCTCGTCGCTGTCACCCTGCCGCTCAGCCTCGTCTTCGGCTTCATTTTTGCGGCGATGCTGACATCGGGCAAGACCTGGCTCGCCGGTCCGGTGCGCGCCTATGTGGAGCTGACGCGCAACACGCCGACGCTGGTGCAGCTGATGTGCGGTTTCCTCGTGCTCAACATGCTGATTTCCAATGCGCTCGGCGGCGCGCAGAACAATCCGCTCACGCCGTTCTTCTGGGTCGTCGCCGTCACCGGCCTGCATATTGCCGCCTTCCATGCGGAAGCGCTGCGCGGCGGCATCGAGGCGGTGCCGGCCACCACCATCGAGGCGGCGCGCGCCATCGGCTTCAGCTCCTTCGAGGTGCTGCGTTATGTCGAGTTTCCGCTGGCGATCCGCACGGCGCTACCCTCGATCATCAACAATCTCGTCAATCTGGTGAAGCTCACCACGGTCGGCTCGGCAATTGCGGTGGGTGAAATCACCTATGCCTCGATCCTGATCTGGACGCAGCGCGACAATGTGGTCGAGCTGATGCTCGTCATCCTCATCTTCTTCAGCGTCATCAATTTCATCGTCGCAAGGGCCGGTCTGTGGCTTGAACGACGTCTTGCGGTTCCGGGGTCTGGTCAATGAGCGCGGTGGTTTCTCCAGCACAGGCGGTAAAGAAGCCGCCTTTCGGCACAATCCTGCTGCTCGGCGTGCTGATTGCGGTCATCCTGTGGCTGATCCTCGATCCATCGCTCGGTCAGGTGCTGCTGCAATGGCTGCCTTATCTCGGCAAGGGTTTTGCCATGAATGTGCTGATCAGCATCCTTGCGATCGCCATCGGCACCTTCATCGGCGTCCTCCTCGGCATCATGGAGCTTGCGCCCTACCGTCTGGTGCGGGCGCCGGCGCTCACCTATGTGCAGGTCTTCCGTAACGCCCCGCATCTGGTGCTGATCTTCGCCGCGACCTACATCTTCCCCTTCGAGATCGTCGCCTTCGGCAACTACATACCCTTCCCGGACTGGATCAAGGCCGTCGTCGGTCTCGCCATTCCGGCCAGCGCCCATATCGCCGAAATCACCCGCGGCGCCATCCAGTCCATTCCGACGGCGCAATGGGAAGCGGCGCAGGGCCTTGGCTTCTCACGTAACCAGACGCTGCGCTGGATCATCCTGCCGCAATGCGTGAAACGTTCGCTGCCGCCATGGATGAACCTTTATGCGTCGATCACCATGGGTACAGCACTTGCCTCGCTGGTCGGCGTGCATGAGCTACTGCACGCCGCGACAGACGCCAGCACCGCCGTGCAGCGCAACGATTTCACCGTTGTGGTCTATCTCACCGTTCTGATGGCGTTCTTCCTGTTCTGCTATCCCGTCTCCCGTTTCACGCAGCGCCTCGAGCGGCGCTTCGCTTCCCGCTGATTG
>QFOL01000219.1 GCA_003241215.1 Agrobacterium fabrum
TGGGCTACGGCATGGACGTCGCTTATGCCTTCCGCGAGCTGCCTTTCGTCGGTGTGGTAACGGGCGACGCCTGAGCCCTTCTTCCGTGCCGGAACGGCACAGCGCGGAGACGCCTCATTAACCATTCACCCAGCCAAGGGCTGGGTGTTTACCTCTTGAAAAGAGGAGCCTGCGATGTTGCTCACGGCTGGAAATGATGCCCAGGAGCAATGATTGATGGCAAAGATTCTGATTACCGAAGACGAGGATGCATTGCGGGCTTTCGTCGCTCGCGCGCTGCGTCTCGATGGTCACGAGACCTATGAGGCGGCGGATGGCGAACAGGGGCTGGAGAAGCTCCAGGAAACCAGTTTCGATCTTCTTCTCTCGGATATCCGCATGCCGGTCATGGATGGCATCGAGCTGGCGCACCGCGCCGCCGAACGCTTCCCGGCCATGCGCATCCTGCTGATGACCGGTTACGCTGAGCAGCGCGAACGCGCTGATGATCTGGCGGAGAAGATCGTTGACGTCGTCTCCAAGCCCTTTGCGCTTCCGGATATTCGCAAGGCTGTGGCGCGGGCGCTTGCGGCCTGAGTGGCGAGATTAAAGAGATTTAGAGGGCGGCCTTCGGGTCGCCTTTTTTATTGACGGATCGCCTGCTTCGCAGGTTCGTCATCCTCGGGCTTGACCCGAGGATCCACAACCCGGTGAAATCAATGGATCCTCGGCTCAAGGCCGAGGATGACGTCGAGTGTTTGGCGAGCCTTGTGGTCAACTAGAGTGAGACTGCGCCCCGATCCCGGCAAAAAGCGCCACGCTAGGCGAAAGGCCGGATCAGGGGCACGTCCCCCCGATCCTCACTGTATATCCAGCAACCGCTCCAGATACCGCCGCTCGATTTCACCGGGCGGATTGTTGCCGAGCTTCTCGCGGATCGCCTCGAGGATTTCGCGGGCGCGCTGCACGTCGATTTCATCGGGCACCTTCACCTGATCGCCGAAATCCGGGCCGGTGGTGCTGCGCGGACGGCCGAGCGGATCACGGCCGTTCTGGCCGCCCTGGCCCGCCATGCCTTCCTGACCTTGCCCCGGCTGCTGGCCCTGCTGGCGCATGGCCTGCATGATCTGGCCCATCATGTCCTGTGCACCCTGGCGCAGCGCATTCAGCGCATTGCCCTGGCCTTCGACAGCCTGTTCGCCTTGGCCCTTGCCCAGCGCCTGGCCGGCTCCTTCCATTTCCTGCTGCGCCTTGCCGAAGTTTTCGCCCGGTTCCATGCCGAGATCACGAAGACCCTGCTGCAATTCGCCGAGCTGCTTGCCGAGCGCATCCTGCTGCGCCCGCAGGTTTTTCAGCGCTTCACGCAATTGTTCGGCGGTCATCTGGTCGCTTGGCTGCTGTCCGCCCTGCTGTCCGCCCTGTTGGCTCTGCTGTCCCTCTTGCGGCTGCTGGCCGTTTTCGCCCATCTGCTGCTCGTCTTCGCTTTCGCCGCCCTGCTGCGGGTCGCCGCGCTGCATGCGGTCGCGCAGCGCCTGATCGAGCTTGAAGGTCTCGTCCATCAGCTTCTGCTGCTGCTGCAGGATTTCGCCGAGCTTGTCGATCTGCTGGCGCATCTTGCTGCTCTGCTGCTGCCCCTGCTGGCCCTGACGCTGCGGCCTGCCTGCCTGCAGATTGTTCATCATGCGCTGCAGCTGCGAGAGCATTTCCTGCGCCGCGTCGCGATTGCCGGAACGGGCGAGGTTCTCGATCTGGTTCATCATGTTTTCCAGATCGCGCTGGCGCAGCACGTTCTGGGCCTGCTGGTTCATGTTGGCCTGCGGCGCATTCTGCATGCGCTGCGCAAGCTCGCTCATGAATTGCTGCATGGCTTCACGCAATTCCTGCATCAGCCTGGCGATTTCCTCGTCCGGAGCATTGCGCTGCAGCGCTTCGGAAAGCGCATTCTGTGCATCGCGCAGGCGTCTTTCGGCCTGTGAAAGATCGCCATCCTCGATGCCGAGCGCGATTTCCCAGAGATAATCGGCCGTCTCCTTCAGCATCTCTTCATTATAAGCGAGCCGCATGCGGGTCTGCGCCGATTGCAGCAGGAGATAATGCGTGGTGTTGGGAATGGTCTCTTCCGGGCGCAGGCCGACCGCCTCGTTATAGGCGATGGCCTTCGGCATCTGGCGCGTATCGAGCGAGAAGATCTGTCGCTGCTCGGCAATGGACGCCGCCAGCGGTTCGGAGAAGTTGCGGCCCGGCAGCACCATTTCATGTGCGGGGCTGCGGCCGGTCTGGCCGGCGCCGTCCGTCGCCACCAGCGTGATGCGCACGCGTTTTCCCGCCATCGGATGTTCGGTCAGGTTGCGGCTGGTCAGGCCCTTGATCTCGCGATTGTTCTGACGCGGCAGATCGAGCTTGAATTCCGGCGGCGGATAAAGTGCGGTCGCGCCTTCCGCAACGCCGACCGGCTCGATGATGGCATGGGCTTCCTTCAGCCCGTAATCGTCCTTGGCGGTGAACCCCACTTCCAGCGCGCCGTTAACGGCGCGGCGCGGCATGTTGTCGAAGGCGATGCTGGGCGGCTGATCGGGAATGACGTTAAATACCCATTGTTCGCCATTGGCGGTGATCATGCCGCTTTCGGTGACATCCATGGCGAAGGTGCGCGGTGCGACGGGCTGATCCGCCGAACGAACCGGCGTTTGAACGGCGATATCGCCGCTTGCGCTGTCGGCACGCGCCGCTTCCGGCGCAAGCTTCTGCAGCGCGCCCGCCATCTCCGGTTCGAACGTCACTTCCTCGCCGCCATCGCCGCCGGTCATGCGGATTGTCAGCCTGGAGGATTGCGGCACGGAGACCGCGTCGCGGTTCGTCGCGTCGCGTCCGGTCAGGAAAATCGGTGCGCGGCCGGTATAGGCGGGCGGTGTGACCCAGGCATCGAGACGGATATCGGGATTGAGCGGCCCGACGGCCGGCCGGCTGCGGAACGCATCGGCAACCGTACCTGCGCCGTTCGAATAGGAAAAACCGAAAGCAGTGACCAGCAGCAGTGCCGGAACGGCGCGCAGCGCCAGGCGGTCGTAACGGGCGATATCGGGTTTCGGCAGGCCGGCATTGAGCGCGGCGATACGCTCCGCCATGCGGATCTGGTGCTCTTTCCAGAGTGTGCGGGAAAACGGCGTGTCAAAGGCCGGTTCGTCTTCCTGCACGCCGACCGGCTGGTGCGCCAGACCGTTACGATCTTCAAGAAGGCGGGACGCGTCGTTATCCGTCGGCCATTTCAGCCGAAGGATCGGCAAAAGCGTGGCGATGAAACTGAAGACCAGCACGAACACGACGCCAAGCCGCAGGAAATCCGGCATCTGCCGGTAGAGGCCGAACCAGGCAAGCGCCAGAAATACGGCGGCGATGGAGAGAGGCCACAGCGTTTTCGGCGCAATCTTTTCCGAGAGCAGCACGATTTTTGCGAAGAAGCGCTTGGCGGCAACCCGGCGGGCAAGGTCCGGCCGCTGCGCGAATGCGCCGGTCGGGCGCTTTCTGCCTGTCCTGTCCTCTCCGGCTGTGGTCATCAATCCGTTCTCCCGGTTCTGGCCACGTCGAACGCCATTCCCGGAACGGCGAGCTGTTCATATCATGGAGGCGAAGATAACATTCTTTGTGGCGAAGACGAGGGCACCTACGCCCTCACCCCCATTTTTTAGGCAGCATCGCTCAATTGTGATCAAACAGCCGGATGACAGACGCGGTCAGTCGAGCCAGGCCGGTACGGAATCGAGTGCGATCAGCTCCTCATAGGTGCCGCGCGGGCGGATGACGTGGAATTTGTCGTCCTTCACCAGCACTTCCGGCACCAGCAGGCGTGAATTATAGGTGCCGGCCTGCACTGCGCCATAAGCGCCAGCGGAACTGACGGCGATCAGGTCGCCCGGCTGCGGTGCCGCCATCTCGCGGTCGAGCGCCAGATAATCGCCGGTCTCGCAGACAGGTCCGACGATATCGGCCTTGATGCGCGGCGCGTCTGCGGTGGGCTGCACCACCGGGCGGATGCCATGATAGGCCTCGTAAAGCGTCGGGCGGATGAGGTCGTTCATGGCGCCGTCGACGATGACGAAGGTCTTTTCGCCGCCGTCCTTCACATAGATCACTTCCGTCACCAGAATGCCGGCATTGCCGACGATCAGGCGGCCCGGTTCGGTGACGATCTTGCAGTTGAGGCTCTTGAGCTCGTTCTTGACGATATGGGCATAGGCATCCGGCAGCGGCGGCGGATTATTGTCCTCGCGATAGGGAATGCCGAGGCCGCCGCCAATATCGACGTGGCTGATCGTGTGGCCGTCGGTGCGCAGCGCCTCGACAAGTTCGCGCAGCAGCCGGAAGGCATCCTCGAAAGGCTGCAATTCGGTGATCTGGCTGCCGATATGCATGTCGATGCCGGTGACTTCGATGCCGGGCAGGGTGGCGGCATGGGCATAGACCGCGCGGGCCCGCTCATAGGAAATGCCGAATTTGTTTTCCTTCTTGCCGGTGGAAATCTTGGCGTGGGTGCGCGCATCCACGTCAGGATTGATGCGGAAGGAGACATGCGCCCGCTTGCCCACTTTCACGGCGCGCAGGTTGAGGACTTCCAGTTCCGGCTCGGATTCGATGTTGAAACAGTAGATGCCGGCTTCCAGCGCATAATCCATTTCCGCAACCGTCTTGCCGACGCCGGAGAACATGATGCGGCTTGCCGGCACCCCGGCGCCGAGCGCGCGGCGCAATTCGCCGCCGGAGACGACGTCGATGCCGGCGCCGAGCTTTGCCAGCGTCTTCAAAACCGCCTGGTTGGAATTGGCCTTCATGGCGTAACAGACCATGGCGTCCACATCGGCAAAAGCGCCTGAGAACACCTTGTAGTGGCGCTCCAGCGTTGCGGTGGAATAGACGTAGAAGGGCGTGCCGACCGCCTTGGCGATCTCGGGCACGGGCACGTTTTCGGCGTGCAGCACGCCGTCGATATAGCCAAAATGGTTCACAGGCTTTTATCCGTCAGAGAAGCTTGTCGAGGATGAACGGCCGCTCCGCCGTTGCCGGCTTCGTCTCCGTTCCGTCGGCATTGCGCTTGTTGCGCATTTCGACCGGCGTGCTCGGCGGATCGATATCGCCCTTACGCCCGCAGGCGCTGAGAGCAAGGCTGACGGCGAGTGTCATGCCGATGGGAACGATGAGTTTGCGCGCAGTTTTTGAAAGCATGGGCCTGTCCAAAGGAAATATGTGCCTCTCTGATAACGAAAAACAGGGCGCTTGTGCACCCTGTTTCTTGTGATCGCGGCGGAACCAGGATTTATCAGTTACGTCCGCGCCACCAGGCGACCTGCTTCTTCACTTCCGAAGGGGCCGTGCCGCCGAAACTGGTGCGGCTGGCGACGGATGCCTCGACGGACAGAACGTCGAAAACGCCCCTGGTGATGCCGGGGTGAATGGCCTGCAATTCCTCCAGCGAAAGATCGGCGAGATCGCAGCCCTTCTTTTCGGCCAGCGCCACGGCATTGCCGGTCACATGGTGGGCGTCGCGGAAGGGCAGGCCCGCCTCGCGCACCAGCCAGTCGGCGAGATCGGTGGCCGTGGAGTAACCCGAACCGGCGGCGGCGCGCATGCGGTCCTTGCGCACTTCAAGGTCGCGGATCATGCCGGTCATGGCGGCAATCGCCAGTTCCAGGCTCTCGGCGGCGTCGAAAACCTGTTCCTTGTCTTCCTGCATGTCCTTGGAATAGGCGAGCGGCAGGCCCTTCATGACGGTCAGAAGCGCGATCAGCGAGCCGTTGATGCGGCCGGTCTTGGCGCGCACCAGCTCGGCGGCATCAGGATTCTTCTTCTGCGGCATGATCGAGGAGCCGGTGGAAAAGGCGTCCGACAGGCGGATGAAGCCGAATTGCGGCGTCGACCATATGACGATTTCTTCGGCGAGGCGCGACAGATGCGTGGCGCAGATGGAGGCGATAGACAGGAATTCCAGCGCGAAATCGCGGTCGGAGACGGTGTCGATGGAATTACGGGTCGGCTCGCGGAAACCGAGCGCCTTCGCCGTCATATGGCGGTCGATGGGATAGCCGGTGCCGGCGAGTGCGGCGGCGCCGATCGGGCTTTCGTCCATATGCTCGATGGCGTGGCGCACGCGGGCGCGGTCACGGCCGAACATTTCCACATAAGCCATGCAATGATGGCCGAAGGTGACGGGCTGGGCGGTTTGCAGATGGGTGAAGCCCGGCATCACGGTATCGGCATTTTCTTCGGCGCGGTCGAGGAAGGCGGCGATGAGGGCCGTCAGCATACCCTCGGTCTTTTGCAATTCTTCCTTGACCCACAGGCGGAAATCGAGCGCCACCTGGTCGTTGCGCGAGCGGGCGGTGTGCAGGCGGCCGGCGGCCGGGCCGATGAGGGTGGCAAGCCGCGCTTCGATGTTCATGTGGATATCTTCGAGCTTGCGCGAGAATTCGAAGGTTCCGGCTTCGATCTCTGACAGGATCGTGTTCAGGCCGTGAGTGATCTTGTCTTTATCTTCCTGCGAAATGATGCCTTTTTCCGCCAGCATGGCGGCATGCGCCATAGAGCCGCGGATATCCTGGGCGTAAAGCTTCTTGTCGAAGCCGATGGAGGCATTTATCTCTTCCATGATGGCAGATGGCCCGGAAGCGAAACGCCCGCCCCACATCTGGTTGGAGGATTTCTGATCT
>QFOL01000020.1 GCA_003241215.1 Agrobacterium fabrum
TTATTTTTGGGGTCACTTCTCTACCCGGCCGAGCACGATGGCATCGGCCGCATTCCATGAAAGCGGTATGGCGTCGCCGGTCCTGACCGGGTTTTCGAAGAAGGCGGCATCGCTGAGGATGACGTTGAAATCCTCGATGCCCGCGCCGGTTACGGCGATCTTCACGCTGGCGCCGCGATATTCGACATTCGAGACGATGCCGGTGAAACCGAGGCCCGGCTGCTGCGCCTCGCCGACGCGGACGCGGTCGGTACGCACGGCGATATCGACCGCGCCGTCATCCGGGGCGACGCCGCTTGCGATAAAAATACCGCCGCCCACCACTTCGAGCGTGACGAGATCGTCCGATTTTTCCCGGTAACGGCCGGAAATGACATTGTGATCGCCCATGAAGCGGGCAACGAAGGCGGTGGCGGGACGCTCGAACACCTCGCGCGGGGTAGCTGCCTGTTCGATGCGGCCGTCATTCATGACGACGATGATATCGGCCAGCGCCATGGCCTCTTCCTGACTGTGGGTGACATGTACGAAGGTGATGCCGAGCGCGGTCTGCAGCTTCTTCAGCTCGGCGCGCATGCGGATCTTGAGGAACGGATCGAGCGCCGAAAGCGGCTCGTCGAGCAGCAGCGCCTCGGGATCGGTAATCAGCGCGCGCGCCAGCGCCACGCGCTGCTGCTGCCCGCCGGAAAGCTGGGCCGGCCGCCTGTTGGCATAGGGTTCGAGCTGCATCAGCTGCAGCATCTCGAGCGCCTTCGCCCGGCGGGTTTCCTTGTCCGCACCCTTCATCTTGAGGCTGAAGGCGACATTGTCGACGAGATCGAGATGGGGAAACAGCGCATAGGACTGGAACATCATCGCCGTGCCGCGTCTGGCAGGCGGCAGATCGGTGACGACGATATTGCCGAGCCTGATATCGCCGCTGGAAATGCTCTCGTGGCCGGCGATCATTCTCAGCGTCGAGGTCTTGCCGCAGCCCGATGGTCCAAGCAGGCAGCAATAGCTCCCGGCCGGTATCTTGAGGCTGATCGCATGCACGGCGGTGGTGGTGCCGTAGATCTTGGATACGGAAGCGATGTCGATTGCTGCGGCTTTGCTCATAAACACTCTCCTGCGACATCCTTGTCATGCAGGAGGCGTGCCAATCGACTTAGCCATTGATGTAAAATGATATTTTTCTGCGCTTCGGAAAGCCTCGCGCGGACCTGCCCAATTTTACATCGATTGTTTTCGATTCATTGCAGAAATTGTATGCAATCTGAAGGTCCGAACTACCCCCTGTTTCAACCGGCCTTGAACCGGTCGAAAGCCGTGAGATATTTGACCGTGGGATCAGCGTCCCAACGGTAGATTTCGGTCCGCAGGAAATGCAGCTCCTCTTCGAGCTTTTCCTCCGGCAGTTCCACCCACCAGGATTTCGGCCGACCATCGGAACCGTCAGACCAGCGATAACCCCGCTTTTTCAGATGATCCTTCATGTCGAAAGGGCTGTTTTCCGCGTAGAGGCGCACCCTTGAGCGCCGGCTCGCCTCATGGAGTTCGGCAAATGGCGTGCTGCTTTGGCCGGGCCGCGTCTGCTCCAGCACTTCCAGCAAGGCAAAACAATCGTCCACAGCGCGATGGCCGTCGTGGAAATAGCCTGACTGTCCGATCAGATAACCGAGCTTGTTGCCCTCGAAGCCGCGCACACGCCAGTCTATTTCCGAAACCGAGCAGGCCCATGCCTTGCCTCGGAAGATCGGCGAGAAGGCTTCGCAAAAGGGGCGGTCGAAACCGGCATTGTGGGCGACGATCAGATCGGCATGGGCGATGAGAGACGCCAGCCGGTCCATGTCGATTGTCTGGCCCGCAACCATCTCGTCGGTGATCCCGGTCAGGCGGGTGATTTCTTCAGGGATGGCGATATCAGGCTGCCGCAACCCGCCATAGATGCCGGTGACATCGCCGATCGCGCCATCATCGTCGAAAGTGAAGGCGATGACGCCGATTTCGATGATCTCGTCAGTGCGATGGTCGAGGCCCGTGGTTTCCGTATCGAGGATCACGCCCTGCCGGGGAAATCCCGCTCTCGGCCGGTCGACCACCGGACGCGGCTGCAACCGGCGCAGGACACGATAATTGCCGGTGGCTTCAAGGTATCCGGCAAGCGCCTCGTCGTCCGTGCCGGTCTTCAGCACCGCCTCGCGGCCACCCGTCCTGCGCCCTTTTTCAGCTTGGGGACGCCGCACGGCCGCGGGGGCGAAAAAATCCAACTGGGAGGTCATTATGCGTCTGTCCGCCTTGTCCGGAAATCGAGATTGAGTATTCCAGCATATGCGCAGAGCCTCACAGTAACAACAGCGGTCGCTCTCATCCACAGGAACGGCATATCTCACGGGGTACAGTTGAGGGTTGCAGCCTCAATTCAGGATGGTAAAAAACACACCGTTCCCGTGTTCAGGAGAGAAGAAGAATGCCGCTTCCATCACCTTCCAACCCGAAAACGCTTGCCGACCAGAGCCAGTTGAAGCTCTTTCCGCTGCAAAGCGGCCCGCATTTCGCCAATGTCGGCCTGACCAGCGGCGCGAGCGGCATTGTCTTTACCGGCTATACGCGCGATGCGAGCCTCGACAATGAAGCCTTTTCCTGCTGCGGCAGTTACACCCTGCGCAATTCCGTGCATGCCGCGATTGCCGGCACGACCAGCGACAATTGCACGGTCTTTGCCCTGAAGAGCATCATCAATCAGCGCCCCTGTCTGGCGGTCGGGAAATTCGACCCTGACGGCAAGCCGCTGGCATTGTCGAAGCCGGAGTTCGATCAGGTCACCAAGCCGCTGTTCCAGTTCGCGGACAAGGTTTCGCCGATCCTCGGCAGCGAACCGGCGCCGGGCATCCAGATCCGCAGCGGCGACGCCTCCTATAATTATCAGGTGGATGCGCGCAGCGGCCGCTTCCGCTTCACCTACAAGGACGCCATGAACGGCGGCCGTTTCGGACCTTCAGCCGACGGCAATTTTTCCCTCGAACATGACGGTCATCGCCTCGCCAGAATAAGCGCCGGCGGCAGCTATACGGGCTCGGACAGTTCGATTGCCGCCTCGGCTTACAGGGACATCGATTCCCGCGGCTTCGAGACGACGGTGCGCAGCGGCCAGACTTCCGCCATGTTCGGAAGAACCTATACGGAAAACGCCATTACCCGCAAAATCGGCGTCGGTTATGGCGACACCTCGTTCAGGCGAGAGGATACGCCGGGAGGAACGATCAAGGAAAACCTCGGGCACAAGCTGGACAAGGTCACGCTTGAAGTCTCCCGCACGCGCGACCGGGCGAAGGGCACCGAATATATGCTGACCATCAAGATGGAGCTTTGAGGCGTTCGGCAACCGGAGCGGCTGCGACCGAGTTTCTCAGGACGCCGAACGATTGAGGAAATCTCCGCAACTCGCCGGATTGCCGATGATCTCGCTTGTCCTGATGGTGGAGTCGGCATCCGCGGTTATCTTGATGATGCAGTCGCGGCGATGTTCCTTGATCTTCATGCCCTCGGTTTCCGAAACCTGCGCCTGCCCGTCGACGGCCTTGATTTCGCGTCTGTTACTGAGGCCGGCATAGGTCTCGACATGAACCTTCAGCCAGTAGGATTCGGTTGCGCCGTTTTCGATGATGACCTTGTTCGGGCGGCCCAGCCGGGCGATTGCGGCATCACGCGGTTGTCCCACAAAACCCGCCACCGTGCGCGAAATCTCCATCTCGTCAGTGCTGGTGCACGCTGCGGCGACAACCAGAACCGCCGCCAGACATCCGGTTTCAAACCATTTCATTCCAGATCATCCCTGTAAAATGCCGCCGGCCCCTGTTGCCGGCCAGCGCTCGGGGCAAATCTAGGCACGATCATTTTGCGCGGAAAGGCAGGCCGGCCGAAAAGCCGATCAACTTCTCATGATCGGCCGCCCCGCCGAACCCTAAGGCATCGCGCCGATATCGCTCAGCGCTACCTGTTGCGGAATACGGTGCAGGGAACGCCGGCCCGCCGGATATCGCCACAAAGCGCATTGGCTTCGGCTCTGGTTTCGCGGCCGATGCGGGCGGCATAACGCGGCCGCGAACCGAAATTCCCGCCGCGCTGCCGCACGATCAGCGCCCGCTCGGCATTCAGCGGCTCCGAAAGCTGCAGGATCGCCCGGGTGAAAAGCCGGTTCGCCACCGCCGGATTATAATGCGCGGCAAGCTGCACGCCCCAGGGCGCCCAGTCTGCGGACGAGATGAGGACGGGATCGTTCATGGTGCGGCTATCGGCCAGACGCACGCAGGCATCGAGGAAGGAGCGGCTGTCATCCAGCGCCGGCGCCGCCTTTTCCGGCGGATTGTCCTTCCAGCTCTCCACCGGATAGCCGGTGATCGCAAACACATAGTCCCGGGTTTCGGTCGGCAGGCGGCCGTTGGCGATGAAGTTCCGCAAGCCCGCCTCCCCCGCATTATAGGCTGCGGCGGCAAGGCCGAAATTGCCGAACTGCACGTTCAATTCGGAGAGATAACGCGAAGACGCCTCAAGCGCGGCGATGATGTTGAAACTGTCTTCGAGGCCGCGCAGCCGCGCTGTTCCCGGCATGAACTGGGCAATGCCCTCCGCCCCCTTCGAACTGACGGCATTCGGCCGGAACAGGCTTTCCCGCCAGATCAGCCGGGCGAAATAATCCGGCGGCACGGCATGGCGGGCGGCGAGAACCTCGATGGCATGGCAGAGATCGTTATTGTAGCTGCCGACATTGATGCATAATTCCGGTGCGACATCATGGGTATAGGCGCAGACCGCCTTTCCCCTGGCGGGCTCTTCGGCTTTCGCCGCGCCAAAGGCTGCGACGAGCAGGCAAAAGGCAAGAGCGATGCGGCTTGTCGATAGTCCTGCCAAGCGAGCGTCCCCGAAAACTCCAAACGCGATGTGCCTGTTATCGGCCAGTCAGGAAGATATGCCCAGCTTGCGGGCTTGTCATCCCGTATCGCCAGATGGAACGATGAGCCAAGCCAATCACGCCGACGTCATCCTCGACCCTGTCTCGAATATCTGCAACCTTCCGATTTTATGAAGCGTGATTGGGTCCTCGGCACGGGGGCCGAGGATGACGTCGAGAGGATGCGTGCTTCATCACCGAGTTTAAAAATCCTGCCATTCCTCATGAATGGCGGCAACCGCAGCGGAACCACGCGTCACAGGCGCGCGGGACGCGCCGCGATGCGAGGTCACCGGCGCGGATTGCCGTTCGAAGCCGCCGCGCGCGGGGGCTGTGTATCGCGACGCCTCCTCGAACCTGAATTGCCCGAGAAGCTCGAACAGGGCCGCCGCTTCCCGCGCAAGGCTGCGGCTTGCGGCGGTCTGCTCCTCCACCATGGCGGCGTTCTGCTGGGTGCCCTGATCCACGGTGTTGACCGCCTGATTGATTTCCACAAGCGCCGTGGACTGCTCTCGCGCGGCATCGACAATCGCCACGACATTGGTATTGATGTCCCGCACCTGCTCTGCGATTTCCTGCAGCGCCGAGCCAGCCCTGGTGACAAGGCCGACGCCGTTTTCCACCTGCGCGCCGGAGGCATTGATCAGGTTCTTGATTTCCTTGGCAGCCGTTGCGGAACGCTGCGCGAGTTCGCGAACCTCCTGCGCGACGACGGCAAAACCCTTGCCGGCATCGCCAGCGCGGGCGGCCTCGACCCCGGCATTCAGCGCCAGAAGATTGGTCTGGAAGGCGATCTCGTCGATCACACCGATGATGTTGGAGATTTCGCGCGACGATTTCTCGATCTGGTCCATGGCGCCGATCGCATCGCGCACCACCTGACCCGAATGTTCCGCATGGTCGCGGGCACGGGAGACGATCTTGCCGGCCTCTTCGGCGCGGCGGCTTGAATCGTTGACGGCGGTGGTGATTTCCTCCAGTGCGGCGGCCGTTTCCTCGATGGAGGCGGCCTGCTGTTCGGTGCGTTTGGCGAGATCATCGGCAGCGGACCTGATTTCGTTCGAGCCGGAAGAAATCGCACCGGCATTTTCGGACACCAGCGTCATGGCCCTTTTGAGCTTTTCCGAAGCTGCGTTGAAATCCGTGCGCAATCTCTCAAGCGAAGGAATGAAAGGTTTGTCGATGTTCTGGGCCAGATCGCCCTCGGCAAGATCGGTAAGGCACTGCGCCAGCTTTTCGACGTTTTCGACGCGGCCGGTCACGTCGGTCGCGAATTTGACGACCTTGAATACCCTGCCGCTCAGATCGAAGATCGGATTATAGGAGGCCTGAATGAAGACCTTGCGGCCGCCCTTGCCAAGCCGCATGAATTCATCGGCGACGAGATCGCCGCCGGCCAGCCTTTGCCAGAACTGCTTATAATCGGGCGATTGCGTATAGGCCGGTTCGCAGAACATGGAATGATGCCTGCCCTGCACTTCCGCCAGCGAATAACCCAGCGCCGCCAGGAAATTCTCGTTGGCGGCCAGAACCTCTCCATTGGGGGAAAACTCGATGATCGCCTGCGCCCGCGAGAGCGCTTCGATCTTGCCCGCATCTTCCGCCGCCTTCAGTTTGCGTTCGGTGATGTCGGTGGCGATCTTGACCACTTTCACCGGCCTGCCGCGGCGAAACACCGGATTGTAGGACGCCTCGATCCAGACCTCGCGGCCGCCTTTGCCAATGCGCTTATATTGCCGCTGATCGAACTGGCCGGACGAGAGCCTGGACCAGAAAGCCTTGTAGTCCTGCGAAGACACGACGGCTGGCTCCACGAACATGCTGTGGTGCCTGCCGACGATTTCCGAAAGGTCATAACCGAGCGCCCGGCAGAAATTCTCATTGGCGGCGAGAATCTTTCCCGAGAGATCGAATTCTATGATGGCCTGGGATTTGGAAAGCGCGGCAAGAACCGCCAGGGCATTGGCACCACGATCAAGAATAGTCACGCGCGATCCTCCGGGATGAATGGTTTTTACGCAAAATCATTCCTGAATATTATGATTGCATCATTAAATAATATTTAAGGATAAGGTTGCCGCTCGTCCCACCTCATGAGGGTCGCAGCCAAGCTTCGCGAAATCGCGCCGATTTTCCGCAAAATTCTACGGATGATCTGAAACATCTGGCCGGGGTCGTTGTCGTGTAACACTCCTGTCTATACTTGGGACGCTGAGCCTGAGGCCTGCCGTTTTCGGGAGCGTGAGGCCTGACGGGACTTTTGGGGGAAGAATGATCGACATCATATCCGTGCTGGCAGTGTGGGCATATATCGCCGGCTTTCTGCTTTTGACGGCGCGACTGGCGAAGCGCTCGCAGCAACCGGTGTGGCTTTTCGCCAAGGGTGGAGAACGACAGACCCTGCCCGCCCTGCTTTTCCGTCTCGCTTTTTTTCTCGGCGCCCTTTTGCCGCTTGTCACTCTCTGGCTGGAGCCGCAGCGAAGCATCTGGCTTCTGGACCGCCGTGATCCCGGTGCAGCCATCCGCATTCCGGGGATGGCGATGGTGCTGGCTGGAAGTCTGATTGCGCTTTACGCCCAGCACTACATGGGTAAATCATGGCGCATCGGTGCGGCCGAAGGCCATCTCGGGGCCATTGTCGATACCGGGCCTTTCGGCCTTTCCAGAAATCCGGTCTTCGTTGGGCAGATGCTGCTGTTTGCGGGACTGGTGCTCGTATTCCCCTCGGTCCTGCAGCTTGCCGTCGCCCTCGCCCTCACCGTCGCGGTGATATTGCAGGTGAAGATTGAGGAGCGCGTGCTGGCGAAGGAGCTGGGCCCGGCCTATGACGCCTATCGGCGCAGGGTAAGACGATGGTTTTGACGGTGCCCGGCCCGGCGTCGTGAACCGTTGAGCCGCAGCCCGAAGCTTCGCAGTAGCTTCGGCTTTTTCGGAACGTTTGCCATGCAGGCGCATTTTATGCCGAATAGGGAAAGCGGCGATGTGCCCGCAAATCCAGTCGCCGCCCTGCCGGCGTGATCAAATATCTCAATTTCGGAGGACCATGCATATGGAAAAGAACACGATCTGCATCTGGTACGACAAGGATGCCGAGGCGGCCGCCAGATTTTATGCCGAGACCTTTCCGGACAGCGCCGTGACCGCCGTTCACCATGCCCCCAGCGACTATCCTTCCGGCAAGAAGGGCGATGTGCTGACCGTGCAGTTCACCGTCGCGGGCGTATCCTGCATCGGCCTCAACGGCGGCCCGGTCTTCAAACAGACCGAGGCTTTCTCGTTCCAGATATCGACCGAGGACCAGGAGGAAACCGACCGTTACTGGAACGCCATCGTCGGCAATGGCGGCGAAGAAAGCGCCTGCGGCTGGTGCAAGGACAGATGGGGCGTCTCCTGGCAGATCACGCCGCGTGTGCTGATGGAGGCTCTCGCCGCCGGCGGCGCGGAGGCCAAACGCGCCTTCGACGCGATGATGGAGATGAGAAAAATCGACGTCGCCGCCATCGAGGCTGCACGTCGCGGTTGACGCCGACAACCCATTCAGCAACAAGTAGCGAAATAATGCTGAAATTTTAAATATCTGAAAAATATCAGTAAATTCAGATTATTCGCGTTAATCCCACTTTTCCGCCGCGCAGAATGCCCTGCGCGGCCAGTCATCATAAAACGTTCAACAAAATGTAAGCCATCCGTCAAAGACGGCTGTTAGCAGAGCCCGTGGCTTCGTGCCGGGGACATGAGGTCCTTGCCGAGCAGGCCATCATTCCATCAACGGGGCTCAACTCATGAAATCTTCCGCACTGACTTCCCTCGTGGCCGGCGTCGCCTTCGCCGCCGCCTTCGGCGCCACGGCTGCCCAGGCAGAAAAGACCAAGTTCGAATTCTGGTACGGCCTTTCCGGCGATCTCGGCGACCGCGTCCAGGAGACCTGCAAGAAGTTCAATGACTCCCAGGCCGAATTCGAGATCGTCTGCACCTCGCAGAACGATTACGAATCCACCCTGCAGAACACCATTGCCGCCTATCGCGCCAAGAAGCAGCCCGCCATCACCCAGATCTACGACGCCGGCACGCTGGACATGATGCTGTCCAAGGCTTTCGTTCCCGCCAAGAAGCTGATGGCCGACAACGGCTACAATATCGACTGGAGCAATTATTTCCCCGGTATCGCCAATTATTACGCAACCGCTGCGGGCGAACTGAACTCCTTCCCCTATAACTCCTCCACCGCCGTCTTCTATTATAATGTCGACGCCTTCGAAAAAGCCGGCATCACCTTCAAGCCCGACACCTGGGAACAGGTTGAAGAGGCTTCCAAGAAGCTGAAAGCCGCCGGTTTCGAATGCCCGCTCGCCTTCAACTTCGACACATGGATGCTGATGGAGCAGTTCTCCGCCATCCACAACCAGCCGATCGCCACCAAGGGCAACGGTTATCAGGGTCTCGATGCGGAACTGACGATCAACAAGACGAAGTTCGTCGACCTGGTGAAATTCTTCAAGAAGATGCAGGACGAGAAGCTGTTCGTCGTCAAGACCAAGCAGCTCGGCATGGATATTCTGCCGGCCTTCACCTCGCAGACCTGCCAGATGTTCATGTCCTCGATCGCCAGCCACGGCACCGTCGGCAAGACCATGCCGCAGGGCGTCAAGTGGGATGTCGCCATGCTGCCGATCTGGAAGGGTACCGAACGTCACAACTCGCTGGTCGGCGGCGCTTCGCTTTGGGTTCTCGCCGGTCGTCCGGATGCGGAATACAAGGGCGCGGCCGCGTTCCTCAACTTCATCGCCCAGCCTGATATGGTTGAGTGGTGGTCGACGGTCACCGGCTACATCCCCGTCACCAAGACCGGCTTCGACGCCATGAAGGCCAACGGCTTCTATGACAAGGCTCCCTACAAGGGCCGCGAAAAGGCAATCGAAAGCCTGACCTTCACACCGCCTTCCGAATATACCCGCGGTATCCGCCTCGGCGGCTTCACGCAGATCCGCAAGGAAGTCGCCACCTCGCTCGAAGCCATCTTCATGCAGAACGCCGACATCCAGGCCGAACTCGACAAGGCCGTCGAGCGCTCCAACGCCGGTCTGCGCCGCTTCGAGAAGACCTATGAAGGCGCCAAGCTGAACTAAGCGTTCTTTCATCGCCGTCAAAGGCCTGTCCGGACAGTCGTTCGGGCAGGCCCGCCGAAATCTCGAACCCCGCCGGACTCCAATGGAAAAACGTACCGTTTTCAAAAGCACATGGCTGCCTGTGCTCTTCGCCCTGCCGCAGTTTCTGCTTATTCTCCTGTTCTTCTATTGGCCGGTCGCGGCGGTGCTGAACTGGGCATTCACCCTGGAGCCGCCCTTCGGCGGCCCGGCGGAATTCGTCGGTTTAGCCAATTTCATCGAAACCTTCGGCGATCCGCTTTATTGGCAGTCGATCGTCACCAGCCTGATCTTTGCGGTCGTCGGACCGTTTTTCGCGATCCTCATCGGCCTCGTGCTCGCGCTTGCCGTCGATCGCCAGCTTCCCGGCTCCGGCTTCTTCCGGGTGCTTTACATCCTGCCCTACGCGATCGCCGGTCCCGCGGCCGGCATGGCCTTCCGCTTCATCCTTTCGCCGGAGCGCGGCCTCGCGGCCTCGCTGAACGCCTGGTGGCCCGACATCTGGAACCCGGCCAAATACGGCGAGCACGCGCTCATCCTCGTCATCGTCATCTTCATCTGGAAATGGGCGGGCTACACCTTCATCTTCCTGTTCGCCGGCCTGCAATCCGTGCCGCGTTCGCTGACGGAGGCTGCGGCCATGGACGGTTCCGGGCCGATCCGCCGCGCCATCGACATCCAGGTGCCGCTGCTGGCGCCCACGCTGTTCTTCCTGACCGTCATCATGATGACCGAGGGATTCGTCGGCGCCGATACGTTCGGCATCGTCGCCTCCACCACCGAAGGCGGCCCCAACCGCGCCACCGAAGTGATGGTCTACCGCATCGTCAGCGAAGCCTTCGAGGGCCTGAACTATTCCGGCGCCTCGGCGCAGAGCCTCGTCCTCATCGGCCTCATCATGGTCTTCACCTTCATCCAGTTCCGCTTCGTCGAGCGGCAAGTCCACTACAAGTGAGGCGGCGATGATCCAGCGCACACCCTATGCCGACGCCCTGACCTATGCGATCCTGATCGCAGGCTTTTTCCTGCTCATCGGCCCCTTTATCGTCGTCATTTCCGGCGCCAGCCAGTCGGTACAGCAAGTCAACAGCGTGCCGTTCAACTTCATGCCGCAGGGCGAATTTTTCGCCAATGCGCAGACGGCCTGGCAACGCGCCAATCTCGGCAACGCCCTCCTCAACAGCGTCATCATGGCGACGCTGGTGACCATCGGCAAGGTGGCCCTTTCGGCCTTCACCGCCTTCGCCATCGTGTTCTTCCGCTCGCCGCTCAGACACCTGTTCTTCTGGACGGTGTTCATCACCCTGATGCTGCCGCTCGAAGTGCGCGTGGTGCCGACCTATTCGGTCGCCGCCGATCTCTTCCAGCCGTTCCGCTCCATCCTCGGCCTGTTCGGCATCGAGGTGACGCTCGAATGGAACCTGCTGAACTCCTATGCCGGCCTCACCCTGCCGCTCATCGCCACGGCCACCGGCACCTTTCTTTACCGGCAGTTCTTCATGACGATCCCGGACGAGCTGGCCGAAGCGGCCCGCATGGACGGTTCGGGCGCGGCCCGTTTCTTCGTGGACATGCTGCTGCCGCTGTCGCGCACCAACATGCTGGCGCTCACCACCATCATGTTCGTTTATGCCTGGAACCAGTATCTGTGGCCGCTGCTGATGATCACCGACCCTTCCTACAAGACGGTGATGATGTCGCTCCGGGCGCTTCTGCCCGCCGATGACGGCACGCCGGACTGGAACGTCACGCTTGCCGGCTCCCTCATCATCATCACACCGCCGCTGCTCGTCGTGGCCTTCCTGCAACGCTGGTTCGTCCGCGGCCTCGTCTCGTCCGACAAGTGACGCGCGGCTTTCAACAACAAGGTTTTTATCATGGCTCAGATCGATATTCGTCAGGTCCGCAAATCCTACGGCAAGACGCAGACCCTGCACGGCGTGGACCTCACTTTCGACTCCGGCGAATTCGTCGTCATCCTCGGCCCTTCGGGCTGCGGCAAATCCACGCTCCTGCGCATGATCGCCGGGCTGGAGGAAATCACCTCGGGCGAGATCGCCATTGGCGGGCGCGTGGTCAACACGCTGGAACCGCGTGAGCGCGGCTGCGCCATGGTGTTCCAGAATTACGCGCTTTATCCGCATATGTCGGTGGCCGGCAATATCGGCTATGCGCTGAAGGTCGCCGGTGTTCCGAAGGCCGAACGCCAGCGCCGGGTCGAGGAGACCGCAAAGATCGTCGGCCTGTCCGACTACCTCGAACGCAAGCCCGCCGCCCTTTCCGGCGGCCAGCGCCAGCGCGTCGCGATGGCCCGCGCCATCATCCGCGAACCGGCCGTGTTTCTTTTCGACGAGCCGCTCTCCAACCTCGACGCCAAGCTGCGCGTGACCATGCGCGCCGAAATCCGCAAGCTGCACCAGCGCCTGTCCGCCACCTCCATCTTCGTCACCCATGACCAGGTGGAAGCCATGACGCTCGCCGACCGGCTGGTGGTGATGAACAAGGGCAATGTCGAACAGGTCGGCCATCCGCTCGACATCTATCACCGCCCGGCCAGCACCTTCGTGGCCTCCTTCATCGGTTCGCCGGCCATGAACCTGTTCGCCACAAGGGTGGAAGTGGAATCGCCTGCCGTGATGCTGAACGGCACGCCGGTGAAACTTTTCCCCGAGACGGCGCTGGAACTGCGCGGCCGCGACGTGACGGTGGGCATCCGCCCGGAGCAATGCGTGGTCAGCACCGAAGGCGCGGGCGTGCCGGCAATCGTGGATTTCGTCGAGGAACTGGGTTCCGGCCGTATCGTCCATGCCGATATAGCCGGCGAGACCTTCTCCGCCGCTATCGGTGAGGATCTTTCGGTAAAACCCGGCCAGCGCATCCACCTGGAGCTTCCCGCCGCCCACCTGCATTTCTTCGACCCCGCCACAGGTCGGCGGATCGAAACGGAAGGAACCGGCGAGACCCACCGCATCGGCAACGAAAAACTGCTGGCGGTTTAAGGGCCGCGAGAGACGGGTCCGGTATCGGGCCCCAAGAAAGGGCGGGCAGCTTCAATATAACCCTGCTGCCTGCCCGTATCTTCCGGACTAAACCGCCCTCACCCTTTCACGCCGGACGAGATCATGATCGCTTCCGTCACACGCCGCTGGAAGATGACATAGGCGATGATGACCGGCAGGGCCGCCAGCATCGCCACGGCCATGAGCCGCGCATAGGCAACGCCGAAGGCATCGTTGACCTGGGTGATGCCAACCGGGATCGTCATCATGTTTTCCGAGGTAACGACAAGGAAGGGCCAGAAAAAGGCGTTCCACACCGTGATGAAGGTCACGATCGCCATGGCGGTGGTAATCCCCCAGTTCAGCGGCAGATAGACCTTGAACAGGATCGTGTATTCGCCGCCGCCATCCAGAACCACCGCCTCGCGCATCTCCTTCGGCACGCTGTCGAAGAACTGCTTGTAAACAATGATGACGATGGGTGTGATGAGTTGCGGCAGGATGATGCCGGCCCAGGTGTTGATGAGGTTGAGGTTCTTCATCAGGATGAACTGCGTGACCACAAGCGTCTGCGCCGGCACCATGAAACTGGCGAGCACGATGCCATAAAGCAGCCGCCGCCCCGGAAAACGTATCTGCGACAGGGCATAGGCACACAACATCGAAATCAGCAGTACGGAGCCGGTGACGATTGCCGCCGTGCCGACGGAGTTCAGATACCAGTTCATCAGCCGCGTGTTGAAGATGGCATTGACATATGCGCTCAGCTGAAATTCGTCGGGTATCAGCGAACTGTTGCCGGCGACATTTTCATCCGAACGGATTGAGGTGACGAAGGTCCAGTAGAGCGGAAAGATCCAGACCAGCGCCGCCGAAAAGGTCAGCACGGTCAGGACGATGTTTTCCAGTCTTTTCGTGAAGCTCATGAATTCCTCCGGATGCGCAGCAACTGGAACTGGAGAATGGAAACGATGACGATCAGCAGGAACAGCACGGTGGCGACGGCGGAGGCGTAACCGCCATTGTTGAGCTGGAACGCCTCGCGATAGACCTTGAGCAGAAGTACGAAGCTGGAATTGAACGGCCCGCCGCCGCTCAGAAGATAGATCTGATCGAATATCTTCAGCTGCAGGATCAGTTGCAACGTCAGAACGAGCGCGGTGACGGGCCAGAGCAGCGGCCACGTCACCCGCCAGAAGCGCTGCCATGTCGTTGCGCCGTCAAGCGATGCAGCCTCGTAAAGCTCTGCCGGAATATTGCGCAAACCGGCGATGAACAGCAGCACGTTGAAACCGTTCGTCCACCAGATGGTGACCACGGCGACCATCGGCATGACCCAGTACGGGTTCTTGAAAACCGCGACCGGCTTGCCGGCAAACAGCGAAATTACCGGCTGGAGAATGCCGAACTGCAGATCGAGCATCCACGCCCAGATCTCGGTGACGACGGAAACCGGCAGCACATAGGGCAGGAAAAACAGGCTCATGGCGATGGTCTGCTTGACGCCCGACAGGCGGCTGACGGCGAGAGCGATCACGAGCGCGATGACGGTCGTCGGCACGACGGTCAGAAGCACGAAATAGCCGTTGTTTTTCAGTGAGGTGACGAAAAGACGGTCGCTCAGCAGTTTCGTGTAGTTCGCCAGCCCAACCCAGTTTCCCTCGCCAATCAGCGGCGCGTCGGTGAAACTCATGCGCACCATCTCGATCAACGGATAAAGGAAAAAGGTGGCGAAGACCACGATGAACGGTGTCACCATCGACAACGCGATCAGCGATTTTTTGCGCCGGTTTTCAATCATAGCCATGGAATGTCTCCGGGACCTTGCACATTGCGTGCCGCCCTCCGGTCAGCAACCGGAGGGCAGGTTTGCTGTTATTTCAGCTTGTCTTGCAGCTCATCCTTGATCTGCGTCACCGCATCCGTGCCGTTCATGAAACCCTGAATGGCTGGAGCGATGACGTTGAGGGCAGCATCATAGGCCGGAGAGGCGACACCCGTGATCGTGGTCTTCGGATCGAACACCGCCGCTTCCGCCAGCGATGCATAGGTGGAATTCGGCTGCATCGCCCTGTATTCGCTGCTTTCGGTGATCGATTTATAAGCCGGGATATGGCCGGCATCGGCCCAGCTGATGGCGTGTTTTTCCATCCAGCCGATGAGCGTCATGACGGCGGCGCGTTTCTCGCCGGAAACAGTCTTGTCACCTTCGTTCGGAATGGCGAAGGCATGGGAATCCGCCCAGGTGGCGCGCTTGCCCATGAAGGGCGGCACTTCGACTGCGCTCCACTTGAAGCCCAGCTTGCCGTTTTTCTCCAGATCCTTGTAGGTCGGCACTTCCCACACACCGTTCAGCTGGAACGCGGATTTGCCGGCGGAAAACAGGGCGACCGATGCTTCGTATTCCGCCTGTTCCGGGGCCCAGCCGTTCTCGCGCCATCTGGACATGGTGTCGATGGCTTTGGCCGCCTTCTCCGCATTGTCGCCGGCAAGCACCTCATTATTGGTAACGAGCTCGCCGCCCTGCTGCGACAAAAGCGTGTAAAAGACGCGCCAGACACCGCCTTCGCCGCCCGACTGATAGGTAACCGGCGTCTCGACGCCGTTTTCCTTCGCCCAGGCCAGCGCCTTCTCGAAATCATCCATCGTCTTGATGCCGGTCAGCTTGCCTTCGGCATCGAGATAGGGCGAGCCTTTCAGAAGGTCGGCATTGTAATAAAGAACAAGCGCGTGAATATCGAAAGGCACGGCATAAAGCTTGCCGTCATGGGTGGCCGCCTCAAGCGGCGCGCTGAAGAAATCGTCTTTTTTCAGCCCCGCATCTTCGAGGTCCTTTGCCGTGATCTCGCTCAGCACCTTTTCCTGAAGCGCCAGCGGCGCGCGTGACAGGTGATAGGTCATGATATCGGGCCCTTCCCCAACGGCCGAGGCGGTCCGCACCTTGGTATAAAAGGGAACGCCCCATTCCAGCGTCGTTCCCTTGACCTGAATATCCGGGTGCTCCTTGTTGAAGGCGTCGATCAGCGCTTTCATGCGCACGCCGTCACCGCCCGACAGAAAGTCCCACCAGACGATATCCTGTTTCGCCAGCGCCGGCAGGGCGGTCAAACCCAGAACCGTGCCAACAAGCAATGTCTTGATCAGTCGCATCGTTCACTCCTCCCGTTTATGTGGAAACACCCCTTGAAGAGGCAGTCTGCTGCAGCGATAGGCGCCTCCTCGCGCCTATCGCAACCTTTTGCCGTCGCTGTCGAAAACCAGAATGTGGTCGGCAGAGGCGCTCAACAGAACGGACCGGCCATCCAGCGTCTCGCGCGAACCCTGCCGCTGCACGATGATTTCCTTGCCCGAAGGCGTGCGGGTATAGAGGTAGGAAACATCGCCAAGCTCCTCCGCCACCTCGACATTGACAGGCAGGGCGCCGTCAGGGGCAATCGTCAGATGCTCCGGCCGAATCCCGATTTCGATCCGCTGGCCGGCGGAAACCGGCTGTGAAAGTCGCGCCTCGAGATGTCTCTGGCCACCATCGAGCGAGAGCGTCACGACGCCGTTTCGCTGTTCGACAATGTCCGCCTGCAGGAAATTCATCGCCGGCGAGCCGATGAAGCCGGCCACGAAGCGGTTATCGGGATCGTCGTACAGGGCAAGCGGCGCACCCGCCTGCTGCACGATGCCGCCCTTCAGCACGAAAATCCTGTCAGCAAGCGTCATGGCCTCCACCTGGTCATGCGTGACATAGATCATCGTGGCGCCGAGCCTGCGATGAAGGCGCGTCAGCTCCAGCCGCATCTGGACACGCAGCTCGGCATCGAGGTTGGAGAGCGGCTCATCGAACAGGAAGACCTTTGGCTGCCGCACGATGGCGCGTCCAATCGCCACCCGCTGCCGCTGTCCGCCCGAAAGCTGCGACGGCTTTTTCTGCAGATGGTCCTCAAGCTGCAGGATACGGGCGGCTTCGCCCACCCTGTCATTGACTTCCGTCTTTGGCCTGCGGGCAAGCCGCAGGCTGAAGGCCATGTTCTCAAACACGCTCAGATGCGGATAAAGCGCATAGTTCTGGAACACCATGGCAACGCCCCGATCCGCCGGTTCGACGGCCGTGACATCGCGGTCATCGATGGCGATGCGCCCGCCGCTGGTCTCCTCAAGCCCGGCGATCATGCGCAGCAGCGTGGATTTGCCGCAACCGGAAGGCCCGACGAACACCGCGAAGCTGCCGGTCGGGATTTCCATGGAGACGTCCCGGATCGCGGCGAAGGATCCGAAGGACTTGGCGATATTGTCGAGACGGACACCCATGGCCGCCTCACTGAACCTTCAGGCGCAGCACATGATAGGACAGCGCCGGCACGGAGCCCTTCAACGCCCCATCCTCGACGCCGACACCGCTGCCCGGCGCCGGCACGACACGATCCGGCTGATCCGGGCCGTTGCCAACACGCAGATCATATCCCGCCATGGCAAGATGCAGATCAAGCGTCGCCGAGGAGAACCCGGTGAGGCTGACATTGATCTCGGCCGCCTCGGTGAGATGCCGGTTAAGCACGAACAGCGTCACCATGCCTTCCGCCTCATCGAAGACACCGGCGACATCGAGATATTTGACGTCATCCGCCGCGTTGCAATCGTAAGTCGGGCAATCGACGGCGACATTCAGCGCAACGCCGCGGCCATAAAGCGAGGCGAACTGATAGGGATAATAGATCGTCTGACGCCAGGCCGGCCCACCCTTTTCCGCCCGGATGGGGGCGATGACGTTAACGAGCTGGGCGATGCAGGCGATGCGCACCCGATCCGAGCGGCGGATGAATTCGTTGAGCAGGCCGGCAACGAAAAGCGCGTCCTCGAAATTATAGGTCTCTTCCAGAAGCGCCGGCGCTTCCGGCCAGTCCCAGCTCTTGATGCGTTTGCCGTCTTCCTGGCGGATATGATACCAGACGTTCCATTCGTCGAAGCAGATGGACACATCGTTTTTAGCGCGCTTCTTGGCCTTCACATAATCTATGACGCCGGCGATGGTCTGGATATAGCGGCCCGTCTCTTCGATCTTGCCGAAATAATTCAGCGTGTCGCGGCTGTTATTGCCGAAATATTTGTGCAGCGAGATGTGATCGACATTCTCATAACATTCCTCAAGCACCTCGCGTTCCCATTCGGGATAGGTCGGCATGCCGTCATTGGAACTGCCGCAGACGATTGCTTCGATGGTGGGATCGAAACCCTTGAAAGCCTTGGCGGTTTCGTTGGCCAGGCGGCCATATTCCACCGCCGTCTTGTGGCCGATCTGCCAGGGGCCGTCCATTTCGTTGCCGAGGCACCACATTTTCACGCCGTGCGGCTTCTCGGCGCCATGGCTGCGGCGCAGGTCGCTGAGCGTCGTGCCACGCGGAAAATTCACATATTCGAGGAAGTTGCGGGCATCATCCAGACCACGCGAACCCAGATTGACGGCGAGCATCATCTCGATACCGGCCATCTGCGCCCAGTCGGCAAATTCGTTGATGCCGATCTGGTTGGTTTCCTTCGAACGCCATGCGAGGTCGAGACGGATGGGGCGCTTGTCGCGCGGGCCGATGCCGTCCTCCCAGCGATAGGCGGAAACGAAGTTACCGCCGGGATAACGGATGGCGGGAATTTTCAGGTCCCGCACGAATTTCAGAACATCCTTGCGAAAGCCGTTCTCATCCGCCTGCGGATGGTCGGGCTCGTAAATCCCGCCATAGATCGCACGCCCCATATGCTCGATGAAGGCGGAATAAAGACGATCGTCGATACGCCCGATCCGGAAGTCCCGGTGGACTGAAACCCGCGCTTTCATAAGGCTCTCCTCCCCTGCGCATTTAAATCATAAAATATGATATAAACCATATTTGATAATATAGTTGCCGAGGGAATCCGCGCCTGTCAACCGCGAAAATCATACTTTTGAAAATTGACTGGCTCAGCCTGCGGTGCGCAGGCGCAGGACGATATCCTGATCGTAATTTCCGAACCCGCGGCCGAAAATATTCAGCCCGCCCGGATGTTTTGCATCGGCCTTGACCTCGATGCGCAACCGGATGGAACGGTGGCTGGTAAGGTCGATATCCGCGAGGGTAACGTCGGAAATCCGCGTGCCGTCGACATAGGTTCCCTGCGCGGTGATGCGCCAGGTCTTGAGCATGCCGTATTGGGAACCGGAAAGCTTCCACCAGTCGGGCGTGAAAGCGCCCCGCTTGTCGCCGAAGTCGCCGGGCGAGGTCCAGACCCCGATTTCCCTGCCGTTGACGGACAGCGTGATATCGGACGGCCAGTTGCTGTGCGTTCCCGGCACCTCGGAGCTGACCTCCATGGAAAACTCGATTTCCTCGACTTCCCGCCCCTGAATCTTGGCATTATTGGGAAACTGATATTCCACGAAGCCGGAGGTCAGCCACAGCAGCGCCGCCTTCATCCGGTCAGGGTCCATGAATGTATCTGGCACATCGAGGAGCCCGATGATGCCTTCCGGCGAGCAGATGCCGCAGGGCGCGGTCACCGAACTCTGGGTGTAGAGGCCAAGCGGCATGGCCACCGCGATGTAATTGGAGGCCGCCGGCGTCTCCGGTTTTCGGAAGGACACGATGAGTTCGTCGCAGGTGGCGA
Source organism: Agrobacterium fabrum (assembly GCA_003241215.1). GTDB lineage: Bacteria > Pseudomonadota > Alphaproteobacteria > Rhizobiales > Rhizobiaceae > Agrobacterium > Agrobacterium fabrum_A. The sequence goes on from QFOL01000020.1 coordinate 19,698, forward strand.
AGCAGATCTTCTGGCTGCCCTTGCGCGCCTTGCGCGTTTCGGTTCGCAGCAACCCCGCCTCTTCGAGAACGGCCACGCCGGCGGAAACGGTGGACTGGGGCAGATCCAGCCGCTGCGCGATCTCGTTGACATTCAGGCCGCTCGTCTCATGCAGCAGCTTCAATATCTGCACACGGATCAGCGACGCGGCCGCTTTCAGCACATCGAATTCTTTTTCAGCATCAACGAGGAGGAAATTGGGGGCCATTCTCTAATCTTCAGATTTATCGATCCAGATCAGAATTTCTGGCTTAAATGCCCTGTCCTTGTCCAGTGCTGTTTGTCGTACAGCCGCATCTGGGATCGCTCCCTGGGACGCAAGCCATAAAAAAGCACCGCCAGGCGGCCGGAAAGCCGCAGGCGGTGCCCCTTCTGTCGTCAACCGCGCTTGCGCAGGGTCCGCGTGCCGGTGTCGACAAGATTTTGCGCCGTCTCATCGATGCTGGCGCGGCCGAAGGCGAGCGAATCGGCAATCGGGCGCATCACACCGCGGTCGAACTCATTGGCGCCGATCGGGGCGGGTTCCGGATAGGGATCGAGCTTGCCGGACAGGCTCTCGATATAATCCACCGTCTTGCGCTCTGTTTCGTTGAGGCTCGGTAACACCGCCTCACGCACCTTCTTTGCCGGCGGCACACCGCGTTCGACACCGAGAACCTTGCCCGCTTCCAGATCGTTGACGAAGAAGTTGATGAACTTCGCCGCCGCTTCCGGGTTGGTGGATGTGGACGAAATGCACCAGATGAGGCCCGGCCGATAATAATGGCCGGTCGGCTTGCCCGCGCCCTCGCCCGGCAGCATGCCGATGGACAAAGTCTTCTTGTTGAGCGCCTGATAACCGACAAGCTGGTTGGAATAGGCAAAGCCGATTGCCGAATTGCCAAGCGTCAGCGCGTTGGATTCAATGGTGTTGTCATCGCGCGTCTGGATATCGGCGGAAACGCAGAGCTTGTTCTCGCGCAGATCCTCCCAATAGGCGAACCATTCCTTGGCGTCTTCCTTGTTGAAGCCGATGGTGCCGTCCTGGAACAGCAGCTTGCCGCGCTGGCGCAGCCAGACATCGAAGACATAATGGTAACGCGCGCCATAGGGCACCGCCCAGTAATTGCGCTTTGCCGGGCCGTTCTTCTTGAAATCGCGCGCCAGTTCCGCGAGCGCCTTCCAGGTAATCTGGCCTTCCGGCATGGAGAGGCCGGCTTCCTTCAGCGCCTCGGCATCATACATCATGCAGAAGGAATTGAGCCCGAGACCGACACCGTAGAGCTTGCCGTCGATACGGCAAAGATCGATCTCACTCTTGCCGAAACTGGAAAGATCAAGCGACTTGCCGACAAACTGGTCCAGCTCCATGCAGGCGCCGCGGCCGGAATAATCGGCGATGGTGGACGGTTCGAGCTGGAAGATATCGGCGACATTGCGCCCTGCCATGGATGTCGCAAGCTTGGTCCAGTAATCGGAACCGGCGATCATCTCCCCGCTGACCACCGTTTGCGGATCGGCCTTCTGGTAAAGCGCGATCACCTCATTGGTGCGCCTGTTACGGTCGGCCGAACCCCACCACACGCAGCGCAGCCGGGTTTCGGCCGCAACCGCGCGGAAACCGCCCGCCGCCGCACCGAGACCGGCCAACGCCGCCGTGACCAAAAATCCGCGCCTATCGATCGTTTGCATCTGCTCCTCCCGCGTTTTGCAAATTTTTCAGATACCACTTAAATTCTTGCAAATTTTCTTAGTTTGCAATATTTGCATCATATTATATTTTTTTGCAAGCGCAGGAGACGATATGAACGATACGCCCGACATCAGCCGCCCGCGCCAGTCGGATATCGCCCAGCGCGCCGGCGTTTCCATCAGCACCGTTTCGCGTGTTCTGGCCGGGGAAAAGGGCATCAGCGCGTCGATCCAGACCAAGGTTCTGGGCGTGGCGGCGGAGCTCGGCTACCCCCTGCGCCCGGTCACCAGCCAGGCTGGCGGCGTGCCGCTGGAGGGAAAGACGATCCTTGCGCTCATGTCGGCCGAACGGGCGACCGGCGATATCGGCGCTTTCTACCATGATATTTTCGACACGCTGCGCAGCCTTGCCCAGACGGACGGTTTCGAGCTGGATATCCGGCTCCTGCACCAGAAACAGATCGACGACGCGCTGACGCAGCGGGTCTGCGAGGTCGACGGCCTTCTCGCCATCGGCCTCGATCCCGAGGAGGAGATCATCCACCGCATCACCCAGGGTGTATTGCAGCCGGTTCTGGTCAACAGCGCCGATCCGTCAATGGCGCTCGACTGCGTTTCGCCCTCCAATTTTTACGGCGGCGCGCTGGCGGCGCGGCGGCTCCTGGACCTTGGCCACCGCAAGGTCGCCTATATCGGCCCCCACCACCGCCACACCATCAGGGAACGCATGCGCGGCTTCCGCCACACGATCCTCGAGGAAGAGGGAACCACCTATGAGGAATTCCTGCTGTCAACGGCGGAGAGCGGCTTCGGGCAGGCGGGCGAGGCGGTTCGCCAGCTGCGCGCCAAACACCCCGACATGACCGGCATTTTCTGCATGAATGACGCCATTGCGCTTGGCGCACTGGGTGCGGCGCAGGAGCTTGGCCTCGGTGTGCCGGATGATCTTTCCATCATCGGTTTCGATGACCTGCCCTTTGCCGAGCTGTCCACCCCGCGCCTCAGCACCATCCGCGTCGACCGCCGCGAGATCGCCCGCGAGGCCGTGGAATTGTTGCGGCGCCGGCTGACGGAACCTTCCGCCAATGCCCGGCAGGTACAGCTCGGCGTGCAGCTGGTGGAAGGCCAGACCGCCGGCAAGGCAAAAAAGACGGGAAAGGCGACAGGCGATGCATGACACCATGAGCAAACTCAATATGGCCAGATTCAATCCGCTGCACGGCAATCCGCTCAAAAGCCGCGCCGATGTGCGGCGGGCGCTGGACGACAGCTTCGCGCCGCTTCTTCCCTATTTTTCGCAGGGCGGCGCCAGGGTGGCGCTCAGCGGGACCGCCGCGCATTTCGACAGGGCGGCGGCCGATCTGGAAGGTTTCGCCCGCCCTCTCTGGGGCATCGCACCGCTTGCGCTGAGCGGCGATCACTTCGACCATTGGCCGCTTCTGGCGCGGGGAATAGCCAATGGCACCGATCCTGCCCATCCCGACTACTGGGGTGACGTCCGCCAGAAGGATCAGCGGCTGGTGGAACTTGCCGCGCTTGGTTTTTCGCTGCGGCTTGCGCCGCAGCACCTCTGGGAGCCGCTGTCCGGCACCCAGAAGGACAATCTGCGCCACTATCTCCTGACGGCGCGCGAGCGTAATTACGCCGATAATAACTGGAAGTTCTTCCGGGTGATGGTCGATATGGCGCTCGATCACCTCGGCATCGATTTCGACCGCAGCCTGACGGAAACATTCAAAACGGAACTGGACGGGTTTTATATCGCCGACGGCTGGTATCGCGACGGCAATTATCGCCGCATCGACCATTACATCGCCTTCGCCATGCATTTTTACGGCCTGATCTACGCGAAGCTCAGCCAGCCTGACGACGCCTTTGCCGCGCGCTACCGTGAGCGCGCCCGCCTCTTCGCCGCCGATTTCGCAAGCTGGTTCGACGAGGATGGCGGCGCGCTGGCCTTCGGCCGTTCCATGACCTACCGCTTCGCCTGCGGCGGTTTCTGGGCCGGCCTTGCCTTTGCCGATGAGGAGGCGTTGCCCTGGGGCGAAATCAAGGGGCTTTATCTACAGCATCTGCGCTGGTGGGCGAAAAAGCCGATTGCCGACCGCGATGGCGTGCTCTCCATCGGTTATGCCTATCCGCAGCTCACCATGTCGGAAAGCTACAATTCCGCCGGTTCGCCCTATTGGGCCTTCAAGGCCTTCCTGCCGCTCGCCCTGCCGGAAAGCCATCCCTTCTGGCAGGCGGAGGAAGAGCTGCCCGCGCCCTCCGCAAAACCGCGTCCGCTCGTTCATCCCGGCATGGTGATGATAAAAGCCAAGGGCAATGTCACCGCGCTTTCCAGCGGGCAGGAAAACCTTTCCATGCGCGGCGGTCCGGAAAAATATGCCAAATTCGCCTATTCCTCCCGTTACGGTTTCGGCGTTGAGGTGGACGAGCGCGGCTTCAGGACCAATGGTTTCGACAATATGCTGGCCTTTTCCGAAGACGGCCTGCATTACCGCGTGCGCGAAACCAACGAAGAGGTTCTGCTCGCGGGTGAAAACCTGCGGGCGACATGGAAGCCATTCCCGGATGTCGAAGTCGAAACCACGCTGGCTGCAGCCGGCGACTGGCATGTCAGGCTGCACCGGATCACGGCCGCACGCCCCCTCTCGATCACCGAAGGCGGGTTTGCGATCAACCGCAACGATGGCGACCGCGATGCCGTGCGTGAGGAGACCGGCCAGGCGACGGCCGATTGCGGCACCGACATATCCGCGATTGTCGATCTCGGCTCCAGCATATCGCGCCACGGCGTGGCGCTGAAGGCGCTGCCCAATACCAATCTCATCAACGCCAAGACCACCGTGCCGCAATTGCGGGGCGAAATTCCGGCCGGTGAAACCCTGCTCGCCTGTGCCGTCTTTGCCGGCGTGGCCGGGCCCGAAAGCGAAAGGGCGCTGGCGACCACACCCGCCTTCCCCGATATGGGCGCGCTCGACCGTCTGTTTGCGGAGCGCGGTGTTCCGGTCAGCAGCATGGCGGCGGCGGGAGAGCCGCAATGAAGACCCCGCTTCCGCGTCTCAGCCTGGCCATGGACCCGGAACGGACCCAGCATGTGCTGACGGCACAGGCGCTTGAGAGGCTGTCACAGAGCGTCGAGATTCTCGACGCCGGGCGGATCTGCGATTTTCACGATCCCTCCCTGAAAGGGCAGCTCGAGCGGACGGATATTCTGCTGACCGGCTGGGGCTGCCCGGATGTAGGGGCGCGGGAACTCGCCCTGATGCCGCAGCTCAGGTTGATTTCCCATGCCGCCGGCACGGTGAAATATTTCCTGTCGCAAGCGGTGTTCGAGCGCGGCATCACCGTCTGCAGCGCGGCGGAGGCAAATGCGCAGCCGGTCGCCGAATTTTCGCTGGCGATGATCCTGCTCGCCGGCAAGCGCGCCTTCGGCTTCCGGCGACTTTACCTGGAGCATCGCAACCGCGCGCCTGTCGAGCAATTGCAGTCGCAGGCCATCGGCAATCTTGGCCTCACGGTCGGCATCGTCGGCGCATCGCGCATCGGCCGACGCGTCATCAATCTGTTGCAGCCCTTCGATCTCAACCTCATCCTTTTCGATCCGCTTCTAAGCGCTGCGGAGGCGGAAAAGCTCGGCGTATCTCTTGTGTCGCTCGAGGAGCTGATGGCCACCAGCGATGTCATCTCCCTGCATGCGCCCTCCCTGCCGCAGACCCGACATATGATCGGCGCGGCAGCACTTGCCCGTATGAAGGACGGCGCGACCCTGATCAACACGGCGCGCGGCGCGCTGGTGGATGAAGACGCGCTTCTGGCCGAACTGAAAACCGGTCGCATCGAAGCGGTCATCGACGTCACCGACCCGGAAGTGCCGCCGCCGGACTCTCCCTTCTACAGCCTGCCGAACGTCTTCCTCACACCGCATATCGCCGGCGCGACAGGCCTTGAACGTGCAAGGCTCGGTGACATGGCGATTGCCGAGATTGAGCGTTTTTGCCGGGGCTTTGCGCTGCAACAGCAGGTGCGGCCGGAACATCTGGAACTGATCGCATGAGATTTTTCGAGCCCGGCCTCTGCTCCGTCACCTTCCGCTCCCTGTCGCCACAGGCCGTCATCGACCTCGCCGCCGCAAACGGCATCAGGTCCATCGAATGGGGAGGTGATATCCATGTGCCGCCGGGCGATCTCGGCAATGCAAGGGATGTCGGCGAACGGACGGCAAAAGCGGGCCTGACCGTCTCTTCCTACGGTTCCTACATCTTTGCGCCGGATTTTGCGCCTGATGATGTGACCGCCGTACTCGAAACCGCAAAGGCGCTCGGCGCCAGCCATATCCGTATATGGCCCGGCAGCCGCAAACGCCCATCTGCCGATTACTCCCCCGGCGAACGCCGCGCAGCAACGGAGGCGCTGGCGACAATCGCCCGCCGGGCGCACGACTATGGCATCACAATCGGCCTCGAATATCACCCCAACTCACTGACGGACACTCTGCCCTCGGCCCTGCAACTCATGCAGGATTTGCCGGTTCCCAACCTCTTTTTCTACTGGCAGCCCGCCCCCGGCCTGCCGCTGAATGACGCGCTGGCGGAAATATCCGCACTCGGTTCGCGCATCTGCCATCTCCACGTCTTCGCCTGGCTCGCCGACGCCAGCCGCCTGCCGCTTCACGAGCGCGCGGATTATTGGCGGGCGTGCGTGGGTGCATTGCCGGAAGGCGACTGGACGAAGACGGCTTATGCGATGCTGGAATTCGTCAAAGGCGACGATGTCGGGCAGTTCGCGGAAGATGCGGTGATGCTGCGGCAAATTCTTGCCGGTTCGTAGAACCGCTTTTCCCTTATTGAAAACCAGTCGGCAAACTGAACCTCGCTATCCGTCAGAACGCATCCTGCTGCCCTCTTCCCTGTAACAAGCACAGGAATGACGGAAGGATTTGCTCCTCCCGCATCCGGTTCTGCACCCTATATCCGCCGCCCATCCGCCCCGAACAGATGCGTCTGCGAAAGATCGAACGCAAAGGGAATGGTCTCGCCGATGCGGATCTGGCGTTGGCCGTCCAGCAGCACGGTGGCGGCTTGGCCGTCAGGCGTGGCGGTATAGACCACCGTCGAGCCGCCGAGATGTTCGACAAGCTGGATCGAAGCCTCACCCAGGGAGGCCGGCGCCTGCGGGTTCACGTGTTCCGGGCGCACGCCGAAGGTGAGCGGTTCGCCCTGCGCAGCCGCGACGGGTTTTTCCAGCACGATGCGCTGGCCGGCGACCTCGATGGTGCGGTTGGAACTGTCGCCGGAAGCCACTTTGGCGGAGAGGAAATTCATCTTCGGCGAGCCGATGAAACCGGCGACGAACTGGTTGGCGGGATTATTGTAGAGATCGAGTGGCCGGCCGACCTGCATGATGCGACCGTCGCGCAATACCACGATCTTGTCGGCCATGGTCATGGCCTCCACCTGGTCGTGCGTCACATAGATCATGGTGCTGCCGAGCGTCTGGTGCAGCTTGGCGATTTCGACGCGCATCTGCACGCGCAGTTCCGCATCGAGGTTGGAAAGGGGCTCGTCGAACAGGAAGATTTTCGGCTCGCGCACGATGGCGCGTCCAATGGCGACGCGCTGGCGCTGGCCGCCCGAAAGCGCCTTCGGCTTGCGCTGCAACAGCGGGCCGATCTGCAGGATATCGGCGGCCTTCTGCACCCGCGCCTGGACTTCCGGTTTCTTGTAACCCGCCGTTTCCAGACCGAAGGCGAGGTTCTTGTAGACGCTCATATGCGGATAAAGCGCATAGGACTGGAAGACCATGGCGATGCCGCGCTTGGAGGCGGCGGTTTCGTTGACCCTTTCGCCGTCGATACGCAGATCGCCTTCGGAGATTTCCTCAAGCCCCGCGATCATGCGCAGAAGCGTGGATTTTCCGCAGCCCGAGGGGCCGACGAAAACGGTGAACTCGCCCGGTTCGATCTTGAGGTCGATGCCGTGAACGACCGGAAAAGCGCCGAACCGCTTGACGATTTTTTCGAGCGTAATGCTGCTTGCCATGCTGTTTCTCCCGACTGTCGCGCCGCATGCATGGCGGCAGCGACAGTGTTGATTGTCTTAAAATGCGTTCCCGATCCGGGTTCCGTTCAGCGTTTCATTCCGGTCGTGGCGATGCCTTCGATGAGCAGCCGCTGGAAGAACAGGAAGAACAGGAAGACCGGCACCAGCGACAGGTTGGACATGGCGAAAAGCGACGTCCAGTCCGAGCTGCCGGTGGAATCCACGAAGGATCTGAGGCCGAGCTGCACGGTGTAGGTGTTGATGTCGTTCAGATAGATCAGCGGACCGAAGAAGTCGTCCCAGGTCCAGATGAAGGAAAAGATCGCGGCCGTCGCCAGAACCGGCAGCGACAGGGGCAGCATGATCTTCCAGTAGATGCGGAAGGGCGAGCAGCCGTCCATGACAGCCGCCTCGTCCAGCTCGCGCGGAATGCCGCGGAAGAACTGCACCATCAGGAAGATGAAGAAGGCATCCGTCGCCAGATATTTCGGCACGATCAGCGGCAACGAGGTGTTCACCCAGCCCATTTCCAGAAACAGGATATATTGCGGGATGAGCACGACGTGATAGGGCAGCATGAGCGTGCCGAGCATCAGCGCAAACCAGAAATTGCGCCCGCCGAAACGCAGCCGGGCAAAAGCGAAGGCGGCGAGCGAGCAGCCGACCACGTTTCCTATGGTAGCGAGCACCGAGATGAAGAAGGAGTTCCAGAAGAACTGCCCGAAGCTCACCTGCAGCCCGGTCCAGCCGCGAATATAGCCGCCGAAATCGACCGACGAAGGAATGAGCGAGGAAGAGCCGAACAGCTCGTCCTGCGGCCGGAAGGAACCCGAGATCATCCACAGGATCGGATAGAGCATCGCGAAGGACGCAACGATCAGCGCCGTGTGGAGCATCACCGATTTCAGCGGCGAGCGTTGCGGGCCCTGGCCCGGCCGGGGGACAGTAACAGCATCAGTCATCGTAGTGCACCCAGTATTTCGCGCTGAGGAACGAGAAGGCCGTAAACAGCGAGATGATGATCACCAAAATCCAGGCTAGCGCCGAGGCATAACCCATGCGGAAGAAACCGAAGGCCTCCTGGTAGAGATAAAGCGTGTAGAACAGCGTCGAATTGATCGGCCCGCCGGTGCCTTCGGAAATGATGAAGGCGGGGGTGAAGGCCTTGAAGGCGTCGATCGTCTGGATCACCGCGTTGAAGAAGATCACCGGCGTCAAAAGCGGCAGGGTAATGCGGAAGAACTGCCGCACCTTGCTCGC
>QFOL01000220.1 GCA_003241215.1 Agrobacterium fabrum
ATCCATCGGTTGCTCGCTCGAATATATTTTGTTAATCTCAATCGAGGCAATTAGAATAAATTAATATACTGATATAAATAAGTTTTATTTGTAATATGACATTTTGAAACCGACCGGATAACGGGTTTTATATCTATATTAAGATATTCAAATATACGCTGCCTATGGTTGATTTCATCAATGCGTAAAAAGCTGGAGACCGGCGGTGAACGTTCCGATACACACCAATATGGACGATGGCGATAGCGTTCAGTCGGCACAACGCCCGGTTCAGTGCAGTGTGTCCGGTGTCCGCCCCATGCGCAGGGATGATGTGCCGGCTGTCGAAGCCGTGCTCAACAGCGCATTCAAGAAGAACGGGCAAGAGCGGAACTTCAATTTCCGCGCCTATATCGAAAAGCTCTTCTTCGGCAGTCCCGCCTTCAGTCCGGAGAATGGCAGCGTTGTCTACGACGCCGGCGAAAACAGGGTTACAAGCGTGATCCTCGCCGTGCCCATGCGTTTCGTCGTGAACGGGAAAACCGTCACCGCAAGGCTGCTCTGCGCCTTCGCATCCGATGGCAAACAAGGGGCGCTCGGCGCAGCGCGCCTGTCCCGCGGCATGCGGGCATCGAAACACGACATGCTGTTTTCGGATACGGCTTCACCCGTCAGCGCCGATCACTGGGTGGCGACGGGCGGCAACATGTTGCCGATTGAAAGCCTGCAATGGCACAAGGCGCTCAAGCCCTTCTGCACCATCGCGCTGCGCATGCCGCGCCGTTCGAAACTGGCCAAAACCACGCTTGCCCTGACCACGCTCGGTTTTGTGGATGGAATCCTGCGGCGGTGGAAAAAGGGACTGAGACCGCAGGAAACCGCCGGCGCCAGGGTAAGAACCGTGGACTACGAAACCTTCCGTCGCAGGGCGCTCGCGATGATCGAGCGTTTTTCCATTCGCCCGGAATGGTCCTACGAGGAATTCCACTGGCTGATAGAAATGAGCAGGGCCAATGAAAGCCTCGGTGAGCTGAAAGGCGTGATGATCGAGAATGCCGAAGGCCATGCCATGGGCGCCGCGCTGTTTTTCGGCCAGCGGGGAAAAACGGCCTATGTGCTCAATCTCGTCTGCGATGCCGGCCGCGAAAACGATGTGCTCAACACCCTGTTCCGCCATTTCGATGACGAGAACTATGCCCATGTCACCGGCATGGCGCAGCCGTTTCTCATCAATGCGCTTTACCGCCAGAACCATATGAGCTTCCGCCATGACGGCTATTTCTGCATGGCGACCCGGGATGACGCCCTGAGGGAAAAAGCGCTGGCCGGCGATATCTATATTGGCGGCCTGTGCTCTGAAAGCTGGAGCAAGCTCATCACCGACTATTGAGGCCCCCGCCCCCTGGCGGGACGGGGTAGCGGCAGGCGGCGTCAGGCCTTGCCGAACCGCCCGACATTGGCCGAAATCAGATGGCGCAGCGCTTTGGCGTAGCGTTTGGAGCGCGTCTTGGCCGCCAGCGCGCTCGTCCAGTCCACCATCGATCCGTTGATATCGAAATCGCCGAGCTGGCCCTCGGGAATATCGCCCTTTTCGATGCGTTCGACGATGGAGGCCAGCGCCGCGTAGAATTCCGGCGAGCGATAGGGCGGATGCAGCGAATACATGCCCTTGCCCGTGCCGAGGAAATCGAGGCGGTAAACGCCGCTGCGCATCATGTTTGTGCTCAGCACTTCTTCGGCGGGCATCGAGACGGGCTGCTGGTTATAGGCATAGGAGCGGATGCGCCGTTTGACATCGGGCCTGAGCAGTTCCAGCGAGCCGATCCGCTTGGCAAAACGCTCCATGTCGATCATGAAAAGCCGGGTGGAAACGGTGGCGAAACGCCAGGTGGGAATGCGCGACGGCAGCTTGCGCGGCGCAGGGATGTCCTTCACCCCGGGCATGCCGACATGGCGGGAAATATCGAGGTCGCCACGCACCGTCGGCGGCCCGGAAAAGGGCGTGATGCATAGCGCATCCGGATTGGCCTTCTGCAGCGCGATGGCCTCGTCGAACCAGCTCTGGCTGCCGCCGCCGAACATCATGTCGCTGTCCATATGCAGCACATAACGGGCATTGGCGCGTTTGATGCCGTGGAAATAGACATGGAAAGGCCCGCCATCGAAAGCCTTGGCGGGATAGGGGATCGGCGAGCGCGAAAAGAAGGTTTCCGTCACCGCGCCGCGCGCCGCATCGCTGTAATCGACGATGTCCACATGCAGATGCGGATAATTGGTCTGCATTTCCTCCAGCATGGCGAAGAGACGCTGGCGCGCCGCATCGAAACCATTGCCCTTGTAGCGGCCGGCCCCCACCTGGCCGGTATCGACCGTCAGGAGAATGCGGTCCACCTGCCCGCCCCAGACCCGGAGCTGATGCGGCAGCGTCAGGGCCGCATGCGGGGCATCGAAGGGATGGAGATTGATCTGCAGCGCCTTTTGCACGGGAGGAAGCGGCATTTCAGCATTCATAGTCATGCACCACGGTTGCGGAATTCATTGATGACGGCCATCATCGGTTTTTCGTTGAAACTCCAGTCGAGCGGCAACGGCCGGTTGGCGGTGCCGTCACGGCGCGGATAGGCCCAGCGGATCCAGCTATATTGATCCGAAATACCCCATGTGGTGATGGAGGAAAGCGGGCCGCCCGCCGTGGCCGCCTGAAGAAACTCGCGGACCTGGCCGTTGATCAGCGCGTCACGCTCGGCTTCCGGCGCGGGCAGCGTCTGGTCCGTCACGTCAAGTTCCGTCACCAGAACGGCAAGGCCGTAACTGCGCATTTCCGTCGTGAAGGCGGCAAGCTCGTCCTTGGCGATCGGCCAGCCGCCACGCAAATGCCCCTGCAGGCCGACGGCATTGATCGGCGCGCCCTTCTCGAGCAGTTCCAGGATGAGATTGCGGAAGGCCGCGCGCTTGGCCGGCGATTTCTCGGCGGCAAATTCCACATCATATTCGTTGAGCACCAGCTGCGCCTTCGGATCGACGGCATGGGCGATCTCGAAGGCCTTCTTGATGGCGTCAGGCCCGGCGCCATAATACCAGGCGTCACGCCGCGCGCGCACATTGGCCGGAACGTCGGGGATCGGCTCATTGACCACGTCCCAGCTATGGATCACGTCCTTATAGCGCTCCATCACCGTGACGATATGGGTCTCCATCAGCTTCTCGACCTTCGCGCCGCCGCCGATGCTCGCAAGCCACGGCGCGTTGGAGGCATACCAGATCAGCGGATGGCCATGCATGGAAAGCTTGTGCTGGCGCGCGAAATTGGCGATTGCATCCGCGGCGGCGAAATCGAACACGTCGGCCGAAGGCCGCATCACCTCCCATTTCATCTCAGTGACAGGGGTGATGCGCGAGCAATATTTCACCACCGCTTCGCCGATGCGGCTGTCGGCATTGAGATCCGGCAGATAGACGGCCGCGCCAAAAGGAGCGGTTTTGATTGCCGCTTTCTTCTGCGCGGCAAAGGCCGGGCCAGCCATGGCATGCAACAGGCCGGCGCTTGCCGCACCGCCCATAAAATTCCGCCGCCCGATCCGCATCAACCCGCCTCCGCAACCCCGGCGCATCGGCATCCTTAAGGACGCACCCCCGCGCTAATTCTCAAAACATAACATTTCAATCATGCCAAAAGGATATTAAAGATTTGCAAGGTTAACCGACGCTATACCACGTCATAATTGGTGAGACCCGCTTAATGCGGTAGTAACTTGGCTGTGAGAATTCTTGGGCCACCACTCATGGAGTTGAAAAGCTTGGTTTCCGTTTCGATTGTCATTCCCGTTCGCAATGGCGAACGTTACATCGTGGAAGCGATCGAAAGCGTCTTGCTGCAGGGCGAGACCATCCGCGAGGTGCTTGTCGTCGATGACGGCTCCACCGACGCCACCGCGCAAAGGGTGGAAGGCTTTTCCGATCCGCGCGTCAAGCTCTTGGCCCGGCCGCAGGGCAGGCAGGGCGTTTCCGCGGTACGCAATTTCGGCCTGTCCCAGGCGCGCGGTGAATGGACGATGTTTCTCGATGCCGACGACCGCCTGAAACCCGGCGCCATCGCAGCCCTTTGCGCCGGCATTTCCGGGCCGGATGTCGTCGCCGTCTATGGCGATTACGAGCGCATCGACGAGAACGGCGTGAAAATCGGCCGGCGCAACCTCATCCGCCGCCGGGAAAAGCCTGACGGTTTCATTCTTCAGCCGCTGCTCGGCGGCAATTTCATCGTCAATGGCGGCATCATGCTGGTCAAAACCCGCATCTTTCAGGAGTTCGGCGGTTTCGACGAAACATTGCGTTATGCGGAAGACTGGTATGGCTGGTGCAGGCTCGCCGCCGCCGGTCGTTTCGTTTATCTGCCCGGCTGCCATGTGCTGGACTACCGGGTGCACAGGACGAGCGTGATGATGAACCGGCTTTTGACCTTCCGGGATTGCGAACCGGCCATCGAGGCGGTTTTTTCAGATCCCGCCATCGTCGCCGCCATTTCCCCGCAGGAGCTGCGGCGGCTTCGCCGCCGATCCGAAAACCACATGAATGCCTATACCGTGGCGCAGGCCTTCCGCGCCCGCCGTTACCGCGAGGCGTTTTCGGCGCTGGCCGATACCTTCCTCAACCGCCCGCGCCAAAGCCTCAGGGCCGTCGTTTTTTCCGCCGCAGCGCTTGCCGGAATTTAGGAGTTTCCATGTCCGAGACCATGCCGGAAGCGGTGGTGTGCATTCCGAGTTTCCGCCGGCCGGAAGGCCTGAAAAAGACGCTCGCATCGCTCGCAGCCCAGAAGGTCGATTTTCCCTTCGCCGTTGTCGTGGTCGACAATGACGGCGCGGGCCAGGCGGGCCTTGCGGTCGCGCGCGCCTTTTTCGCCGAAAGCGACGTGGCCGGAGAGGCATTGGTCGAACCGACGCAGGGCAATTGTTACGCCATCAACACCGCCTTCCGCACCGCCCGGCAGAACTATCCTTCCGCCCGGTGGTTCCTGATGATCGATGACGACGAAGCCGCCTCCCCCGTCTGGCTTGCCGAAATGGTCGCGGCGGCAAAATCCTTCGGCGTCGATATTGTCGGCGGACCGGTCAACCGCGAATTCGACGCACCGGCTTCGAAGGCGGTCCTGTCGCATCCGCTGTTCGGCTCCATCGAAGCACCGACCGGCCCCGTCGAGCAAATCCATGGATCGGGCAATTGCCTGATATCGCGCCGGGTGTTCGAAACCCTGCCGAAACCGGAATTCGACGTGCAGTTCAATTTCCTCGGCGGCGGCGACATGGATTTCTTCACCCGCTGCCGCAAGGCCGGTTTTAAATTCGCCTGGAATGCGCAAGCCGTCATCATCGAATATGTGCCGGAAAGCCGCATGGCGCCGCGCTGGATCATGGAGCGCTCGCTCCGCACCGGCATCATCAATTACAGCATCGACCGCGCCCGCCGGCCCGGCCTGAAGGGCGGGCTGACGCTGGCCGCCAAAAACGCCGTCAGCCTGTGCCTGTCCCTCATTCGCGCCGTTTCCGCCGGGTTAAAAACCGGCGCATGGCTGCCCGCCACCCATCCGCCGCTGATGTCCATCGGCCGGGTCATGGCGAGCCTCGGCATCACGCTCACGCCTTACAAGGCGCCGGCGAAGAAGAGCTGAACTGCAATCGTTCCCGCCACCGGGTTAGCTGAGGGTTTTTTCCCTGCCAAGCGGCAGCATGGTCGTGCACCGTTTCGGCAAGCCCAGCAACGAAAAGGCCGTCGCGAGAACGAGAAGCGGCACGAGCACCGGCCAGAAGAAACAAAGGACGATACCGGTCACCCGATAAAAATCCCAGCTTTTGTCGCGGCGTGCACCTTCGATATAGGTCATGGCAAGAGAGGTGGCGGTGCCAATTCCATATATGAAAAGAGAAATGGACGTAATCACCATGGGTGCCCCCAAAATATCTCTGATTCGAATAAATTTCTAATATCGGGACAGTGTAGCGCGGTCCTTCGCAGTTGCAACGAATTTCAGCGGTCAAGCCCGCCGCTTCAACATCTTAGGGAAGTCTGATGCATCTGGCGCTATGCGACCGGCCCGCCGCATAAAAGAGAATTGGCGGCTTTAGCCGCCCTGGCCCGACGCCGCGAAGCGATGTTTCAGCAGCGAATATATGGCGATGGGATTGGTCAGCAGATACCGTTTCCCAAGACGCTTCGGCTCGAGCATGGCGCGGTAGAGCCATTCCAGCCCCATATCCTGCATCCATTGCGGCGCCCGGCTGTTCTTGCCGGCAAGGAAATCGAAAAGGCCGCCGCACGTCTTGATCACGGCGACGCCGGAAAGCCTGTCCAGATTGCGCGAAACGAAACGCTGCTCCAGCGGTATGCCGAAACCAACCCAGAGAATATCCGTTCTCGACGCGACTATATCGGCGAGGATCGCCTCTTCTTCGGCCCGGCTGAAATAACCGTTGCGCCGGCCCGAAAAGACGAGGCGCGGATAGAGCCGCTGCATTTCCTCGACGGCTGCGCGGTTCACTTCTTCGGAACCGCCAAGGAAATAAAACCGGCTGCCCGTCTCTTCGGCGCGCTTGGCCGCCGCATGGACGAGATCCGTCGTTGCGACCCGTTCTCTCAGCGCCTTCGGGCAGAATTTGCGGGAAAAAATCACCAGCGACATGCCATCGGCATGAATCT
>QFOL01000221.1 GCA_003241215.1 Agrobacterium fabrum
ATCCTCTTCCCAGGCACGCCGCCCGTTCCACCGCCGTCGCAAGACGTGCCCCTTCTCCGGCGCCAACGCTCCGAAGATCGACTACAAGGACGTACGTCTGCTGCAGCGCTACATTTCCGAGCGCGGCAAGATCGTTCCGTCCCGCATCACGGCCGTTTCCCAGAAGAAGCAGCGCGAACTCGCCCAGGCGATCAAGCGCGCCCGTTTCCTCGGCCTGCTGCCCTACGTCGTAGCGTAATGATTTGAAGCGAGGCTGCGTCTCGGCGCGGCCTCGTTTTCTCCCATGAAGCAACTGACTTTTAATCAGTAGGTTGCGAGCTAAAATCCTTCCGCGTTGGGCGCGGATCGATGCCATAAAACCCATGTTGGGGATGAGGCTCTCAGGAGCGATCCTCTAACTGCTTAAGTTTCAGCAGGACAGCGAAGTGCAGAAGTTGAACCAGACAGTGCTGATCTCCGGCGTTCTCGCCGGCATATGCGCCGCGTTTCTGACGCTTGGCGCAACGGCACAGTCGTCCCTGTCCTTCCTGCTCTATGCCGGTTCCGCCATGCCGATCTTCATCGCCGGCATGGGCTGGGGCAACCGCGCCGCCATTATCGCCATCATCACCACCGCCCTCATCGGCGCTCTCGTCATGTCGCCGCTTTTCGCGCTGACCATCGCCATTTTCACGCTCATCCCGGCGGGCTGGCTTTCACATCTTGCCAATCTGGCGCGTCCGGCCTCCGAACTCGGTGGTCCGGAGGACCTGCTCGCCTGGTATCCGCTGTCTGGCATCGTACTGCATCTGTGCATTCTGGTCTCTGTCGCCGTCGTCATCCTCGGTTGGATGATCGGTTACGGTCCCGATCTCGTCGCGCGTCTGATCGACGTGATTATGACCTCGGTTCAGAACAGCGAACCTTTGTTCAAGCCTGATGTCGAGGGACTGGCGCGGACAAAGTCCCTGTTTGTACTGCTGCTGCCGATCGTTCAGGGCGGCCTGTGGGTGATCCTTTTGTTCGCGGCCTATTATTTCGCAACCCGGCTGGTCGGTTCCTTCGGCAAGGGCCTTCGCCCGCGTGAGGATATCGCTTCCGCGCTGCGCATGCACCGCAACGCCATCTTCATTTTTCTGGCCGGCATCGTCGCCATGTTCCTCGGCGGCGTCGCCGCCATGGTCGGCGCTGTCATCTGCGGTACCTTCGGCGCGGGCTTCCTGATGGCGGGTTACGCCTCGCTGCACAAGCGCGCCCGCGGCAAGGACTGGCGGCTGCCGGTTCTCATTCTCGCATATCTCTCGGCGGTCTTTGTCTTTCCGCTGTTCATCATTCTCGTGTTCGGCTTGAGCGACGTGCGCAGCACGATCTCGCTGACGCCTGCACGGAAAACCGACAATACGAACGAAACCAACAACTAGAAAGGATCAAGAAGATGGACGTTATTCTTCTCGAACGCATCAACAAGCTCGGCCAGATGGGCGAAACCGTCAAGGTTCGCGACGGTTACGCCCGTAACTTCCTGCTGCCGCAGGGCAAGGCGCTGCGCGCCAACGCCGCCAACAAGGCACGTTTCGAAACCGAGCGCGCAACGCTCGAAGCCCGTAACCTCGAGCGCAAGTCGGAAGCCCAGAAGGTTGCCGAGGCTCTCGAAGGCAAGTCCTTCATCGTCGTCCGTTCGGCTGGTGAAACCGGCCAGCTCTACGGTTCTGTCGCTGCCCGCGACGTCGTTGAAATCCTCGGCGCCGAAGGCTTCAACATCGGCCGCAACCAGGTTGAACTGAACACGCCGATCAAGACCATCGGTCTGCACAACGTTACGCTCCACCTGCATGCCGAAGTCGAGCTGCAGGTTGAGCTGAACGTTGCCCGTTCGGCTGAAGAAGCAGAACGTCAGGCCAAGGGCGAAAGCCTCACCTCCGCCGACGCCATCTACGGCGTTGACGAAGACGCGCTGCGTCCGGAAGACTTCTTCGATCCGGAAGCTGACCGCGACGGCGACGACGAGTAATAGTTTGGCCTTGCGGCCATAAGAAAACCCCGGATGGCGACATCCGGGGTTTTTTGTTGGGTTGAATTCGCGAAGGAATACCCCCTCTGCCCTGCCGGGCATCTCCCCCTCAAGGGGGGAGATCGGCAGGAAGCGCTACCACCACTTCATTCGCAAACGTTGAGATGGGCGAGACCTAACCGCGAGTCGATCTCCCCCCTTGAGGGGGAGATGTCCGGCAGGACAGAGGGGAGTGCCTCTCGGCAAACTCCACCGCCAGACTACTTCGCCGCCGTCTCCGCCCCTTCCGGCGCCACGCTCTTGTCCACATGCACTACCACCGACATGCCCGGCGAAAGCTCCGCCGCCAGCGGCTGATCGGCATCGATGGCGATCCGCACGCCGAGGCGCTGGGCGATCTTCACGAAATTACCCGTCGCATTGTCGGGCTTGATGACGGCGAATTCCGAACCCGTGGCGGGCGAGAAGCGTTCGACACGGCCGGTCAGCTTGCGGCGATGCAGGGCGTCCACCGAGATCGTCACCGGCTGGCCGACCTGCATGCCGGCAAGCTGGGATTCCTTGAAATTAGCGATAACCCAGACATCATGGGGCACAACGGCCATCAGCTGCGTGCCGGCGGTGACATATTGGCCGGTACGCACGCCAATTTCACCGAGCCTGCCGTCCACGGGCGCATGGATTTCAGTATTGGCCAGATCGATCCGGGCGAGCTCGACGGCGGCTTCGGCATTGGCGACGGCCGCCTGCAGCGAGCTGCGGTTGACGATGATGGTCTGCAGATCCTGCCGCGAAACCTCAAGCGCCGCCTTGGCCTGCGACAGCGACGCCCTCGCCTTTTCCAGTGCGGCATGGGCCTCCTCCTGGAGGCTGGAGGTTCCGACGCCGCTTTTGATGAGATTGTCCTGCCGGTCGGATGCGAACTGCGCCTGTTTCAGCGACGCCTCGGCGCTGTCGACCGCCGCCTGGCTGGAAAGAATATTGGCATTGGCGGCATTTTCCTGCTGGCGGGAATTATCGAGCGCCGCTTTCTGCGTATCGAGTGTGGCTTCCGCCTGCGCCTGCTTCTGGCGATAGATGCGGTCGTCGATCTTCGCCAGCAACGCGCCCTGCTTCACTTCCTGGTAATCCTTCACCGGCACATCCACGACATAGCCGCTGACCTGCGGGCTCATGGTGGTCACGTAACCGCGCACAAAGGCGTTGTCGGTCATTTCGACGGTGGAGAGAAACGGCGGCAGCCGCCAGGCGTAAAGCACCAGCGCCACACCGGCGAGGCCGCCGAGCAGCACGAGAATGGAAACGGGGGTAAAAAACTTCTTCAGCATTTTGTCACTCTTGGAGGTTCAAGACTGTGGCGCCGGCGCGGCATCGACATTATTCCCCGAAAGGAATGGGCGGATGCGCAACCATGCAAGGTGGATCAAAAGCGCGATGAGCGCCAGCGCGGAAACGACCGAGATCAGCAGGAACGTATCGTTGTAGGCAAGCACATAGGCCTGCCGGCTGACCTGCTGGCCAAGCAGCGACAGCCCTTCCGCCTTCAGCAGCGCCGGATCGGTGATGACGTGGCTGTAGGCGCCGGAAAGCTGCGATACGCGCTGGGCGACCAAGGGATTGGTGAGCAGGATATTTTCCACCAGAACATTGGAATGGAATTTTTCCCGCAGCGTTACGAAACTGCCAAGCAGGCCGGTCATCAGCATCGAGCCGGTGATCTGCGTGAACAGGAAGATGGTGATGAAATTCACCAGATAGGGCGCACCCCGGGCCAGCGCCGCCGCAAAGCCCTTGGACATGACCGGCGGCAGGAACATGGCGGCGCCAAAGGCGATCATCATCTGGCTGAGATACATCTGTTCCGGCCGCGTCAGGTCGTTGGACTGACTGTCCATGAACGAGCCGGCCGCAATCAGTATCAGGGCAATCACATGGGCCGTGTCGACATATTTTGTCAGCATCAGCCAGGCGCAGGCAGCGCCGCCGAGCACGGTGGCGAGAAGCACCAGCCCGTAAAGCGTGGTCGTCTGGTCGTTCAGCAATCCGAGCTGCTGATAGAAGCTGACCGCCGTGGAGGATTGTTCCGACGAGACCGCCCGGTAGACCAAGAGCACGGCCATGGCGTGCAGGTTGGTCTTGGAGAAAATCCAGCGCAGATCGAGCAGCGGGTTCTTGCGTGGCAGTTCGATGAAGGCCATCAGCGTCAGAAGCGCGATGGATGTCGCCAGAAGAACGCCCAGCCACCATGTTTCGAACCACCAGTAGAACCGGCCGAGCGTCAGCATCACCGCGAGACAGCCAAGACCGCCCGCAAACAGCAGATAGCTCAGAATATCCATGCGCTCGATGACTTTTGCGCGCGGCGGCGGTGTGACCTTGAGGACGTAGATCATCGCGAAGGAAATCAGCGCGAAACCCACCTCCATGGAATAGAGCGTATTCCAGCCGTCGACTGCCAGGAGCGTGGGCGAGACGATGCGCGCCAGCGGCGCCGACAGCAACGTGCCTGTAAGCGCGATGCTGAAGCCGAGCGAGAATTTCCGCGCAGGCGGAAAGGCCTCCAGAATGTAGAGAAAGCCAAGCGACGAAATCGGCGCCGCCGCCATGCCGCTGACGAAGCGGATGACGATGGCCGAATGCAAATCCGTCACGAAGAGGTTCAGACAGGAAGCGACCACGAAAACGATGATCGAAACTTCGGCGAAGGGCCGTAGCCCATATTGCGCCCGCACCTTGAAAAGCGCGATGGAGAAGGTGGCATAGGGGGCCATATAGGCGGCGGAAAGCCAGGCGACTTCCGCCACCGTCGCGGAAAACTCGCCCTGCAGCTGGTAGATATTGGCCATGACGAGGTTCATGCCCAACCCTTGCGTGATGAAGAAGGACAGGCCTGCGAAGATGAAGCAGAGCCTCTGCCACAAGGGCCGCTCCAGCGGCTGAGGTGCGGCGGGCGCAGCAGGTTCCGTCGCGCTCTCGCCCGCGCCGGAAGCGCTCACCGGCGCCGCGGGTTCTGCTGCCGGAAGGGCGGCCGGCTTGGCATTCGCCTCGGCATTTTCGGAAGCGGCTCCATCCGTTGTCTGCGGCAACAGGGTGCTCACGATTGCGCCCTCTCGACCGCCAGATTTTGCAGATTGGCAGAAAGTCGCCGCATCACGTTCAGGGCCATGGCCAGCTCCTGAGAGGAAATATCGGCGGTAATCTCCGAGCGCAGCGACTTTGCTACCGCCTGCACCGTCTCGGAGGTCTTCTCGCCCTCATCCGTCATGTGGATGCGTTTGGCGCGGCGGTCGTTTTCATCGGAGCGGCGCTCGATGAGATTCTGTTTCTCCATACCGTCGAGTACCCGCACCAGCGTCGGCGTTTCGATTTCCATCTCCTCGGCAAGCTCCGTCTGCGTCAGCGGCCCACGGCGCGACAGCGCAAAAAGCGCCCGCGCCCGCGCCAGCGTCAGTCCGCTTTCCCCTACCCGCGCATCGAAAAACGCGCGCAGTTTGCGGGTGAAAGCGGAGACTTCATCCAGAAGCTGTTCCTTGTCGGTCTCGCGGGACATGTCAGCAAGCCTTATAATTAGCACACTACTTATTTTCTGCCTATTTATTCGTAAGCCTGATGATTTTCAAGTTTCTTTCATGCCGGGTCTGCCATGCGGTAAACTCATGGCAGCGAATCACCTTGCCGGAAGAGTCCGGCATCTTGCCCCACCCGCCTGTGGATTATTGGGGACAACTGAAGAAGTGATCAGGCTTCGCAGAGCGGACGTCAGCCTGCCATAGAGTGTTGCAACAATATCATTGACTGCCATGCCACAGAAAGCCAAACCCGAGGTTTAATGACAAAGGCAAAGGGAGATCGCGCAAACCATGAACGACGCTGTGAGAAAGATCACCCCCGCGCAGCCGGCAGAACCGCATTACCGCGAAGCGCCGAACAATATCGAGGCCGAACAGGCGCTGCTCGGCGCCATCCTCGTCAATAACGACGCCTATTACCGCGTGTCGGACTTCCTGAAGCCTGTGCATCTCTACGAACCGCTGCATCGCAAGATCTTCGAAGTGGCGGGCGATATCATCCGCATGGGCAAGACCGCCAATCCGGTGACGATCAAGACCTTCCTGCCGGCCGACGACAAGATCGGCGATCTGACGGTGGCCCAGTATCTTGCACGCCTGGCGGCCGAAGCCGTATCGATCATCAATGCGGAAGATTACGGCCGGGCGATCTATGATCTGGCGCTGCGTCGCGCACTGATCCAGATCGGCGAGGATGTCGTCAACATCGCCTATGATGCGCCGCTCGACATGCCGCCGCAGGCGCAGATCGAAGACACCGAACGCCGCCTGTTCGAACTGGCGGAAACCGGCCGTTACGACGGCGGCTTCCAGTCCTTCAACGATGCCGTGGCGCTGGCGATCGACATGGCCGGCGCGGCCTTCGAACGCGACGGCAATCTCTCCGGCATTTCCACCGGCATTCATTCGCTCGACGCCCGCATGGGTGGGTTGCAGCGCTCCGACCTTATCGTGCTTGCCGGTCGTCCGGGTATGGGCAAGACCTCGCTTGCCACCAACATCGCCTATAATATTGCCGCATCCTATGAGCAGGAAGTGCAGCCGGACGGTTCGTACAAGGCGAAGAACGGCGGTGTCGTCGGTTTCTACTCGCTCGAAATGT
>QFOL01000222.1 GCA_003241215.1 Agrobacterium fabrum
CAGGTCGACATAGAATTTAAGTGATTCGCCAAGGTCTTTGACGCGAACCATCGTGTGCAGATACCGCATTTTATTCCTCTCCATTACACGGGTCCGAAGCCGTTAAACGCATGATCGCAAGCCCCGGACAAGGACGGCGACATAAAAGCAGCTGCGTAAATCAAAAACTAGGGCTTGCGTGAAACCGTTACCAAGATGTTAATCTGGCGCACAGGAATCAGTTGACCGGTGTATGGCGCGTAATCGAGGGGTTGGCAGGATATGGCTGATAGGATGTCATCGAAAACGATAGTCGATGTCGAGGACCTTTCGGGCGATGCCGTGGACCTGACCGAGGCGATGCCGTGGACCTGACCGAAATCACCGGCGTCGTGAAGTGGTTCGATGTCGCCAAGGGTTTCGGCTTCATCGTGCCCGACAACGGCACCCAGGATGTGCTGCTGCACGTCTCCTGCCTGCGCCGCGACGGTTACCAGACAATTCTTGAAGGAACGCGCATCGTCGCCCTCATCCAGCGGCGCGACCGTGGTTTCCAGGCTTTCCGCATCCTGTCCATGGACCAGTCGACCGCCGTTCATCCCTCGCAGCTGCCGCCGGTGCGCACCCATGTGCAGGTAACGCCTTCGAGCGGGCTTGAGCGCGCCATCGTCAAGTGGTTCAACCGCACCAAGGGTTTCGGCTTCCTGACGCGCGGCGAAGGAACGGAAGATATTTTCGTGCATATGGAAACGCTGCGCCGTTTCGGCCTGACGGAGCTTCGTCCCGGCCAGGTGGTGCTGGTGCGTTACGGCGATGGCGACAAGGGCCTGATGGCGGCGGAAATCCATCCCGACAACCCGGTTTCCGTCGGGATGTCGCATTGATGTCCGCCCTGCGTCATATGGTGAAAAGCGCCATTATGGCGCTTGTTTTTTTAACGCTCGCCGGCGCCGCCCAGGCACAGGAACGCCAGACCTTCACGTCAGAGCCGCTCACTATTGAAACCGCTTCCGGCCAGACCCACGACTTCACCGCCGAACTGGCGCTTAACGATGCCCAGCGCGCGCAGGGCCTGATGTTCCGCAAGTCCATGGCGCCGGAAAACGGCATGCTGTTCGATTTCGGTGAAGCACGCGATGTCGCCATGTGGATGCGCAACACGCTCATCCCGCTCGATATGCTGTTCATCGCCCGTGACGGGCGCATCACCCATATTCATGAAAACGCGATTCCGCATTCGGAAGCGATCATCAGCTCCCGCGGTCCGGTGAAATTTGTGCTTGAACTGAATGGCGGCGCCGCGAAACGTTATGGCATCAAGCCGGGCGATATGGTCCGCAGTGCGCAGATCGGCAACCGGAAATGACCCTGCCGCGTTATTGTATCTGAACGAGCCGGACGAGGTTTCGCCCGGCTGACGTAATGTTCAGTAGACCGGCTCGATATGGCTCAAAATCCGGCAATTGGAAATGGAAGCGGCAAGGTTGATGGCGATGTCGATCGCCTCGACCGAATCGGCAGTGCCTTCCAGATAGATCACATCATTTTCGACAGTCGCCGAAATACGCGACTTCTCAAGACCCGATTCGAAGGCGAGAGCCGAGGTGATCGCCTGGCAAACGCCAGCCATGCGGTCTCCGAAGAAGCTTTCCTGAATGCCTGACAAATTGAACATATGCGTTCTCCTTCTTATGGACACAACAACGCCCTGAGGGCGGTTTTGTTCATCTCCGGTTCATCTATTTGTTCATCTTCCATTCATCTTGGAAAATTGGAACCCCCTGATCGATCACATTTTAGGTGATCGGGAACCATTTCGTGAGGCGGGCATTTCGCGCATGGGAGAGTGAAAGGCCCTCAAGGCAGGTAAAACAGGGAGGAAATTGACATGCTGATTCACAGGACCGAGCCGTGTCACCACGCCTCGTGGATGAAGCCGGTGGCGATCCACCTGCCGCTGTCGGCGGCTGTGGAGATCTACAGTCCGCTGGTGGCGCTTGATATGCTGATGTACCGCTGGCCCGAGGAACACGGGCCGGAATATGAGGAGGCGCGCAGGAACTGCCTCGATGCCATCGCCGGCAGATGCGACATCGAAAAAGCACGGGAATCGTTTCTCATTGCAAGCAGCCATGCCCATATCCTGAACGTCCACTAAAATTCATCGACCGTCATGACGATTGAGCCCTTCCCCGCGGAGGGCTTTTCTTTGCGTGGGGCCTGCGCAGCGCCTTCATGCACAAGGCAGCCCATCCGCCAGCCGATAATGACATGTAACTGTCACGCAAACGTTATAATCCGTATGAACGAATTCCATGGAATCGATTGGCGGGCAGACCGCCGAAAGCTTGGGAGTGGAACTGGCCAGCATGGAAACTGTCTTTGCCCTTTGCGCAATTCTGCTCCTCGGCTTCAATCTTCTCGGCATTGTTCTCGCCGGCTGGCGCCTGACGAGGCGGGACGCCGAAAACGATCTCGTCCGGCAAAAACCGCCGGTCTCGCTTGTTGTACCGTTGCGTGGCGTTGAAAACTTCACGCCCCTGACGCTGTCGCGCGCTTTCCAGCTCAACTGGCCCGATTACGAGCTGCTGTTCTGCGTCGCCGATGAGTTCGATCCCGTGATCGCCGAAGTCCGCAAGGCCGAGGCTGCCTTTCCCTCTGTTCCAATGCAATTGCTCATCGGCGATGACCGCATCAGCGCCAATCCGAAACTGAACAATTGCGTCAAGGGCTGGCGGACCGCCCGGCATGAGTGGGTGATTCTCGCCGATTCGAACGTGCTGATGCCGAAATCCTATATTGCGACCATGATGTCGGCCTGGCGGCAGGATAGCGGGCTTGTCTGCTCACCGCCGCTCGGCTCCCGGCCGGTGGGTTTCTGGGCGCATGTGGAATGCGCCTTCCTCAACGGCTCGCAGGGCCGCTGGCAATATGCGGCGGAAGCGATCGGCATGGGTTTCGCGCAGGGCAAGTCGATGTTGTGGAACAAGCCGTTCCTGGAGGATAATGGCGGCATTCGCGCACTCGCCGCCGAAATTGCCGAAGACGCCGCCTCGACGAAGCTGGTGCGAAATGCCGGCCGCAAGGTGCATCTGGTTTCCGCCCCCTTCGAACAGCCGCTCGGCCAGCGCCATGCCGGCGAGATCTGGTCGCGCCAGACGCGCTGGGCGCGGCTGAGACGCGTGACCTTCCCGCAATATTTCGCCCCCGAAATCCTCACCGGCGCGCTTCCCCCACTTCTCTTCGCGCTCGCCGCGGCCGCCATGATGGATGTGAACCTCGCCGCAACCGCCCTTGCCGTCCTCGCGCTCATGTACATACCGGAACTGGCGCTCGCCGCCCTAAACGGCTGGCCGGTATCTCTCCATACGCTGCCGGCCATGATCGCCCGAGACATGATCATGCCCGCCGTCTGGACCCGAAGCTGGATCGGCAGCGCGGTGGCGTGGCGCGGCAACGTCATGACGATAGGCACCGCAGAGAGCACTCTGGCCGGTCCGTCAGCGGAATAAATAGCGGATTTTGAAAGACGTTACGCCGAAAAGCTGATGTTTTGCTTTAAAATGGTCGGAGTGGAGAGATTCGAAATCGACTATGTCGTTGAATTTCAATGACTATCTTTGGCTTTTTGTAAGTCTGTAATGTCGATTTGCAACGAACGAGAGAGCACTATCTTTAATACGGTTACAGTGCAAGGCCCGTAGGCCTTGCTATTGTTCGCCTAAACCTTTCCGAGCGCGTCTGTCATGAAGTCGCCGAGGCGTTTTGATATGTCCAAGTTCTGTGTTTCCAGAGTCTCGCGGAGTTGGATCGAACGTCTGACAGCATCAACGATGCCATCCATATTAGTGCGATCATCCGTCATGGGGACAAGCAAGTTGCGAATATGTTCGGGCTCAAGATGTTGCTGAACAGCCCCATATTCGTTTCGGGACATCTGGTCCTGAGCATACTTTGACTGCAAGTAGGCAAAGACGTAAAATCTCAGTGCCTCATCCTCTACTCTAACGCGGATCAAGTCATCGCTGACAATCGCCTTATCAAGACGCTGAGTAATGTAAGCTACTCGACCAATAGTGCCTGATCGAGTGATAACTATGTCGCCATGGTGAACTCTAATTGCAGCGATCATCCTAAGTTGCGTCGCCGTAGCTTTGCTTACGTCGAGCAATTTCGCACTTTCGCTCTTCTCTTGGAGCACAGCAGAGGGTGTCAAGTAAGGCTCAACGCGAGGGCCGATCTCCTCAACGATGATTGACTCGCTCTTGAAGCGGGGCCCTTTGAAAATTTTGATCCCCTTAGAAAGGGCACCCAGAGTGGTGACGGACCA
The DNA here is from genome assembly GCA_003241215.1 of Agrobacterium fabrum. Classification (GTDB taxonomy): domain Bacteria; phylum Pseudomonadota; class Alphaproteobacteria; order Rhizobiales; family Rhizobiaceae; genus Agrobacterium; species Agrobacterium fabrum_A. The sequence continues at coordinate 4,310 of QFOL01000222.1, forward strand.
CCCTTCTATTCCATCTACACTTTGAACTGCCTCTAGTGTCTCGTTGAGATGAGGAAGGAACATCTGAGGATTGATGTTCATGTTCTTATCGATCTTGCTTCGTTCGACGGCGAAGCAATAACCCGAGCTCTTCAATTTCCCTTGCTTGAAATCCTCAAATGCCTTGCCGATGTCAATTAGATCGTGGTCTAGGTCTTCCGTAGCATTATTAAGAGCGTCCTTCTTGTAGATCGGCACGCCTTCGCTGTCTTGGCCAATTTTTCTAGAGATCGCCATAAATATCGGGTAATTCGCGGGGGCGATCTCACCTTCCGCCAGTTTTTGAACCAAAACTATACAGGTCCGCACTCCAGTGAAGGGCTGAAATGTGTTCTTGTGGCAGTTAATCACCGCTAAGAGGCGGCATTTCGAAAACAGGATCGATCTTCCCGGACGATAAGTCTGGGTATCCAAGAAGCTCTTCGGTAAAACGATCCCAAGCTTTCCGCCCGGCTTCAGCCAATCTACGCATCTTTCAAAAAAAAGAAGTTCCGGCGGAACGCCGTCCGGCGCGAGCTCTTCGGTCTTGCGGTATTCGCCTTCCGTCTCAACCCACCGCTTTCCAGCGTCAAACCGTCGAAGGACCTCCTCGTGAGTGATGCGTCCGTCCCCAACTCCTGCGAAGGGTGGGTTCGTCAAGATTACGGTTGGAACTCCTTTTCCTGCCTGACTGACGATAGTTTTGTCGAATGCTTCAAATGAGCCCAAGCTGTCGCCTGCGGTCATCCCAGCGTGCCCGTCTCCGTTCAAAATCATGGCCGTTTTTGCCACCTTGACTAGCCGTTTGCTCATCTCGACTAGAAAAAGATTATTCTTGTGACGTTCAAGTTGGCGCTGCTTTGCGATCTCACTCCCGCCGCTATCGACAATATGGTTGCGGACATACCTCATCGCTCCCGTTAGAAAGCCTCCCGACCCACCAGCCGGGTCGAGTATCACGTCGAGGTAACCGGGCTGAATCATCGACACCATGAGATCTACGGCAAGTCGATTAGTGAAAAACTGCCCTTTTTCACGCTTCAAATAGACCGACGCGTATTGCTCGTAAGCATGTCCCATCAGATCCCATTCATGAGCCGCGCCTGATCCTGAAAGCAGACTATAATCCTGCAGCTCTACAACCACGTCAGCTATCGCTCTCGCTCCGACAGTAATGCGCTCGTGATCACTAAAGACATCGCGATTTGCGCGCTTAACGTCGTCAAAAAGCCTAGTTATGCGATCCTTAACCGCATTGATGCCTACTTCTGATGTGTATTCTTCTGCTGTGCAATAGAATGTGGGCAGCGGGTCAGTGCCTTCTTCATCCATAGCTTTGGCGAGCATGATCCTAACCATATCCATGGTTAGGTCTTCTTCTTCGCTGTCGTTCCCGCGACCATGGAGGCGGTTGTGACAACGCCGCAGCAAGCCTTTTATGTCTTTCGGCTTCTTTAGTTCACTCTTCTTTCGGCGGCCTAACGAATCCCATGCTTCCTTGTAACGCGGGATGCCGATCCACTCTTTGAATTCACTCTCTGGGGTGGTAACGCGACGGAAATAAGCCACTTCATCGTCTTCGCCTGATCCGTTAAACCAGACACCACCTTCCGCACTGGTGTTGAAAACATATGATACTAACTGGTTGTGTCCATCTTTTACGTTAGGAGCTTTGCATTCCACGACAAGATGAATTCGACCTTGGTTCTTGGAAGCGCAAGCGGCTGCGTCGCGATAGACGACGATATCGGCACGCACCGGCTGGCCGTGCGTATCGGTGATAATAGAGCTTCCGTGTTGGATCGCGACTTCGCGCCTCATTTGGTCCTTTGGATAACCATACTCGAAGTGCAAGACCCTCAGATATCGTTGTCGAACACGCTCCTCAGGGGTGACGTCGAGGGGAGCCGCAGAGAGAAAATCGACAATTTTGCCGTCAACATCGAATTCAATCTCAAAATGTTTTTGATCTGACGCCATATGACTCACCCCTTGATGCTAAGGGCGGTATAAAAGTTCAAGCGACGAGCGCAATGGGAAAAGACGCCGCTAACGTCGATTTTTGTAGATCAGCCTCGGATGTATGGCAGTTCGCTCAGCGAGCGTGGCGCCAAGTTGCGATCGCTACAGTGACTGCGCTTTGGACCCTCCGTCGAAGCTCTTCCTTGAAGACCGCCATATGAAAGTGGCTGTTTTCTTTCGCGGTGCGGAGGTCGCCACCAAGAGCCTGATAGAACTGATGCTTGCCGGAGAGGTATGGCCGAAGCTCGAGCTTGATCGGCACACGGACGCGATATCGACCGTCGATAAAATGCATGTATTGGGGAAGTTTTCGTGTCTTATTTTTCGCCATGTCCGAACCCGTTTTGTAACGAGATTTGCAGGGGTAGTTCGAACAAACATGCTGGAAAATCAATATGTTTCCAGCATTACAAGTACTTACATCACAAGAAAATGGTCGGAGTGGAGAGATTCGAACTCCCGACCCTCTGGTCCCAAACCAGATGCGCTACCAGACTGCGCTACACTCCGCCGAGGCGATGGCCCTCTGGTCCCAAACCAGATGCGCTACCAGACTGCGCTACACTCCGCCGAGGCGATGGCTGGGGAAATACACGGTTCACCCGCAGTCCGCAACAGGGAAATTCATCTTTGTTCAACCACGGCCCCGACGGGCCGAATGCAACCCCGAAATGGCAGCGCGCGAACGGACAGCAGGGGGATAATCGTCTTGACTCTCACCTGAAGTCAGTCCATTTCAAATTCAACGTCCCTGACACGATTTGGTTATTCTATTCAGGTACGTGATGAATGATCCGGGGTGTTTCGCCCCACTGTCCAACCGGAGCAGTTTCGACATGTCTGCGAAGATTTACCGCCCTGCAAAAACCGCCATGCAATCCGGCAAGGCGAAGACCAATGTCTGG
>QFOL01000223.1 GCA_003241215.1 Agrobacterium fabrum
TATTTTCGAAAAACTGGCGGATGGCGCCATGAATGCCTCCTCCTTGCGCGAAGGCATGGAAATCAGCCAGCCGGCCATGTCGCAGCATCTTTCGGTGCTGCGCGGGGCGGGGCTTGTGGTTGAGAGTCGGCAGGGTCGTTTCGTCAATTATCAGGTCGATCCGGAAGGATTGACCCGTATTGCGGCGTGGCTTGGCAAATATCGCGCCTACTGGCCGCAGCGCATCGAAGCGCTGAAGCTCCTGCTGAAGGATATGGACCAATGAACAGGCAAAAGCCCGGAACTCCCGACGCCATCGAGCTCGCATACGATCTGGACGAGCCGCCACAGAAGGTCTGGCGGGCGATCAGCATTCCGGCCTTCCGCGCCGTTTGGCTGCCAGCGGAAGCGCTGGCGGAACCGGAGGCAATCGACATCAGGCCCGGCGAAGAGGTCCGCTACAGGCTGCGGGAAGACAAGCCGCCATTTCTGGAAAGCGTCGTCACCTTCCAGATCGCGGGAAACGGGCGCGGCGGCACCAGCCTGCGCATCATTCATGATCTGCCCACCAATGCCGGCCGCATGACGAAGGCTGCCGCAAACCGCAACGTTTCGCCGATCAAGCTCGCTGCCTGATCCGCCACGTTTCCCGACATTTTCAACCGACAGGAGTTCGCCAATGCGCGAAGCGATGCAACTCGTCCCGATGGTCGTCGAACAATCCGCAAGGGGAGAACGGTCTTTCGACATTTATTCCCGCCTGTTGCGGGAACGGATCATCTTTCTCAGCGGAGAGGTCAACGATGCGGTTTCCGCACTGGTCTGCGCGCAATTGCTGTTTCTCGAGGCGGAAAACCCGAAGAAGCCCATCCACCTCTACATCAATTCGCCGGGTGGCGTCGTGACCAGCGGTTTGGCCATGTATGACACGATGCGTTACATTCGCGCGCCGGTTCACACCCTGTGCATGGGTACGGCCCGTTCCATGGGGTCGTTCCTGCTGATGGCGGGCGAACCGGGCACGCGCGCGGCGCTGCCCAATGCCAGCATCCTCATTCACCAGCCGTCGGGCGGTTTTCAGGGGCAGGCGTCGGACATGCTCATCCATGCCGAGGAAATCAGGCAGACAAAGCACCGCATGACGCGGCTTTACGCCGAGCATTGCGGGCGCAGTTATGAAGAGTTCGAGAGGGCGATGGATCGCGACCGGTTCATGACGGTGCAGGAGGCCCTGGAATGGGGCCTGATCGACCGCATTCTGGACGTCCGCGAGGATGCGGCGGCCTAGGGCCGGCCTTATTCGGATTTCCTGCTGATATTGGCGCCGGCAGGCAGGACTTCGAGGCTGCGCCGGCCAAGCTGCGCCAGCACCTCCTCGAAGCCGAAGCGGGATGTCCAGCCCAGCCTCTCTGCGGCGTGAGCGGGCAAATAGACCCTGTCAATGGTCGCTGGCAACGTCCATCCTTGTCGTGCGAAAGCTTCGGCGAGGGCCGGGGTCCGCTGCCGGAGAACGGAAGCGGCATCCTCGGCGAGGCTGTCGCAGTCATCGGCGGAAAACGGGGTGGTTGCCGATATGATATAGCGCTGGAAATCGTCTCCCGCATTGGTCAGCGCCAGCACATGGGCATCGGCGACATCGCGGATATCGACGCCGCGATGCAGCCTGTAGGCCGCCATGACATCGGCGGGCTCCGGGAAACTTCTGGACATGCGAAGCACGCGCACGGCGAGATGCGGGCCTGCCATCGCCTCCAGCATCCGCTCGGCTTCGAGTTTGGTGCGGTGATAGATGCTTTTCGGCCGGGGCGGCGTCGCTTCATCGATGAAGCTGCAGGACCCCACGGAAACCGCGCGTCCGTAAAGCGCCGTGGTACTGGTGAAAACCAGCCGCGGCACGCCCGCCGCCATCGCCGCTTGCGCCACCATACGGGTCCCCTCGACATTGATGCGCTGGAATTCCGCATCCGGAACCATGCCGACATGCGGAGCGTGGAGTGCTGCCGTATGGATCACCGCATCCGCCTGTTCGAAAGCGGAACGCAGGAGCGCTTCGTCCGCGAAATCGCCAACGATATGGGTGGTGGAAAAGGGGGAGCGATCCATGCCGGTGACATTGTGCCTGCCGGCCAGGGCGCTGAAAATCGCGCGGCCGACCCGACCGGAACTGCCTGTCAGCACTATCCGCATGATGTCGCCTCCACATCAACACAAAAGGCAGCGCCGTGCGCTGCCTTTCAAGGGTTCATCCGGATGATCAGATATCCAGATTATCGGCAAAGGCCGCCCGTTCCTGGATGAAACGGAAGCGGGCATCGGCCTTGGTGCCCATCAGATTGTCGACGGCCTCGCGGGTGCCTTCGAAATCCACATCGTCGATCTCGACGCGCAGCAGGGTGCGCTTTTCGGGATCCATGGTGGTTTCCTTCAGCTGCTGGGCCATCATCTCGCCGAGGCCTTTGAAGCGGCCGATTTCGACCTTCTTGCCCTTGAAGACGGTTTCCATCAGCTCGGCGCGGTGGGCGTCGTCGCGGGCATAGGCGCTCTTGGCGCCCTGACGGATGACGTAAAGCGGCGGCACGGCGAGGTACAGGTGATTGCCACGAATGAGTTCCGGCATTTCCTGATAAAAGAAGGTGATGAGCAGCGAGGCGATATGCGCGCCGTCGACATCGGCATCGGTCATGATGATGATGCGCTCATACCGCAAATCCTCTTCGCGATATTTCGTGCGTGTACCGCAGCCGAGCGCCTGGATGAGATCGGCGATCTGCTGGTTGGCGGAGAGCTTTTCGCGGCTGGCGCTGCCGACGTTGAGGATTTTGCCGCGCAGCGGCAGAATGGCCTGATTGGCGCGGTTACGCGCCTGCTTGGCCGAGCCGCCCGCCGAGTCACCCTCGACGATGAAAAGTTCGGCATTTTCGGCGGTGTTCTGGGCGCAATCCGCCAGCTTGCCGGGCAGGCGCAGCTTGCGCACGGCGGTCTTGCGGTTGACTTCCTTTTCCTTGCGGCGGCGCAGGCGCTCTTCGGCGCGCTCGATCACCCAGTCCAGCAGCTTGGCCGCTTCGCCCGGATTGCCGGCGAGATAATGGTCGAAGGGATCGCGCAGCGCGTTTTCGACGATGCGCTGGGCTTCGACGGTGGCGAGCTTGTCCTTGGTCTGGCCGACGAATTCCGGCTCGCGGATGAAGACGGAGAGCATGCCGGCGGCGGAGATCATCACGTCATCGGTGGTGATGTCCTTGGCGCGCTTGTTCTGCGTCAGGTCCGCGTAATTCTTCAGGCCCTTGGTGAGCGCAATGCGGAAGCCGGCCTCATGCGTGCCGCCTTCGGGTGTGGGAATGGTGTTGCAATAGGAATGGATCTGCGTGTCGCCGCCATACCAGGTGACGGCCCATTCGAGCGCGCCGTGGCCGCCGGTCTTTTCCGTACGGCCGGAGAAAATCTCGCGGGTGACGGTGAATTCCTTGCCGAGCGTGGCGGCGAGATAGTCCTTCAGGCCGCCGGGGAAATGGAACACGGCCTTTTCGGGGATTTCGCCGCCGGCCGGCACCATGCCGGGATCGCAGCTCCAGCGGATTTCGACGCCGCCGAAGAGATAGGCCTTGGAGCGGGCCATGCGGAAGATGCGGGCCGGTTCGAACTTGGCGTGATCGCCGAAGATCTGCGGATCGGGATGGAAACGCACGCGGGTGCCGCGACGATTGTGCACATCACCCAATTCCTCAAGCCCGCCAATCGGCGCGCCGCGCGAAAAGCGCTGGCGATAAAGCTTGCGGTTACGGGCCACTTCCACTTCCAGAAGATCGGAAAGCGCATTGACTACGGAAACACCGACGCCGTGCAGGCCGCCCGATGTCTCATAGGCCTTGCCGTCGAACTTGCCGCCGGCATGCAGCTTGGTCATGATGACTTCGAGCGTCGATTTGCCGGGCACCTGCGGGTGGTTTTCCACCGGAATGCCGCGGCCGTTATCGGTAACCGTCAGAAAACCTTCGGCGTCGAGATGGACCTCGATGAAATTGGCGTGGCCGGCGACGGCCTCGTCCATGGAGTTGTCGATGACTTCGGCGAAGAGATGGTGCAGCGCCTTCTCATCGGTGCCGCCAATATACATGCCGGGACGCATGCGCACCGGCTCCAGCCCTTCGAGCACGCGGATCGAGGACGCGCCGTAGTCGTCACCGGATGGTGATACGGGGGCGGGCGGCGTCACGGCCGCAACGGCTGCGGGTTTCGGCTGCACATTCGCGTTGGCGGGCACGTTGGCGGCCGCGGTCACCGGCGTCTTTGCGGTGTCCTCGTTCGTTTCCGTATCGCTGTTTCGTGCTGCCGGAAGACCGGAGAAGAGATCGTTGCTGTCGTCCATCATGTCCAAAGTTCAAAAGCGTGTGTCAGAATTTCGCCATGCGAATCATTATGCCAGTAGCGTCAATCATAACGCCAAACGCGGTTCCCGTCCGATTTGAAGTGGGTCCGTCTGGCAAACGCGGCGCATCCTATGCCACGATTGTGTCAGGGTTTCGCAACAGGAGGATTGCGCTGGCGAGGTTGCAATGGCAAGTCTCGCAGCCACGAATGAACGGTTAGCCAAGGCATGTCCACAGCTCATTTCACGTTTTGTACTCTTTTCAGCCTGACTGTTGCGGCCATGCCGGTTGCAGCCTTCGCCTCCGATGGGCCGTTGCGTCCCTTCAAGGATGAGCTGTTTTCCGCCCAGACGGTGCTTTCCAGCGGCGATGGCGGCGCTTCCGAGATCATCGACTATCAGGAGATGCGCGATATCAACGGCCGCGACGAGGTGCCCGAGCGGCGGGTGAAACGGCAATATGTCGATATGACGCCGAAGAAGGCGCAGGCGCTGGAAACAATGTCCGTCGAGGGCAGGGCGCTTGAGGTCGGCCGCGTCGGGCCGGCGAGCGGGCAGGCCTTCACCGTCATCTTCATCCATGGACGCGGCGGCGACCGGCGGCTCGGCATGAACGATTATACGTTCGGCGGCAATTTCAACCGGCTGAAAAATCTGGCCGTCGCCAATGGCGGCACCTATTATGCGCTGAGCGTGCGCTCCTTCGATGAGAACGGCGTTGCCGATATCGCGGCGCTGATTGCCGATGCGGCCAAAAAATCGGGCGGCAAGCCTGTCATTTTGACCTGCGCCTCCATGGGCAGTTTCATCTGTTATGGTATCAGCCGCGACAAGGCAGCTGTCGCCAATCTCAAGGGCATGGCGATCCTCGGCGGGGCGGTCGATCCGGATTTTCCGAAAAGCGCCTTTGCCAGGGCGAAGAAGCCTGTCTGGTTCACCCATGGCAGTGCCGACAAGGTCTATTCGGCCGATCAGCAGGCAAGCATCTTCCGTTCTTTGCTGAAGGCCGGCGAGCCGGCGCGGTTCACGCGGTATGAGACTGGCAGCCACGGCACACCGGTGCGCATGACCGACTGGCGGGCGGTTTTGAACTGGATTTTGAGCCGCTGAGGCCGTTATTTGGGTCAGCAACAGCAATTTTCTAGAAATCGCCCGTCGTTTTGAACTCTTGGACCGCTTTTTTGTACCATTTGTTGCCAGCTGAGGTTAAAGGAATATCCCGGGATTTCCGGCAGTGTTTCTGTCGCGATTATGGGCCGTGACACGGCTGAGGGAAGGGGCGTCGCCAAGGGCGGGCCCAAGACAAAGGGAATGGGATACGCATGACGCCGAATGTTCGACCGCTTGTTGCCGGAAACTGGAAGATGAACGGCACCCGTGCCTCGCTCGATCAGATCAAGGCCATGGCAGAGGGCGTCAAGGGCGCGCTGTCCGAAAAGGTGGATGCGCTGATCTGCCCGCCCTCGACATTGCTCTACGTCGCAACGGCGCTGTGCGATGACAGCCCGCTGATGATCGGCGCACAGGATTGCCACCAGAACGCCTCCGGCGCGCATACCGGCGATATTTCCGCCGAGATGATCGCCGACTGCTTCGGCACCCATGTCATCGTCGGCCATTCCGAGCGCCGGACCGACCATGCCGAGACCGATCATCTGGTGCGCGCCAAGGCCGTTGCCGCCCATCAGGCCGATCTCATCGCCATCGTCTGTATCGGTGAGACGGCGGATGAGCGCAAGGCGGGCCAGACGCTCGATATCCTCAAGCGCCAGCTTGCCGGCTCCCTGCCGGACGAGGCGACCGCCGAAAATACCGTCATCGCTTATGAACCCGTCTGGGCGATCGGCACGGGTCTGACACCCACCGTGGACGATGTGCGTGAGGCCCACGCCTTCATGCGCGATGAACTCGTCAAGCGCTTCGGCGACGCCGGCAAGACCATGCGCATCCTCTATGGCGGCTCGGTGAAGCCCGCCAATGCGCTGGAATTGATGGGCGTAGAAAATGTCGACGGCGCGCTGATCGGCGGCGCGAGCTTGAAAGCTTCCGACTTCCTTTCCATCTATGCCGCATACGAGCAACTGACGGCTTGATCCGAGCTTTCCTGCAAGAGTAGCGGGAAAGGGGCTTGGAATAAGCTTTCGCCTCATGTAAAGAGCCGCAAAACCTTCTTTATGGTGCTCCGCGCGGGGCATGGAATGGATTGTCATGCAGACCGTTTTGATTGTTATTCACCTCA
>QFOL01000224.1 GCA_003241215.1 Agrobacterium fabrum
GCTGCGCCTATACCCTCAATCCGAAGGCAGAAGCTTGCGGAAATAAACCACCCGCTGCGTTTCCTCAAATCCCAGCGCCGCATGCATACGATGTGAAGCGACATTGGAAATATCGGCATCGGAAGCAAGCTCGCTCACACCCTTGCCGGTCGCCCAACGGGTTACTTCGGCAATCAATGCCGCCGCAACGCCCTGTTTGCGAAACGCCTCCTCCACATAAACGCCTTCGAGAAACGCCACGGGCGAGGTGTCGCATCCGTTGACATAATCCCGCCGCAGGCTGGCTTCGGCAAAACCGATGGCCATGCCCGCCGGATCATAGGCAATAAATCCAACCTCATTGTCGGAGACGTCCTGCAATTCCGCCCGGTGTTCGGCGGGTGAAGCATCGGACCACAAGCGGTGCCGCAGGAGGGACCACTCATCGAGCGATGTTTTGCCAGCCGTCTCGATGACAAATTGCCCACTCATGCAACGACCCCGCAAAACACATCCAGCCCATCGAGCTTCACCATCCCCGCATCGAAAAGCGGCGCAAAACCCGGCATCGGCAGGATGTCCGTGACGCGCATGGCCTTCGGCACGGGAAATTCCACTGCCTCGCGCGTCAGGTTAAAGACGAACAGCAGTTTCTCCTCACCCTTCTGTCGCGTAAAGGCCAGCACATCGAGATTGGTCTTGAGGAAATGCATATCGCCGTCGCGCAGTGCGCCATGGCTTTTGCGGAAAGACAAGACAGCACGATAATGGTTCAGAACCGAGTCCGGCTTGCGCTCCTGCGCATCCACGGCCTGCATGGCATGAACATAGGGCACCGGCAGCCAGGGCTTTTCGGCGCTTGAAAAACCGGCATTCGGCTTGCCGGTCTCCCACACCATCGGCGTACGGCATCCGTCCCGCCCCTTGAAGGCGGGCCAGAAGCGGATGCCGTAGGGATCGCGCAGATCCTCGAAGGCAAGTTCCGCCTCGGTCAAACCCAGCTCCTCACCTTGATAGAGGCAGATGGAGCCGCGCAGGCTGGCGAGAACACAGATGGCGAGCTTCGCCACCCGTGTCTGTTCTTCAGCGCCTTCGGAAAACCGGCTGAGGTGCCGCACCACGTCATGGTTGGAGAAAGCCCAGCACACCCAGCCGTCCGTCACCACCTTGCCGAATGTTTCAACCGAACCGCGCAAATGTTTGGCGCTGAAATCCGGCCCGAGAAGGTCAAAGGTGTAGCACATGTTGAGCTTGTCGTTGCCGGATGTATAGGCCGCCACGGTCTTCAGCGACCGAGCCCCATCGCCCACCTCACCGACGGTCGCACGGCCCTCATACTCATCCAGAAGCGTGCGAAAACGCTTCAGGAAAGCGACGTTTTCCGGCCGCGTCTTGTCGTAGAGATGGTCCTGCATGCCATAGGGATTGACGTCGGACGCGTCGAGACCGAAACTTTCCTCATCGAAGAGCGGCGGGTTGTCGCGCAACAGCCTGTCGTGGAAATAATGGTTGACGGTATCGAGCCGGAAGCCGTCCACACCGCGATCCAGCCAGAAGCGCACGGTTTCAAGAAGCGCATCCTGAACCTCGGGGTTGTGAAAATTCAGGTCCGGCTGCGAGGCGAGGAAGCTGTGCATGTAATATTGCTTGCGCACGCCGTCCCATTCCCAGGCCGGGCCGCCGAACACGGAAAGCCAGTTTGTCGGCGCCGTGCCATCAGGCTTGGGATTGGCCCAGACATACCAGTCAGCCTTGCTGTTGCTGCGACTGGCGCGGCTGTCCACGAACCAGGGATGCCGGTCGGACGTATGCGAAATGACCTGATCGATGATGACCTTCAGCCCCAGCCGGTGCGCCTCAGCCATCAGCGCATCGAAATCGGCAAGCGTGCCGAACATCGGATCGACATTGCAATAGTCGGAGACATCATAACCCATATCGGCCATGGGCGAGGTGAAGAAGGGCGAAAGCCAGATGGCATCGACACCGAGCGAGGCGATATAGGGCAGGCGTTTCGTCACCCCGGCAAGATCGCCGTAACCGTCGCCGGTCGTATCCTGAAACGAGCGCGGATAGACCTGATAGATCACTGCTCCCTTCCACCAGCCCGATTGCGCCTGGGATTTGTGGACCGGGGCATGGGTTAGCGGCATGGGCGATCTCCTGATGGTTTGAGCGGAGAATATAAAGCTGTCGCGGCCGCGTAAACCGGAACTTCGCACATGCACAAACGGCCACAACCGCCCTTGTCAGCGGCGCGCGCTCGTCGTAAGCCGCATGGCTGGAAAAAACGGGAGGATGACGGCGTGGGCGGACGGTTTCTGTCGATTGGCGAATGCATGGTAGAACTGTCGCAGGCCGGCAACGGGCTGCTGCGCAAGGGTTTTGCCGGCGATACCTTCAATACCGCCTGGTATGCCCGCGCCTGCCTGCCGGACGACTGGTCGGTCGATTATTTCACCGCACTCGGCGACGATCCTCTCTCTGAAGACATGCTCACCTTCATTGCCGATGCCAGCATCGGCACGGAAAAAATTCGCCGCATCAAGGGCGGTACGCCCGGCCTTTACCTCATCAACCTGAAGGACGGCGAGCGCACCTTCAGCTACTGGCGCAACGCCGCTGCGGCAAGGCAGCTGGCTGCTGACGCGGATCATCTGCGCAAAACGGTGGAAAGCGCCGATGTCGTCTATTTCTCCGGCATCACCCTCGCCATTCTCGCCTCCGCCCATGATGTCGATACGTTTCTGGCCGAACTGCGCCGCGCCAGGGCGGCGGGCAAGCTGGTGGTCTTCGATCCCAACATCCGCCCGCGCCTGTGGGCGGACAGGGATGTAATGCTCGAGACCATCTCCAACGGCGCCCGCGCCGCAACGCTGGTCATGCCGAGCTTCGATGACGAAGCCAGCCATTTCGGCGACGCCTCCGTGGAGGCGACCATCGACCGTTACCGTTCGCTCGGCGTCGAAAACATCGTCGTGAAGGACGGCGCCAAGGGTGCGACGCTCGATTTTAGCGGCAGCCGCAGCCACGCCCCGGCGGTGAAGGCCGTGGAGGTGGTGGACACGACGAGCGCCGGCGACAGCTTCAACGGCGCGTTCCTGGCCTGTTACGTGACAGGCAGTTCCCCCGAAGAGGCCGCCACTTTCGCCGCAAGGGCCGCCGCAACCGTCATCGGCCATCACGGCGCGCTGATCAGCCCCGAGCTGCTGCCATTGGTGGGATAGGCCTCTCAGCCCGCTTCCCCGCCGTCACAGACCCTGACATGATCCTGTAACACGCACCCCGCATATACGGGCAGAAGCCGGGCAATGGGGATTCGCCCGCGCGCAGATGAGCAGGATCAGTGTTTCATGACGAGAATCACGATTGTCACAGATGCCTGGCACCCGCAGGTCAACGGCGTGGTTCGCTCGATAGAAAACACCAATACCGAACTCGCGCGGCTCGGCATCGATGTGCGCATGGTCACGCCGCAGAGTTTCTATAGCATCCCCTGCCCGACCTATCCGGAAATCCGCCTCTCGGTTGCCGGTTATCGCCGTGTGGCGGCGGAGATCGAAAAAAGCCAGCCCTCCTTCGTGCATATTGCGACGGAAGGGCCGCTCGGCTTCATGGCGCGGCGCTGGTGCGTGAAGAACCGCATGCGTTTTTCCACCAGCTATCACACCCGCTTTCCCGAATATGTGGCGGCGCGCTTCCCCGTCCCGGAAAGCTGGCTTTACGCCTTCGTGCGCTGGTTCCACAATGGCGGCAATACCTGCATGGTGGCGACGCCGAGCCTTGAGACCGAACTGGAAGCGCGCGGCGTGCGCAACCTCAAGCGCTGGAGCCGCGGCATCGACGCCGAGCTTTTCCATCCGCGCCCGAAAGCAAAACTGCCCTTCGACCTGCCGAGACCGATTTTCATGACGGTAGGACGTGTGGCGGTGGAGAAGAACCTGCCGGAATTCCTGGAGCTGGACCTGCCGGGATCGAAGGTCGTCATCGGCGACGGCCCGGCCCGCCAGGAATTGCAGGAAAAATATCCTGATGTGCTGTTCACCGGCGTCAAGACCGGCGAGGAGCTGGCCGACGCCTATGCGCAGGCCGATGTCTTCGTTTTCCCCTCGAAGACCGACACCTTCGGCAACACCATTCTGGAAGCGCTGGCAAGCGGCGTGCCCGTCGCGGCATTCCCCGTCACCGGGCCGATCGACATTCTCGGCGGCAACCCCGCCGCCGGCGCGCTGGATGATAATCTTCGCGATGCCTGTTTGGCGGCGCTTCATTGTTCGCCCCAGGCGGCGCTGATGCTTTCCAAAAGCTACAGCTGGGAAAAGGCGTCAAGGCAATTCCTCGACAATGTCATCCATGCCGCCGGGAAATCGCTGCCGCTGTTATCCCGTTCGCAACTGGCATGAAGGCAATCCCCGAGATTTTCTGCGGGAATAGTGGACGAAACGAAGCAGGAATGTCACAAGGCGATCAGGACGCGACTGCCGTTATCTTTAGAACGGGGTCGGGCTGCTGATTGACGTCAGGCGGCTGCCGCGAGAACACGCTGGCCGTCCTCTGTTTCCGGATGATACCGCCATTTTCAGATGCCGTTTCAGGATAAGGGCAGAAGCTCTTTCTGCTGGGCCGCGCACCAGTGATTGATCTTCTCGATGATGTCCTTTGCAGCGATCGGCAGGGCGCTATTGGGTATGACGACCACCGTTCCGTGGAAAACCAGCACCAGACTGTCCGGCGGCGTGATGGCAAGGTGATAACGCGCCCAGCTCAGCTGCACCGTGTCCAGCCGTGTGACCTGCCTGTAGCCCTGAGGTCCGATCTCTATCTGCGTCTGCGGCGTATACATTCGCTCGTTGGCGATATTCCAGTGCGCCAGAACCTCGTAATAGGATTTCGCCTCCCGTCTCGCGCCCTGCCAGATAATGCACCAGATGGCGAGGGCCACAAACGGTGCAGGGGCGAACACCCAATAACCGACCACCGGCCAGACGCCCGGGAACCACGGCAGGCTTATCGAATAGATGAAGGCCGCAGCCAGTCCGGCAAACAACGACAGCTTGACTCGCGCCGAGGAAAAATGGCGAGCCCAGGACCTGTCGAAAATCATGCTGTAATTTTCATAGGCCTGATGTTGATAACCATGGACATAGGAAGGGACATGTTTCGGGTCGGGCGTGAAGCTTATTGAAATCGTGTCATCGGCCATAGGAGCGTCATTCCCGTTCCTGTTGAGTCCAATCTGCGTGGCAACGTCGCCCTTATAAATCAAAGAACGCTCACTGCCAAAGCCTTCGGGACCGGCGCTATGGCGCGTGACCTGCCTTCACCATGCTCCGGTGAGCATCTGGCCGGAAAGCGGCACGGTCCGCGCCTTGCCGTCGCGATCCGTTACCGAAAGCGAGGCGGCCATCTGCTTCGGCGATTTGCGGAACCAGTTGGCGGCAACGCTCGCCATATCGCCGATCATTGCCTGCCTGTGCCAGTCGGCAAAGCGCTTGGCCGTGGCTTCAGGTTCGGAACGATAGAAGAAATCGCCGGATTGCCCGAGATCGTTGATGGAGGCCGCCATGGCGACAAGCGGCCGCTGGAACATTTTCGCCGGCACCGAAAGCCCATCGGCGCCTTCCGAAAATGCCGGCGCCATGAAGTCGACCGCCCAGCCATCCGCCTCCACCCAGCAGTGGAAATTCTCGCCCGCGCCCGTCACATAACCGTCTTCACGATGATCGGCGAAGAGCAAAACCGTGCCGCCGAGATTATAGGCCGCAAGCCCGCCCTTCGGCACGGCCTTCAGCTTGTAATGCTGCTGCAGGATGAAAGCGCCGAAGGTGCTGAAATACATCGAGGCCGAAGCGGGATCGGCATTCTGGCTGATGAGCAGGCTGTTGATGACGCGGTAAATCCGGTGATAGTCGGTCTGCTTGATCAGCATGGTCTTTTACTCTTCAAAACCGTGAAATTTGGGCGAGCGGGCGCCCCTTGTTTCTTCTCCCCGCGGGGGAGAAGTCCGCGGCAGCGGGATGAGGGGGCGACGGTCGAGATATACGGAGAGCTTGCCCCCTCATCCGACCCTTCGGGCCACCTTCTCCCCGGTGGGGAGAAGAAATATGCCGCATTGTTCTGTCCTAAAGCCGAAGTCAGATCAGCGCTTCTTCTTCGCCTTGCTCTCGAACGGATTGTCCGAACCGCGATAATGCACCCGGATCGGCACGCCCGGCATGTCGAAATCCTTGCGCAGCCCGTTCACCAGATAACGCGTATAGCTTTCCGGAATAGCTTCCGGCCGGGTGCAGGAAATCATGAAGGCCGGCGGGCGGGCCTTTACCTGCGTCATATATTTCAGCTTCAGGCGGCGGCCGGAAACGGCCGGCGGCGGATGCTGCGTCGTCTGCGAATCCAGCCAGCGGTTAAGGCGGGCGGTGGAGATACGGCGGTTCCAGACCTTGTCGGTATCGATGATGTTCTGCATCAGCCGGTCGAGGCCATAACCCGTCTGGCCGGAAATCGGCACGGCGCGAATGCCGCGCGCCTGCGGCAGCAG
>QFOL01000225.1 GCA_003241215.1 Agrobacterium fabrum
TCTGAACTATCTGGGTTATTCCTGGGTGGACAAGGGCATCAATCTCGATGAAGGCATGAAGATGATCAGCCGCGCCGTCGAGCTTCGGCCGAATGACGGTTATATCGTCGATTCGCTCGGCTGGGCGCATTATCGCCTCGGCGATTTCGATGAAGCCGTGACCGAACTGGAACGGGCGATCGAACTCAAGGCCGGCGATCCGACCATCAACGACCATCTGGGCGACGCCTACTGGCGGGTCGGCCGCAAGATCGAGGCGGTCTATCAGTGGAACCGCGCCCTGATCGGCGACAGCGACGACGTGGACAAGGCCAAGGTGAAGGAAAAGATCGCCAACGGCCTGCCAGCGGTGGAAAAGGATGCCGAAAATACCGCCAAGAAGGACGTCGCGCCACAGCCGCCTGCTCCTCCGGCACCGGCGCCGGCCGCCACTCCGGACAAGAAATCCTGACGCCGCATGCGCGGACATGAGGTTTCCGGGGCCACCGAGACCATCGAGGCGGCCCCGGCCAAGATCAATCTGGCGCTGCATGTGACCGGCCAGCGAGCGGATGGCTATCATCTGCTCGAAACGCTGGTGGCGTTCACCGAAGCCGGCGACACGATCCGTATTCGCGCCGCCGATGCCGACAGTTTCTCCATCTCAGGCCCTTTCGGCGATCTTTTGCGCGCGGGCGATGGCGGCGATAACCTCGTCACCCGCGCCAGAAACCTGTTGCGCGATGCGCTCGCATCGACGGGGCAACCTGCACCCCCGGTCGCCATTCATCTTGAAAAGAACCTGCCGGTGGCTTCCGGTATCGGCGGCGGCTCGGCGGATGCGGCGGCGACGCTGCGGGGACTTTTGCGGCACTGGCGTGCCGGGATCGCGCCGGATGCGCTTGCATCCATGGCGCTGATGCTCGGGGCGGATGTGCCGATGTGCCTTGAAAGCCGATCACTGATCGCGCGCGGCATCGGCGAGGACATCGAACCGCTCACCGATCTGCCGGAACTGTCCATGGTTCTGGCTAATCCGCTGAAGGCCGTCTCGACGCCGGAGATTTTTCGGCGATTGCAGAACAAGACCAATCCGCCCCTGCCCGCCTCTGCAACAATCGGCTGGATGGGTTTTCTCGCGCAAAGCCGTAACGATCTGCAACCACCGGCCCAGGCGCTGCTGCCGGAAATCGGGGAAATCATCGGGTTGCTGTCGCAGGAAGGTGCTGCGCTTGTGCGCATGTCGGGCTCGGGGGCAACCTGTTTCGGGATTTTTCATTCCCTTGAAGCGGCCAGGAAAGCGGAAACATCGCTTCGGCAGAAGCGCCCCGGCTGGTATTTTCAGGCGACGCGGACCATTTGAGGATTAGAGCGGCGGGCCCGCCGCTCCCAGTTTTGTTTGAGCATCGGATTTTCCGAAAACCGCAATACACTTTTCGGTCCGATGCTCCCGGCATTCGAGGATAAGGCCATGGCAGGCGAAAGACCCTTCATTCCCCTTGGCATTGCGGTTTTGACCGTTTCGGACAGCCGCACGCTGGAGAACGACAAATCCGGCGATACGCTCGTTGCAAGGCTGGAGGAAGCGGGCCACAGGCTCGCGGCCCGCGCCATCGTGCCTGATGACAAGGCAGCGATTGCCGGCACGGTGCGCGACTGGACGCTCTCTGAAGGCGTTGATGTGGTCATTACCACCGGCGGGACCGGCTTTACCGGCCGCGATGTGACGCCCGAAGCGCTGGAGCCGCTGTTCGAAAAGCGCATGGACGGATTTTCCGCCCTCTTCCACCACATCTCCTATGACAAGATCGGCACCGCCACCATCCAGTCACGGGCGACCGGCGGCGTGGCGAATGCGACCTTCATCTTCGTGCTGCCCGGTTCTCCCGGCGCGTGCAAGGATGCGTGGGACGGTATTCTGAAAGCCCAGCTCGATTATCGCCACCTGCCCTGCAATTTCGTGGAGATCATGCCGAGGCTCGACGAGCATTTGAAGCGTGGGGCTGGGGGCGTTTAGATCAGCGACGAAGCCGCTGATAGAATGAGGGGTTGCCGCTTGTTTCTTCTCCCCGCCGGGGAGAAGGTGGCCCGAAGGGTCGGATGAGGGGGCACCCTCTCCGTATATCTCTACCCTCGCCCCCTCATCCCGCTGCCGCGACCTTCTCCCCGGCGGGGAGAAGAAACAAGCGGTAGCGCCGAGAACCCCTTACGAAACCCCATCACGCCAGATATTTCTTGAAGAACTCCGTCGTCCGGCCCCAGGCGAGATCGGCAGCCGCCTTGTCGTAGCGCGCCGAGGATGTGTCATTGTTGAAGGCGTGGTTGACGCCGTCATAAACGAAGATTTCGAAGGTCTTGCCGTTTTCCTCCAGCGCCTTCTTATAGGCGTCGATGCCGGCATTGATGCGCTCATCGAGACCGGCATAGTGCAGAAGCAGCGGCGCCTTGATGGCAGGCACATCGGCCGCCGGGGCCTGCTGGCCGTAATAGGCGACGCCGGCGTTCAGGCCCGCCGATTTGGTGGCGAAACGGTTGACCAGCCCGCCGCCCCAGCAGAAACCGACTGCGCCGACCTTGCCATTCGCCCCCTGCCGGGCCGCAAGCCATACCCGGCCCGCTTCGGCATTGGCGACGGTCGCATCCATGTCGAGACCGCTGAACATCTGCCGCGCCTTCTCCTCATCGGCGGGCGTACCGCCCTGCGGCGAGAGGAAATCGACCGCAAGCGCGCGGAAACCGGCAAGCGCCACCCGTCTTGCCACGTCACGAATATGGTCGTTCAGACCGCGGTTTTCGTGGATGACGATGACGGAGCCGATGGGGCCGGAAACGGATTTCGGCGTAACGAGGTAACCCTTCATCTCGCCGCCGGGGGCGGGATAGGTCACCTCCTCGGCGACGATCCTGTCGTCATCGGCCGCGACGACCGCCGCACGGGCGCTGTTTGCCGAAAGAAGCGGCGCAATAGCCGCTGCGGCCGCACCGGAGCCAGCCAGCACGGTCAGCTTTTCCATGAATTTGCGGCGGTCGAGGCTGAGATGGGTATATTCATCGTAAGCGTCGATCATGGCCTGCGTAATCTTCGGCTTGTCCATCACCCTGTCCTCCTTGAACGCGCGGATGCGCCAGGGAGGATAACGCAGATCGCCCCGGTGGGAACGGGCTCGGCGGAAGCGGCGCCACACTTTTGCGTGAGCGCCGCAAGCCCTGTCATTTGCTTCAGGCGGCGAGATCCACGACGATACGGCCGTCAATCTTGCCCTCTTCCATACGGTGGAAGATATCGTTGATGTTTTCGAGCTTGTCCCAGGAGAAGTGGGCCGCCACCTTGCCTTCACCGGCGAAGGTCAGCGCTTCCTCCAGATCCTGCCTTGTGCCGACAATGGAGCCGCGCACCGTGATACGCTTCAGCACCGTATCGAACACCGGAATGGAGATGAAGCCCGGCGGCAGGCCGACAAGCGCCATGGTGCCCTTGGAGCGCAGGAAACCGTAAGCCTGCTCCATGGCCTTGGGCGACACCGCCGTCACCAGCGCGCCATGCACGCCGCCGGTCGCCTTCTGCACCTGCTCCACCGCGTCAGGCGCGCGGCCGTTGACGGTGACATCCGCTCCGAGTTTCTTAGCGAGCGCCAGCTTGTCGTCGAAAATATCGGCGGCAACGACATGCATGCCCATCGCCTTGGCATATTGCACGGCCATGTGGCCAAGCCCGCCAATGCCTGAAATGACCACCCATTCACCGGGCCTGACCTCGGTTTCCTTGAGGCCCTTATAGACGGTGACGCCGGCGCAGAGCACCGGGGCTGCCGGGCCGAATTCCAGGTTATCCGGCAGACGGCCGACAAATTTCGGATCGGCGAGGCCGTATTCGGCAAAGCTGCCATTAACGGAATAGCCCGAATTCTTCTGGCTCGGGCACAGCGTTTCCCAGCCCGTGCGGCAGGGAATGCAGCATCCGCAGGCGGTGTAGAGCCAGGGCGTGCCGGCGCGGTCGCCTTCCTTGATGCCGGTGACGCCAGCGCCGATCTTGGCGACATAACCGACACCTTCGTGGCCGGGGATGAAAGGCGGGTTGGGTTTCACCGGCCAGTCACCCGTTGCGGCGTGCAGGTCGGTGTGGCAAATGCCCGTCGCCTTATAGTTGATGAGAATTTCACCGGGGCCGGGATCCGGTATCGCCACTTCCTCGATGGTCAGCGGTTTTCCAAATGCGCGGACAACCGCCGCCTTCATTGTCTTAGCCATGACATACTCCCTAAATCTCTGCTCGCCTGAAATCCTCGACGGCAGGCAGAGATTAGCGGGGATGACGCGTCATGGAATTGACCCATCGCAAATCGAAGCATTTTGCAAGGCGGGATTGTCTCACTTATGAGGCAACCGCACGGTGCTGATTTACTCCAGCGCCAACCATATGGCGAGCCATGCCCACAGGCAGACGACCAGCGCAAAGCCGATGCCGAACAATGCGCCACGCTGACGCAGGCGGTTGCTGGTGACGTGGACATAGGAATGGGCGTAACGCGAGAGCACGAAAAGCCATGCCAGAACGACGGTGACGATATTGTCCGCATCGGTGATGTAGAGCAGCAGGCAGGCGATGTGGAACAGGACAGGCAGTTCGAACTGGTTGGCGATGTTGCGGTTCACCAGATGGCTTTCGCGCGCCTCCTCGCCCCGGTCGCGCAGCTTGATGGCCGATTCGCGATCCGTGAAAGTGTATTTGTTGCGCCGGACGATCAGCAGCCCGTAAAGGCAGAAGACCAGAAAGACATGGGCGATCATCGGCCAGAACATTGCGGTCGTGGGGGACATGCTTTCCTCTCCAATCGTGAAAACGCTCCCCGATCCGGCATGAATCGGGGAGCGCCAAATACTCAGTATCCTTTTACGGATTTGCCTCGAAAGATCAAACCGCGCCGGGGTAATTCGGGCTTTCGCGGGTGATCGTCACGTCATGGGCGTGGCTTTCGCGCAGGCCCGCGCTGGAGATGCGAACGAAGGTGGCGCGCTCCTGGAATTCCTTGATGTTGCTGCCGCCGACATAACCCATGGCGGCCTTGAGGCCGCCGGCCAGCTGGTGCAGGACGCCGGAAACCGGGCCCTTATAGGGAACCTGACCTTCGATACCCTCCGGAACGAGCTTCAGCGTGTCGCGCACTTCGGCCTGGAAATAACGGTCGGCGGAACCGCGCGCCATGGCGCCAACGGAGCCCATGCCGCGATAGGCCTTGAAGGAACGGCCCTGGTAGAGGAACACTTCGCCCGGGCTTTCATCCGTGCCTGCGAGCAGCGAGCCGATCATGACGGCGGAAGCGCCGGCGGCGATCGCCTTGGCCAGATCGCCCGAGAATTTGATGCCGCCATCGGCGATAACGGGGATATCAGCCGCATTGGCGACTTCGACCGACGACATGATGGCAGCCAGCTGCGGAACGCCGACGCCGGCGACAATGCGGGTGGTGCAGATGGAGCCGGGGCCGATGCCGACCTTGACAGCGTCCGCGCCGGCATCGATCAGCGCCTTGGTGCCGTCGGCGGTGGCGACGTTGCCGGCGATGATGCGAACCGAATTCGACATCTTCTTGACCTGCGAGACGGCATCCAGCACGCGCTGCGAATGGCCATGCGCGGTATCGACGACCAGAAGGTCGACGCCGGCATCGATGAGGCGCTCGGCGCGCTCGATGGCGTCAGCACCGACGCTGATGGCGGCAGCGGCGCGAAGGCGGCCCTGCGCATCCTTGGTGGCGTTGGGGTTCAGCTGCGACTTCTCGATATCCTTGACGGTGATGAGGCCAACGCAATTGCCCTTGGCATCCACCACCAGCAGCTTTTCGATGCGGTGCTTGTGCAAGAGGCGGCGCGCTTCCTGCTGATCGACGCTGCTTTCCTTGACCGTGACAAGGTTTTCGCGGGTCATCAGCTCGTAGATCTTCTGCTGCGGATCGGAGGCGAAACGCACGTCGCGGTTGGTGAGAATGCCGACGAGGCGGCCGTTCTTGTGGCCGCCGGAGCCGCCGTTTTCCACGACCGGAATGCCGGAAATGCCATGCGCCTTCATCAGCGCCTGGGCTTCCGCAAGCGTCGCGTCCGGGCCGATGGTGACCGGGTTGACGACCATGCCGCTTTCGAACTTCTTCACCTGCCGGACTTCTTCAGCCTGCTCGATGGGGGTGAGGTTGCGGTGGATAACGCCGATGCCGCCGGCCTGGGCCATGGCGATGGCGAGGCGGCCTTCGGTGACCGTATCCATGGCGGAAGACAGGATCGGCAGGTTGAGATCGATATCGCGGGCGATGCGGGTGGCGATATTCGTCTGCCCCGGCATGACTTCGGAATGCCCGGGTTGCAGCAACACATCGTCAAATGTGAGAGCGTCCAAACCAGTGGGTGTTTGAATGATGCGTGCCATGGCCAAATTCCTTCATACTGAAAATGCGTGGCCGTTCCGGAACGAAAAGTTCACCCCGGCGCCCTGCAAG
>QFOL01000226.1 GCA_003241215.1 Agrobacterium fabrum
AGCCGACAGACCGGAAAAGCGCATCAAGGATCGCGCTCAGACCGAGAAGGCGATTTTTAATGCGGCGCGGTCGCTGCTTGCCGAAGAGGGATTTCAGGGTTTTGGCATCAATGCCGTTGCCCGCCGCGCCGGCTGCGACAAGCAGCTCATCTACCGTTATTTTGGCGGCCTGGACGGTCTGATCGAGGCGATCGGCGAGGATCTCGGTTCCTGGGTGAAGGATCGCATTCCGGAAGATACCGGCGGCATGTTCCTTTTGACCTATGGCGACCTCATGGAAAAGCTGGCGCTTTATTTCATGGATGCGCTGCGCAGCGATCCCCTTGTCTGCAAGATCATTGCCTGGGAAGTGTCTGACGGTTCACCGCAGGTGCGTCAGTTGGCCGAAGCCCGCGCCAAATCGCTGGGCAAGTGGCTGGAGCGCATGCGCGGTTCGCTGGCGGCGCCGAAGGGCGTGGATACCGCCGCCGTCAACGCGGTACTGTTCGCCGCCATCCAGCATCTCGTCATATCGGCTGCGACGAGCGGTCAGTTTGCGGGCGTGCCGCTCAAGTCAGAGCGGGACTGGGAGAAGATCACCACCGCCGTCAAACGGTTGGTGCGCGGTGTTTACGGCTGATCCCGGTTTGCGGGGCGGGTGAAGCACCTTACGGCAAGCGCGACGTCAGAGAAAAATCATCCATGTTTTCACCGGGTCGGCGACCGCCCGGAGCATCTGTCCGTGGACGCGGCGGCATTGTTTTCCACATGCCCGCGGTCGTCGTTAACCATAATGACAGCTTTCATTTGCCTCGCCATGGCTGCCGGTCCAGTGTGAATTAACGAAATGTTAACCATGCGCAATGACTGCGCATAAGGGAGCCGCAAGTGAACCGCTGGACAGCTTTGGGCGTCATGATGACGTTTTTTGTGATGCTGCCGTTGGATATCGACGCGCCGGCGCTGAACCTGTGCCTGATGGCCATGGTGCGCTGGGCGGTGCTTGCCGGCGTTCCCGATACGGTTTTCGCGCGGGGGCAGGCGGCATGAAGTGGTTTCTGATCCTGTGGGCCGGCCCTGTCGCGCTGCTAGGCAGCTGGTACTGGCTTTCCTATTACGACATGAGCTTCGGCTTTTACATGCTGACACGGCAGACCCATGATCTCGTATTCGAGATTTACGGCAATATTCTCGGCCTGCCGCCGGAAAGCCTGCCGCCGCTGGTGGCCCGCGCCATCGCCGTCGATAGCCTGATCGTCTTTGCTATTCTCGCCTTCCGTAGACGGAAGCAGATCGCCGCCTGGTGGCGGAGCCGTCAGTCGGCTGCGCGGGCGAGCGCGGAAAGCCTGTCCAGCGCGCCCTGAAGAATGAAGCTGGCGGCGGCCGAATCGATGCGTTCGGCCCGCTTGGCGCGTGAGACGTCCATTTCCAGCAAGGCGCGCTCGGCCGCGACCGTTGAAAGCCGCTCATCCCAAAAAATGAAGGGCAGGGCGGTTTTTTCGCCCATGGTGCGCACGAAGGCGCGGGTTGCCTGCACGCGGGGTCCGGCCGAGCCGTCCATGTTCATCGGCAGGCCGATGATGAAGGCGAAAACTTTTTCCTTTTCGGCGAAGGCCAGCAGCACTTCCGCATCCTGCGTGAATTTCACCCGTTTGATGACGGGGCGCGGCGTTGCGAACCGACGCGACAGGTCCGACATGGCAAGCCCGATCGTCTTCGTGCCAAGGTCGAGGCCGGCAATCGCCTGTCCCGGCTGAAGCGCCTGCGCCAGTTCCTCAATGGTGAGTGTTGCCATGTCGCGTGTTGTCCTTATCGTTTGCGGACGAATTCGGTGCGCAGCACCAGACCCTTCACCGCATCATGTCTGCAATCGATCTCTTCCGGATTATCGGTCAGTCGGATCGACTTGATGACGGTGCCCTGCTTGATGACCGTGCTGGTGCCCTTGACCTTCAAATCCTTGATGAGGGTAACGGAATCGCCATCCGCCAGCACATTGCCCGCCGCATCGCGCACTTCATTCGCACGCGCCGCTTCTGCAGCCAGCTCGGAGGCCGGTCGCCATTCACCGGTCGCCTCGTCATACACGTACTCGTCATCATTTGCGGCCATGGTCGCCTCTCTTAAATATTGGTAGTGCGGTTGTTCAGGCCGTCCTATGTCATAATATACCGGCAATACAAAGGAGAACTTCCCATGAAAATCACCTGGCTCGGCCATTCCGCCTTCCGCCTCGAAAACGGCAGCGCGAAGATCCTCATCGATCCGTTCTTCACCGGTAACCCCGGTTTTGCCGGGCAGGATGGGAAGTCGGCAGCCGAAGGCATCACCCATATTCTCCTGACCCACGGCCATGGCGACCATGTCGGCGATACCGTCCAGCTCGCCCGCGAGACAGGCGCGACCGTGCTCGCGAATGCCGATCTTGCCGCCTGGCTTTCCGCCAAGGGCGTCGCGAAGGTCGATATGGGCAATACCGGCGGCACGGTGCATTTCGACGGTTTTTCCGTCACCTTCACCAATGCGCTGCATTCCTCCGCCCAGATCACCGAGGATGGCGTTTCCCATTCGCTCGGCAATGCCAACGGTCTGATGTTGCATTTCGAAGACGGCCCGGCCGTTTATCACATGGGCGATACCGACATCTTTTCCGACATGAAGCTCATCAATGAACTGCATCAGCCGGATATAGGCCTTGTGCCGATCGGTGACCGCTTCACCATGGGCGGAGCCGTCGCCGCGCTCGCCTGCCAGCGCTTCTTCAATTTCGGCAATGTCATTCCCTGCCATTACGGTTCCTTCCCGATCATCGATCAGACGCCGGAGAAGTTCGTGGCCGGCATGGAAGGGGCGCAGGCGCGCGTCCACACGCCGAAGGCCGGCGATATGCTGTCCTTCTGACATTTTGCCCGTGCATGTCGTGAGCGTAAAACCGCGTCACTCTTTTGCACGACATGCTTTCTACCGTTGCGAATGGCGGACATGGTGATTATAGCGGGTAGGAAAATTCTGACCGGAGTAGAACCATGTCCGTCGATCTCGCCACCGTAAAGCGCGTTGCGCGCCTTGCCCGTATCGCAGTCAGCGAAGAAGAAGCACAAAATATGCTCGGCCAGCTGAACGGCATTCTCGGATTCGTGGAGCAGCTTTCGGAAGTGAATGTCGACGGCGTCGAGCCGATGACCTCGGTGACCCCGGTGGACATGAAAAAACGCGCCGACGTGGTGACCGACGGCAACAAGGCGGAAGACATTGTCGCCAATGCGCCCGCGACCGACCGGGACTTCTTCATGGTCCCGAAAGTGGTCGAATAAGCGACCGCCTCTGCCGCCCGATTTTTCCAAGATTTCGAAAGCCGTTGCCGACCATGACCGACCTGACGAGCCTGACCATTGCCGAAGCCCGCGAAAAGCTGAAGGCCAAAGAATTTTCCGCCCTCGAGCTGACCGACGCCTATCTCTCCGCCATTGATGCGGCCAACGGCGCGCTGAACGCCTATGTGGCGACGACGCCTGAAAAGGCGCGCGACATGGCAAAAGCCTCCGACGGCCGCATCGCCGCCGGCAAGGCCGGCGAGCTGGAAGGCGTTCCGCTTGGCGTGAAGGACCTGTTCGCCACCCGTGACGTGCACACCCAGGCATGTTCGCACGTTCTCGATGGCTTCAAGCCGAAATATGAATCCACTGTCACCCAGAACCTCTGGGATCAGGGCGCCGTCATGCTCGGCAAGCTCAACATGGATGAATTCGCCATGGGCTCGTCCAATGAAAGCTCCTGGTACGGCCCGGCCATCAACCCGTGGCGCGCCAATGGCTCCGACCAGAAGCTGGTGCCCGGCGGCTCCTCCGGCGGTTCGGCCGCAGCCGTGGCCGCGCATCTCTGCGCCGGCGCCACCGCGACCGATACCGGCGGCTCCATCCGCCAGCCGGCCGCCTTCACCGGCACCGTCGGCATCAAGCCCACCTATGGCCGCTGCTCGCGCTTCGGCATCGTCGCTTATGCTTCCTCGCTCGATCAGGCCGGTCCGATTGCCCGTGACGTGCGTGATGCCGCGATCCTGTTGAAGACCATGGCGAGCGTCGACGCCAAGGACACGACCTCCGTCGATCTGCCGGTGCCGGATTATGAAAAGGCCATCGGTCAGTCGCTCAAGGGCCTGAAGATCGGTATTCCCAAAGAGTACCGCGTCGACGGCATGCCGGAAGAAATCGAAAAGCTCTGGGCCAAGGGCGTCGAGTGGCTGCGCGATGCCGGTGCCGAAGTGGTCGATATCTCGCTGCCGCACACCAAATACGCGCTGCCTGCCTATTACATCGTCGCGCCGGCGGAAGCCTCGTCCAACCTTGCCCGTTATGACGGCGTCCGTTACGGCTTGCGCGTCGACGGCAAGGACATTGCCGACATGTACGAAAAGAGCCGCGCCGCCGGTTTCGGCAAGGAAGTGCAGCGCCGCATCATGGTTGGCACCTATGTGCTGTCGGCCGGTTATTACGATGCCTATTACCTGAAGGCGCAGAAGGTCCGCACCCTCATCAAGCGCGACTTCGAAAACGTCTTCCACGAAGGCGTCGACGCCATTCTGGCGCCGATCACCCCGTCTTCCGCCTTCGCAGTCGGTGACGAGGAACTCGCCTCCGATCCGGTGAAGATGTACCTGCAGGACGTTTTCACCATCACCGTCAACATGGCCGGCCTTCCGGGCCTCTCGGTTCCGGCCGGTCTCGACGGCAAGGGCCTGCCGCTCGGCCTGCAGCTCATCGGCAAGCCTTTCGAGGAAGAAACGCTGTTCAAGACGGCGCATGCCATCGAGCAGGCAGCCGGCAAATTCACGCCCGCCAAGTGGTGGTAAGCGGTTCACCAAGCTTCATAAACGAACGGGCGGCATCAAGTGCCGCCCGCTTTGTTTTTATCGATTGTCCAGCTCACCTCGCACGAGTTCCAGACCGCGCGCGGTGATGCGGTAGGGCTTGCCGCCTGAGGAGGCAATGGCTCTCTTCCGTTTCAGCTTGCGGAAGGTGAGGAGATCGAGGCCGCTGAAAATCCAGCCGTCGCGCGTATAGAGCGCGAGTTTTTCGATTTTATGGGCGTCGTCTCGGGTAAGTTCAATTCTGCCGCCCTGGGCGAGCAGGTGAAGAATGCGCTGTTCGGCGCGGGAAATGTCCATTTTTTGGAAGTCCGGTCGGCGTCATATAGACGCGTGAAAGCAAATCCGGGTGCCGTTAAGGCAGCCGGCTCGGTTTCAGCATGGCCCGGCGCGCAATAAACTTGCGGGCAGGGCCTTTACCGGGACTCCGATTGAGCGAACATAAAAACTCCGTTCTTGCCGGTTCTGGTTAGCGGGCCAGGCCGCCACGGTCAAGTCTGCTGTGCACCCAGCAAAACCATGCTGGTCGAATCGTCCTGGCAATGGTTTACTTCCGATGGCCATGGAGGGCGCGGCTTGATCGTCATTCGCAATGCGCATGAGCAGGAAGCGGAGGTTCTGGCGGCCATTGGCCTCAGGGCATGGCGGCAGGCAACTGCGGCTCTCGGCATCACTCCGACCCTTTACGACAATGCGGCCAGCGCCTTTTCCAATTTTACCCGTTCCTCTTGGCTGGCGATCAGGGTGGCGGAGTTTGGCGGCTCGGTTGCCGGGTGGGCGGCGCGGGAGCATTTCGACGAGACGATTTCCGATTTCTGGATCGATCCGGATTTTCATCGCAGAGGTGTCGGCAGCCGCCTGTTGGGCGATGTCGAAAGGCTGATTGAGGAAAAGGGTTTCGAGACCATCCGGCTTGAAACCCACGCCCAGAATGAGCCGGCCGTCGCCTTTTTCCGCCAGCATGGCTACAGCGTCCGCTGGCTCTCGGTTTCCTATGCGCCGAAGCTCGACCGTGAGGTGCAGTCGGTCGGCCTGCAAAAGCAGCTGGCCGAGGTCGAGAGCGGTCTTTATGGGCCTGTGTTCTGAAGCAGTGTTTTCAAGGGGCCGGCAAGCCGCATCGGCCAGTCCGGCATGATGGCAAGCGATGCGCCGAGGCCCGACTGCAATATCACGATTGATATCAGGATGCTGCGGAATGGTTCCTTGCGCGTTTTATGCCGCAGCAGCCGTTGTGCCGAGATTGCGCCCAAGCTGCCGCCAACGAGCGCGAGCGATAACAGCGTGCTTTCCCGAATACGCCGTTCGCCATTCCTCGCCGCTTCCTTGTCCCGCCAATAGACAAGAAAGACGAAAAGATTGAAGGCGATATAAGCCATGAAGCAGAGAGCGATCGTCACCATGGCGTGAATAGAAACCGGGAGGCGTAAAAAACGCGTATCCGGTATCGGCGAAAATCCCGCGTCTGGCGTGAGAGGGTGCAAGATGTCTTGCGCCCGCGCTCCATTTGTTCTACCCACCAAGGCCAAAGAACCCGTATATCGTGAGCTTCAGATGACCCTTGTAGACGTGCGCACCCCCGACCCGAAACGCTTCATTCCCG
>QFOL01000227.1 GCA_003241215.1 Agrobacterium fabrum
CTCCGTGGAAATCGAATGGGCAGGCCGCCCGCTGAAGCTCGAGACCGGCAAGGTTGCCCGTCAGGCTGATGGCGCCGTCATCGCAACCTACGGCGAGACGATGGTTCTCGCGACCGTGGTTTCCGCAAAGTCTCCGAAGCCGGGCCAGGACTTCTTCCCGCTGACCGTCAACTATCAGGAAAAGACCTACGCAGCCGGCAAGATCCCCGGTGGCTACTTCAAGCGCGAAGGCCGTCCGAGCGAAAACGAAACGCTGGTTTCGCGCCTGATCGACCGTCCGATCCGCCCGCTTTTCCCTGAGGGCTACAAGAACGACACGCAGGTCGTCGTCACCGTCATCCAGCACGATCTGGAAAACAACCCGGACATTCTGTCGATGGTCGCCACTTCGGCTGCGCTGACCCTTTCCGGCATTCCGTTCATGGGTCCGATCGGCGGCGCGCGCGTTGGCTACATCAACGGTGAATACGTTCTGAACCCGCATCTGGACGAGATGGAAGAATCCACGCTCGATCTGGTTGTCGCCGGTACCTCCGACGCCGTTCTGATGGTTGAATCCGAAGCCAAGGAACTCAACGAAGACGTCATGCTCGGCGCTGTCATGTTCGGCCACAAGGGCTTCCAGCCGGTTATCGACGCGATCATCAAGCTCGCCGAAGTTGCCGCCAAGGAACCCCGCGAATTCGAACCGGAAGATTTCTCCGCGCTCGAAAACGAAATGCTGGCGCTCGCCGAAGCCGAACTGCGCGACGCCTACAAGATCACTGAAAAGGCAGCCCGCTACGCCGCCGTCGACGCCGTTAAGGCGAAGGTGAAGGCCCACTTCCTGCCGGAAGAAGGCGAAGCCAAGTACACGCCGGAAGAAATCGGCGCTGTCTTCAAGCACCTTCAGGCGAAGATCGTTCGCTGGAACGTTCTCGACACCAAGAGCCGTATCGATGGCCGCGACCTGTCGACCGTTCGTCCGATCATCTCGGAAGTCGGCCTTCTGCCGCGCACCCACGGTTCGGCACTGTTCACCCGCGGCGAAACCCAGGCAATCGTTGTTGCGACGCTCGGCACCGGCGAAGATGAGCAGTATGTCGACAGCCTCACCGGCATGTACAAGGAACGCTTCCTGCTGCACTACAACTTCCCGCCCTACTCGGTCGGCGAAACAGGCCGCATGGGTTCCCCGGGCCGTCGCGAAATCGGTCACGGCAAGCTCGCATGGCGTGCTATCCGCCCGATGCTGCCGACTGCGGAACAGTTCCCCTACACGCTGCGCGTCGTTTCCGAAATCACCGAGTCCAACGGCTCCTCGTCGATGGCAACGGTTTGCGGCACCTCGCTCGCACTGATGGACGCCGGCGTTCCGCTGGCCAAGCCGGTTGCCGGTATCGCCATGGGTCTCATCCTCGAAGGCGAGCGTTTTGCGGTTCTCTCCGACATCCTCGGTGACGAAGACCACCTCGGCGACATGGACTTCAAGGTTGCGGGTACGGCTGACGGCATCACCTCGCTGCAGATGGACATCAAGATCGCCGGTATCACCGAAGAGATCATGAAGATCGCTTTGGAGCAGGCACAGGGTGGCCGCAAGCACATCCTCGGCGAAATGGCCAATGCCATCACCGAAAGCCGCAGCCAGCTCGGCGAATTCGCACCGCGCATCGAAGTGATGAACATTCCGGTCGACAAGATCCGTGAAGTCATCGGCTCCGGCGGCAAGGTCATTCGCGAAATCGTCGAAAAGACCGGTGCCAAGATCAACATCGAAGACGACGGCACCGTCAAGATCGCTTCCTCTTCCGGCAAGGAAATCGAAGCGGCCCGCAAGTGGATTCACTCCATCGTTGCGGAACCGGAAGTCGGCCAGATCTACGAAGGCACGGTTGTCAAGACCGCCGACTTCGGCGCTTTCGTCAACTTCTTCGGCGCCCGCGACGGCCTCGTTCATATCTCGCAGCTCGCTTCCGAGCGTGTCGCCAAGACCTCTGACGTCGTCAAGGAAGGCGACAAGGTCTGGGTGAAGCTGATGGGCTTCGACGAGCGTGGCAAGGTTCGCCTGTCCATGAAGGTTGTCGATCAGGCAACCGGCAAGGAAGTCGCTGCCGACAAGAAGAAGGAAGACGGTGAAGCCGCTGCCGAATAAGGCCGCGCCACCAGACCCTATCGAGGCGCGGGTTTTGCCCGCGCCTTTTTTTCGTTTTGTTATCGTTTACCTTTTCGGGAAACCGGTTTCCGCTTTTCCCTGACAAACTCCATCCTACCTCGAGGACGCTCCCATGAGCCGTGACGCCGTGAAAACCCTTTTCCATCCCTTCGCTTCGGACATGCTTGCCATGCCGGAAGAAGGCGAACGCGTTCTGTTTCTGGGAGCGGAAGCCGGTCCGCGGCTGGATGGTTTCGACGCGGAGATCGTTGCGGTCCAGCATCTCCGGCCGCTCTATCGCGCTCTTGAAGCACAGGGCTCCCAGGTCACCCCTGATGTTTCGGGCGAGGATTACGATGCGGCGCTACTGCTGTGCGGCAAACATCGCGGCGAGAATGAAAACCGCGTCGCCGAGGCGCTTTCGCGCGTGAAGGCGGGCGGGCTGATCGTCGCGGCGGGCTCCAAGGAAGACGGCATTCTGACGCTGCGCAAAACGCTGGCGAAGCTCGGCATCGAAGCGGAATCGACGCCGAAATATCACGGCGTCGCGCTCTGGTTCAAACGGCCGGACAATATCTCGGCCGTTGTATCGAAACTTACTCAAAAGCCCGTCACGGTCGAAGGCCGTTTCACCGCTTTGCCCGGCATGTTCTCCCATGACCGCATCGATGATGGCTCCGAGCTGCTCGCATCGCGCCTGCCGACCGATTTTGATGGCAATGCCGCCGATTTCGGCGCGGGCTGGGGTTATCTCTCCATCATGCTCGCGGAAAAATCGCCGCGCACGGCCCGTATCGACCTTTTCGAGGCGGACTGGAACGCGCTGGAATTCGCCAAGACCAATCTTCTCGAAAACAATCCGCGGCTGACGACGCGTTTCTTCTGGCAGGATCTTGCAAATGAGCCGCCGAAGGAAAAATACGACCTCATCATCATGAACCCGCCTTTTCATGCGGCGGGACAGGCGGCGGAGCCGGCCCTTGGTCAGGCCTTCATCAAGGCTGCGGCCGGTGCGCTGCGCAGCGGCGGCAAGCTGTTGATGGTCGCCAATCGCGGGCTTCCCTATGAGCCGGTGCTCGCGGCGGAGTTCCGCACGTCTGCCGAGGTGTGCCGCAATGCCCGCTTCAAGATCCTGAGCGCCCAGAAGTAATCAATACCCCACAATAATCAGCTCAGCAGCCATGCCCATAGCGACACGGACAGAACGCCGGTCGCCGTGGAAATGCTGATGGTGGACGCCGCAACACTGTGGCCGATGCCGAAGCGGTTGGCGATCAGCCAGGCATTCACGCCCGTCGGCACCGACGAGGTGAGCACAAGGGCTGCTGTCCATTCACGGCTGAGGCCAAGCGCGTGGCCCATGGCCCAGACGCAGGCGGGCAGAAGCAGCAGTTTGAACACGGTCATGGTGACGGCAATGCCCAGATTGCCGCGGATGGTATACTTCGTCAGCGCCATGCCGAGCGAGATCAGCGCCGCCGGTCCCGCCATCGAGGCAATCTGATCGACGACAGTTTTCAGGATGGGCGTCAGGGCCACGCCGGAAACATTGGTCGAAAGCCCGATGGCAAGGCCGATCACCAGCGGATTGGTGACGAGATTGCGACCCACCTGCCTGAACACCGCAGCCATGCTTCGCTTTTCGCCGCCGACCGCCTTATGCGTGGCGTTTTCCATCAGGATCGTGCCGGCGATCATCATGACAGGCAGGTGGATGGCCAGCAGGATGGAAAGAGCCACCAGCCCTTCATCCCCCACGGAGCGCCCAACCAGCGGCAGGCCGATGAAGATATTATTCGCAAAGGCCGAGGAAATGCCGGCAATGACGGCGATGCGGACATCCTGCTTGAAGACATAACGGGTGACGATATGCCCGACCGTCCAGGTAACGGCTACGCCGGCAAAATAAGTAATCCAGAGCCGGAAGGGCGATGCGCCGTGAAAATTGGCTTCCGCGAGCGTACGGAAGATCAAGGTCGGCACGGCGATCTTGAACACGAAGTCGCTGAGGATATCGCCGGCATCGGCCCTGAACAGGCCAGTCTTGACCGTAAGCCAGCCGATCAGGATGAGAATGAAAATCGGGGCGACATTCGCGGCAACGGCAGACATGGAGGGAAAGCTTTCGCGGCTTTTGCGGGAGATACTCCGCTTTAGAGCCTTTTCGGCGCGAATGGAATCGCGAAAGCGCTCTGCATCTTTGTTTTCATGAAATCGGGTGCGCGAGACGTGGAAAAGTTGGTAAGCCGCCTTTGATGGGAGCCCTGCCCGCCACCCGTGCAATCCCGCAGGCCGAGGCCAGCCAAAAGAAAAAGCGGGGTCTCCCCCGCCTTTTGTGTCCGTTATATGCCGCCAGTACATCCGTGGCGGAGATAACGGTAGAGCCAGAAGACCGTCATGTCTTCCATTCCGGTACGCATTCACACACCTTTCGCTCTGCCGGTAGGAGTAACTTAACCACATTACAGTCAGATGACGCGTTTTCGCCCCATCCCGAGAACCCCAAATTTTCTGTTTGGGCTTTTCTTGCCGCCAGAAATGTTTAAGACCTTTCAAAAAATACGCACACCCCGTGCGAAACGGATAGGGCCCATGACGAAATTCGACGTATTGACTGTCGGCAATGCCATCGTCGACATCATTTCCCGCTGCGATGACCGCTTCCTCAACGACAATGCCATTACCAAAGGGGCGATGAACCTCATCGATGCGGAGCGGGCCGAGCTGCTTTATTCGCTGATGGGGCCGGCTCTCGAAGCTTCCGGCGGCAGCGCAGGCAACACGGCGGCGGGCGTCGCGAATTTCGGTGGCAAGACCGCCTATTTCGGCAAAGTTGCCGAAGACCAGCTCGGTGAAATCTTCCAGCACGATATCCGCGCCCAGGGCGTCTATTTCGAAACGAAGCCGGAAGGCACGTTCCCGCCAACCGCCCGTTCGATGATCTTCGTGACCGAAGACGGTGAGCGTTCCATGAACACCTATCTCGGCGCCTGCGTCGATCTCGGCCCGGAGGACGTGGAAGATGACGTCGTGGCGCAGACCAAGGTCACCTATTTCGAAGGTTACCTGTGGGATCCGCCGCGCGCCAAGGACGCCATTCGCGAATGCGCCCGCATTGCCCATGAAAATGGCCGCGAAGTCTCCATGACGCTGTCCGACAGCTTCTGCGTCGGCCGCTACCGCGAAGAATTTCTCGACCTGATGCGCTCCGGCACGGTGGACATTGTTTTCGCCAACAAACAGGAAGCGCTTTCGCTTTACGAAACCGACGACTTCGAGCTGGCACTGACCAAAATCGCCACCGACTGCAAGATCGCGGCAGTGACGATGAGTGAAGAAGGCGCGGTCATCCTGCGCGGCACGGAGCGTGTGAAGGTCGAAGCCTATCCGGTGCATGACGTGGTCGATACGACGGGCGCCGGCGATCTTTTCGCCGCAGGCTTCCTGTTCGGCTATACGCAGGACCGGTCGCTCGAAGATTGCGGCAAGCTAGGATGCCTTGCCGCCGCCGCCGTCATTCAGCAGATCGGGCCGCGCCCGATGTCATCGCTGAAGGCGCTTGGCGAAAAGCACGGCCTTATTTAAAGGCCTCGCCGGGGTAAGCGCCCCAGATTTCGCCCTGCGAAACCCAGCCCGAGGCCTGGCCGGCCTCGGCGCGGCACCAGTCGCCGTTGCATTCGCCGATCCTGAAGACGACGCCCGGCTCAAGCCGCGCCACGACGGAAGCCCCCGACTGCGCGTCACGGCGCATGTTTACGTAGACTTCCTTGCCCTTACCGCGCATCCACGGAGCTGCGACAGCCGTGCGCTCGCCTGACAGCAGCGCCTGGTTGACCCAGCCTTCCGTGCCGTCGGCATCGCGTATGCGCCGCCAGTTTTCATATTCCTGGATGATTTCTACCGGCATTCCCGATTTCAGATACATCCATGACACGGCATAATCCGTGCTCGGCCCGATGCGCATATTGACGCGCTTGGATTTAAGGCTGACAAAACGCGGCAGCGGCAAGCCGCTTGCGCCTTTTGCGGCGCCCTGCGCCATGGCGTCGGTTGCCGCACCGAGGAGGCCCAGAGACAATGCAATGCAAACGATAGAAACCACACTGCGCATGCCCATTTCCGTTTCCCGCCTTCTGCAAACCGGATGATATTTAAGGAGGCGCGGTTCCACATGCCTCAAGCTTCGGCGAGTTTTATTTGTCTTCGCCGGTGGGTCTGGTAGAAACGCCCTGATTGAAAGAAATTATCGCTCTTTCTGGTTAATGACTTCTGAACAAGGCAGCGGCAAACGATGA
>QFOL01000228.1 GCA_003241215.1 Agrobacterium fabrum
GCCGCCCTCGTTCAGTGAGCGGACTTATAAATCTACCCAACCAAACAAGTCAACATACATACCGTCAAAAAACTGACATTTTTGTTAAGTGATTGGTTTATAAACAAAATTTAATAAAACAACTTCAGGAAAACTCAGGAGAGCCCCATTTATCTCGCGACTGGCCCTGTTCCGGGAAACATGCAATAGGAACGGACAGGAGTTTCAGCCAGACCGGGGCGTCCGACGCCCCTTATATAGCCTAGAATTGGAGAGCCTGTGCGCATTCTCGATGAAGCCGTCATTCCCGAGCTGCCGAACTATTACCGTGGCAAGGTGCGGGAAAACTACGATCTGCCGGACGGCAACCGCATCATAATATCCACCGACCGCCTCAGCGCCTTCGACCGTATCCTCACCTGCATACCTTACAAGGGGCAGGTCCTGACGCAGACAGCACGCTACTGGTTCGAACTGACCGGCGATATTTGTCCCAACCATGTGGTCAGCTACCCCGATCCGAACGTCGTCGTTGGCAAGCGGCTTGAAATCTTGCCGGTCGAAGTGGTGGTACGCGGTTATCTGGCCGGCACCACCGGCACGTCGATCCTGACGCTCTATAAGAAGGGCGAGCGGCAGATGTACGGCATGAGCCTGCCGGAGGGGATGAAAGACAATCAGATTTTGCCGGAACCGGTCATCACGCCGACAAGCAAGGCCTTCGACGGCGGCCATGACGAACCACTGACGCCGGCAGAGATCGTGGAGAAGAAACTTCTGACGCAGGAGCAGTGGGACACGCTTTCCCGTTACGCACTGGCACTGTTCAAGCGCGGACAGGAGATTGCCGCAAAACAGGGCCTCATTCTCGTCGATACGAAATATGAATTCGGCACGGACGAAAACGGCACGATCATTCTGGCTGACGAAATCCATACACCGGACAGCAGCCGTTACTGGATGGCTGAAACCTATGAGGAAAGCTTCCGCAACGGCACACGGCCGGCGAGCTTCGACAAGGATTTCGTCAGAGCCTGGGTCGCCGAACGCTGCGATCCCTATAAGGACGACGTTCCCGAAATTCCGCAGGACCTCGTCTTGCAGACCTCGAAGGTCTATATTGATGCCTACGAACGCATCACCGGACAGAGCTTCGTTCCCGACGATAGCGGCGAGACGCCGCTCGCAAGAGTACGCCGGAATCTGGAGCCGTTCTTCCCCGGAGTCTGACCGTGAGCAAAATGATCGAACAGGCGAGAAAGGGTGACAGGAAGAATGACCGTCCTGTCAGGCGTCGGCCTCGCCGTTCCGCCGAGGAAACGCGGCGGGACATTCTCGCCAAGGCCGAGGAACTCTTCCGCGAGCGCGGCTTCAACGCGGTGGCGATTGCCGATATCGCCGCGGCGCTCGGCATGTCCCCCGCCAATGTCTTCAAGAATTTCAATTCGAAGAACGCGCTCGTCGACGCCATCGCATTCGAACAGATTCGCGTGTTCGAACGGGACGTTCGGCCGCTGGACAAAAGCCATGCGCCGCTTTTGAGGCTACGCCATCTTGCCCGCACCCTGATGCAACAGCACCATCAGGATCTCAACGACAATCCTTATATATTTGAAATGATCCTGATGACGGCCAAGCAGGACATGAAGTGCGGCGACTATTATAAATCCGTCATGGCAAACCTGTTTGCCGATATTATTCGCGACGGCATCGAGGCGGGGATTTACACGCCGGCCGACATTCCGACGCTTGCGGAAACCGTGCTTCACGCGCTTATCAGCGTCATTCATCCCGTCCTCATCGCACGGGAAGATATCGGCAATTTAGCAACACGTTGCGATCAACTCGTCGATTTTATCGATGCGGGATTGCGCAATCCGCTTGCTAAGTGACGATTCCCAATTTACGTCACCTTCTCGCAATTGCTTGCGAAGCGCAAAAGCCTGCGCTTCTATGCGTGTGGCGGTCCGGACAGAATGAGCGAATCGGGTCCCTTCCAGGGCCTTCGCCTGTCGTGTCTGCTTCCGGACGCGCATCCGCCGAGCGACATTGCGCTTATAGTTGAATGCGATTGATACGCAGGGAAGAACGATGAGCCGACGTATTTTACCCCTATTTGCTTCTCTGTGTGTAACCGCGCTTCTGGCGGGCTGCAGCGATGGCGGCGAGAACGGCCAGAACGCCGCCCAGGGCGCGGAGCGTCCGCCATCTCCGGTCAGCGTCATCCTGATGCAGACCAGCGAATATCCATTGACCACCGTTCTGCCCGGCCGCGCCAGCGCGTTCCAGACAGCCGAAATCCGGCCGCGTGTCACTGGCATCATCCGCGAAATTCCCTTCAAGGAAGGCAGCGAGGTCAAGCAGGGCGACGTTCTCTACCAGATCGAGGACAATACCTATCTCGCGGAAGTGGCGCAGGCCAAAGCGAATGTGGCAAAGGCGGAAGCAAGCGTCCCGAGCGCCCAGGCGAATCTGGCCCGCTACGAACGCCTGGTCAACAGCGGCGCGACACAGATCGAATATGAAAACGCCAAGGTGACGCTGCTCCAGGCGGAAGCCGATGTGGCCCAGACCAAGGCGGCGCTGGAAACGGCGGAAATCAACCTCGATCTCACCAAGGTCCGCGCACCCTTCGACGGCATTACCAGCGCAACCGCCTTCAGCATCGGCAACGTGGTGACGGCGAACCAGACGACGGCCCTGACGACGCTGCGCCGCATCGATCCGATCTATATCGATCTGATGGAATCCAGCATCAATCTTCTGCGCCTGAAAAAGGCGATCTCCTCCGGCCAGCTCGGCGGCGATACCAAGGAGACGGGTATTCACCTGACGCTGGAAGACGGCACCGAATACAAGCATGACGGCAAGATCGACATGTCGGACATGGCGGTGAGCGAAACCACCGGTACCTTCTCCATCCGCGCCCTCTTCGACAACCCGGACGATCTGCTGCTGCCCGGCACCTATGTCCGCGCAACGCTGACCATCGGCAAGGAAAAAGGTTTCCGCATTCCGCAGCGTGCAGCGAGCCGCAACGCCAATGGCGAACTGACCGCAAAATTCGTGACCGCGGAAAACAAGGTGGAAACCCGCACCTTCCCGTCCAGCCAGCAGTCGGGCAATGCCTGGCTGGTGACGGAAAACGTCAAGGATGGCGACAAGCTTATCGTCGACGGCTTCCAGTGGATTGCTGACGGTGCGGCGGTCGCACCCGTTGAAGTGACCATCGACGATCGCGGTATCGTCGTTCTGCCGCAGCAAGCTCAGCCTGCCGCCGCCCCCTCGAAATAAGCATGAGCACGAAACCCCCGGTCGAAGCTCGTAAAAGGTAAGGCAGGACTGCCATGGCCCATTTCTTCATCAGGCGCCCCGTTTTTGCATGGGTTATCGCCATCGTCATCATGCTGGGCGGCGCGCTTGCGATCTGGACGCTTTCCATTTCGCAATATCCCGATATTGCCCCGACGACGGTACGCGTCAGCGCGACCTATAACGGCGCCAGCGCCGAAACGGTCGAGAAATCGGTGACGACCATCATCGAGGACGGCATGACCGGCCTCGACGACCTCACCTATATGACCTCGTCATCCTCCACCGGCAGCGCCGAAGTGACGCTGACTTTCGGCAACAGCATCATGCCTGACATCGCGCAGGTTCAGGTGCAGAACAAGCTGCAGCTCGTCCAGTCGCAATTGCCCGATACCGTGCAGCAGCAGGGTATCCAGGTCAGCCGCTCCACGTCGAGCATCCTGATGGTTGGCGCGCTGATCTCCTCCGACGGCAAGCGCAATTCGGCCGATCTCGGCGACGTCTTCTCCTCGCGTGTCGAAGACCAGATCAAGCGCCTCGAAGGCGTGGGCAGCATCAACGTCTTCGGTTCCGAATATGCGATGCGCATCTGGCTGGATCCGTTCAAACTCAACAAATACCAGCTGACCACGGCCGACGTCACCAGCGCCATCGAAAGCCAGAACACCCAGGTTTCGGTCGGTTCACTTGGCGCCGTACCCGCTGTCAAGGGCCAGCAGCTGAACGTGACGGTGACGGCGCAGAGCCAGCTCACCACGGTTGCCGATTTCGAATCGGTCATCCTGAAGGTCGAGAAGGATGGTGCGACCGTTCGGCTGAGCGACGTTGCCCGCATCGAGATCGGCCAGGAAACCTATGGCGGCGATTCCCGCTCCAACGGTCGCCCGTCTGCCGGTTTCGCGGTCAACCTCGCCACGGGCGCGAACGCGCTGGACACGGCAGCACGCGTGAAGTCGGCACTTTCCGCCGTCGAGGGTTCGCTGCCGGAAGGTGTTGCGATCGAATATCCCTATGACACGACGCCCTTCGTAAAGCTGTCGATCGAGAAGGTGGTGCACACGCTGATCGAAGCGATCATCCTCGTCTTCGTCGTGCTTCTGGTGTTCCTGCAGAACCTCAGAGCCACATTCATTCCGATGATTGCGGTTCCCGTCGTGCTTCTCGGCACCTTCGGCATCCTCGCGCTGACAGGATATTCCATCAATACGCTCACCATGTTCGCCATGGTTCTGGCCATCGGCCTTCTCGTCGACGACGCCATCGTCGTTGTCGAAAACGTCGAACGAATCATGTCGGAAGAAGGCCTGTCGCCGGTCGAGGCGACCGAAAAGTCGATGGGCGAGATCACCGGCGCGATCATCGGCATCGCTCTTGTGTTGACCGCCGTGTTCATTCCGATGGCCTTCTTCGGCGGGTCGACGGGTATCATCTACCGCCAGTTCTCGGTCACCATCGTTTCGGCCATGCTGCTTTCGGCGGTTGTCGCCATCGTTCTGACACCCGCACTTTGCGCGACGATGCTGAAACCCATCGACCATCACAAGAAGCAGCGAGGACCGGGCGCCTGGTTCAACCGTGGCTTCGGCAAAACGACCGATGGTTATGTTTCCTCCATCGGCTATCTGCTGAAACGCCCGCTCCGCGTAATGATCCTTTTCGCAATCGTGATCGGCGGCTGCGCCTGGTT
This sequence comes from Agrobacterium fabrum, assembly GCA_003241215.1. Lineage (GTDB taxonomy): Bacteria > Pseudomonadota > Alphaproteobacteria > Rhizobiales > Rhizobiaceae > Agrobacterium > Agrobacterium fabrum_A. The sequence goes on from QFOL01000228.1 coordinate 4,979, forward strand.
CTTCAGCAAGCTGCCAAGCTCGTTCCTGCCGCAGGAAGACCAGGGCGTGCTGCTGACAATCATCCAGACACCGACCGGCTCGAACATCGAACGCACCAACGAAGTGGTGAAGCAGGTCGAAAGCTACTTCCGCGAAAAGGAAGCCGCCAATGTCGAATCGGTTTTCGGCGTCCTCGGCTTCAGCTTCAGCGGTTCGGGTCAGAACAACGCCATCGTCTTCACCAAGCTCAAGGATTTCGCCGAGAGAACTGCGCCCGATCAACATGCCGGCGCGATCGTGCAGCGTGCGATGGGCACCTTCTTCGGTTTCCGCGATGCGCAGGTATTCCCGCTTCTGCCGCCGGCAATTCAGGGCATGGGCACATCGAGCGGTTTCTCGATGTATCTCGTGGATAGCGGCCGCAACGGCACCGACGCCCTGACCGCCTCGTCCAAGGAACTGATCGCGCTTGCCACCGGCAATCCGAAGATCAGCTCGCTTCGAAGCGACAGCCAGGACAATGAAACGCAGATGAAGATCATTCTCGACCAGGAAAAGATGGGCGCCATGGGCGTCGATCTCTCCTCCGTGAATCTCATGCTGTCGACGATCTTTGCCGGCCGGGATGTCAATGACTTCACGCTCAACGGCGAACTCAAGCCCGTCTATGTCCAGGGTGACGCGCCGTATCGCATGCAGCCGGACGACCTCAAGTTCTGGTATGCCCGCAATACCAGCGGCGAAATGGTGCCTTTCTCCTCCTTCAGCGAGGTGAAATGGGTCAATGCGCCGCCGTCTCTCGCCCGCTTCAACGGCACAGGCGCGATCTCGCTCGAAGGCACCGCCGGTGCAGGCGTTGCATCCGGTGACGCCATGGACGAGATGGAACGGCTGACGGCGAGCCTGCCGGGCGGTTACACCGTGGCGTGGCAGGGCATTTCCTATCAGGAACGGCTGTCCGGCTCGCAGGCGCCGATGCTTTATGCGCTGTCGGTGCTGATCGTGTTCCTTTGCCTCGCCGCCCTCTATGAAAGCTGGTCGATCCCATTCTCGGTCATCATGGCCGTGCCGGTGGGCGTCCTCGGCGCATTGACCGCGGCGCATTTCTTCGGTCAATCGAATGACGTCTACTTCAAGGTGGGCCTGCTGACGACCATCGGCCTTGCGGCGAAAAACGCGATTCTGATCGTCGAATTCGCCAAGGAAAGGCAGGAGCACGGATTGAGCCTGATGGAAGCGACGCTGGAGGCAGCGAAGCTGCGCCTGCGCCCGATCATCATGACGTCACTCGCCTTCATCCTCGGCGTCGTACCTCTCGCAATCGCAACCGGAGCGGGTTCCGCTGCGCAAAATGCAATCGGTATCGGGGTGCTGGGTGGTATGCTTTCTGCAACACTGCTCGGAATTTTCTTCGTTCCGTCCTTTTTCGTCATCATTCGTCGCCTTTCAAGGCGTTAACAAAACAAAAATG
>QFOL01000229.1 GCA_003241215.1 Agrobacterium fabrum
TTTTCAGCTTTGGCAACCGGATGCGTTTTTGGCGGCGCAGGCGGAAGCAAGAGCGGGGCGCGGTTTTTCGGCTGCTCGCCCCGCCTAGGACGGGGACACGGGATGGCGGCGAATTCTGGCGGACGATCTTCTGATGCCGATGGCGGACCTCAGCGTCACATCCCTGTCCTGCTTCGCGAAGTCATCGCCGCACTGGAACCTGCGCCCGGCAAGATCATCCTCGACGGCACTTTCGGCGCTGGCGGCTACACCCAGGCCATTCTCGATCAGGGCGCAAACGTCATAGCGCTCGACCGCGACCCGACCGCGATCGCCGGCGGTCAGCCCATGGTGGCCGCAAATGGCGGCAGGCTCAGTCTCATTCAATCGCGATTTTCCGATCTGGCCAGGCACGCGCCGGAAGGCGGCCTTGACGGCGTGGTCCTCGATATCGGCGTTTCCTCCATGCAGATCGACGAGGCCGAGCGCGGTTTTTCCTTCCAGAAAAACGGTCCGCTCGACATGCGCATGTCCGCTTCCGGCGTTTCGGCGGCGGATGTCGTCAATCGCGCCAAGGTTGGCGACCTGATCCGCATCTTCGGATTTCTCGGCGAGGAAAAGCAGCCGGGCCGCATTGCCCGCGCCATCGAGAAGAAGAGGGCGGAAGAGCCCTTCCGCACCACGCGCGATCTGGCGGGCCTCATCGAGATCGTCACGCCGCGTAAGGCCAAAGACAAGATTCATCCGGCAACGCGGGTGTTTCAGGCGCTGCGCGTCTTCGTCAATGATGAGCTGGGCGAGCTGGCGCAGGCGCTTTTTGCCGCCGAACAGGTTTTGAAGCCCGGCGGCCGGCTGGTCGTCGTCACCTTCCATTCTCTGGAAGACCGCATCGTCAAGAAATTTTTCGCCGACCGTTCGGGCAAGGCCGCCGGTTCCCGGCATCTGCCGATGGTTGAGGACAGGCCCGCCATTTTCGACAATATCGGCAAACCGATGATCGCCGCCAGCGATGCAGAGGCGGAACTCAATCCGCGGGCTCGTTCGGCCAAGCTTCGTGCGGGCCTGCGCACCACTGCTCCGGCGCGGGCGGCGGATTTCTCGATCTTCGAGCTTCCGGATCTCGCCAGCCTTGAAAAGATGGGAGGCTGATATGCTGCGCACTTTCGATGTCATCTTGATGGGTGTGATGGTCGCTGCGGCGGTCGTCACCTATTCGATCAAGCACAAGGCCGATCTCAAGCTTGAGGAGGTCCGAAAGCTCGAGGCCGAAATCAAGCTTGAAAAGGATACGATCGATCTTTTGCGGGCCGACTGGGCGCTGTTGACGCAGCCGAACCGTCTGCATCGCCTCGTCAATGCCTATCAGGAGGAGCTTGGTCTTTCGCCGACGCTGCCGACACAGCTGGCGCAGCCGCGCGAACTGCCCATGCTGCGTTCGCAATTGCCGCAGCCGCCGGAGCCGGAAGGCATGAGCGTTGAAGATGTGATCGCCGCCGCCGTCAACGGTTCCAAGCCGGGCGCGACGCTTGGTGCGGCCGTCAAAAAGAAATCGCCGCCAGCCGGCCAGATTGCCGCCAATGGCGCTCCGGTTCCGACGCCCCGGGCGCGTGTTTCCCGTCCCCCGGCGGCTCCGGCCGTCTCCGACGTCGCGGGTGATGAATCCGGCGACATGGATGACACGATAACAGGATCGGTGAACCGCTGATGTCTTTTCTCTCCCGCGTCATGGTTTTGAAGAGCAAGGCTCACTTTTCCGCCAGCACCACCGGTGTCTTTACGGATCATGCCGCCTTTGAGGGCGCCCGCAAGAAGCGCGCCGCCCAGGCGAAAAGCCGCGTCGGCCTCATCATTTTCGGCTTCGTTGCTTTTTACACCATCGTTGGCGGCCGCCTCGTGCAATATGGCATGGCGGAACAGGAAACGGTTTCGAGCATCGCACCCGCCGACCGGCTGATGGCGTCGCGTCCCGATCTCCTCGACCGCAACGGTGAGGTGCTGGCCACCGATATCCGCACCGTCTCGCTGTTTGCCGAGCCGCATCGCATCGTCGATATCGACGAGGCGATCGAGAAGCTGCGCACCGTCCTGCCTGATCTCGATCAGCGCGGCACCTATCAGAAGCTCACCTCCAATTCCCGCTTCCAGTGGCTGCGCCGCCAATTGACGCCGAAGCAGCAGAGCCAGATTCTGGCGCTCGGTATTCCCGGCATCGGTTTCCGTCCGGAAAAACGCCGGTTCTATCCGGGTGGCCCAACGGCGGCCCATGTCGTCGGCCACGTCAACATCGACAATCGCGGCGTGGCGGGCATGGAGCGTTATGTCGACAGCCAGGGGCTCGCCGATCTGACGGCGCTCGGCATGACCAGCGACCAGCCGCTGGAGCCGGTAAAGCTCTCCATCGACCTGCGCGTCCAGTCCATCGTGCGTGAAGTCGTAACCTCGGCCATCACCAAGTTCCAGGCGATCGGCGCCGGCGCGGTGGTTCTGGATGTACACACCGGCGAAGTGCTCGCCATGGCCTCGGTGCCGGATTACGATCCCAACAACCCGGCGGAAGGCGCGAAAGAGGGTTGGCTCAACCGCATGTCGAACGGTACGTTCGAAATGGGGTCGACCTTCAAGTCCTTCACCATAGCCATGGGCCTCGATTCGGGCCGTGTCCGTCTGGGTGACAGTTTCGATGCCCGTTATCCGATCCGGATCGGCGGTTTCACCATCAAGGATTTCCACGGCAAGAACCGCGTTCTGTCGGTGCCGGAAATCTTCCAGTATTCGTCCAACATCGGTACGGCCAAGATCGCCGATACGGTGGGCACCGAAGGTCACAAGGAGTTTCTGACGAAGCTCGGGCTTTTGAGCCGCATGCAGACGGAATTGCCGGAAGTGGCGTTGCCGTCGCAGCCGCGTGAATGGAAGAAGATCAACTCCATCACCATTTCCTTCGGTCACGGTGTTTCGACGACGCCGCTGCAGACGGCGGTTGCAGGCGCTGCGCTGGTGAATGGCGGCAAGCTGATCGAGCCGACCTTCCTGCCGCGCACCCGCGAGCAGGCCGACCTGGTGGCCAAGCAGGTTCTGAAGCCCACCACAAGCAAGGACATGCGCTTCCTGTTCGAATGGAACGGCGTCAACGGCTCCGGCCGTAATGCGCGTGTCGACGGTTTCAATGTCGGCGGCAAGACCGGCACGGCGGACAAGGTCGTCAATGGCCGTTACGTGCGTGACAAGAACTTCAACGCCTTCCTGTCGGCCTTCCCGATCGACGATCCGCAATATGTGGTGCTGACCTTCATCGATGAGCCGAAGACGGACAAGGGCAATGGCGCAGCACTCGCCGGCACATCCGCTGCGCCGATGGTGCGCGATATCATCGCCCGCACGGCGGCGGTGCTGGGCGTTAAGCCGAAGTTCGGCAAGGATGGCTCGGCCTTGCTCGTGTCTTATTGATTGTTAGCTTATGATGTTCCGGCGATTCGCGCCGGGGGGACAAGACGGACACAGTCGATGAATTTGCGAGATATATCCGGAAATGCGTTTCCGGAATTGAATGAATTGCTCCTGTCTGAGATCGGGGCGATCGAAATCGGGGGGATCACCGCAGACAGCCGCAAGGCTGCGCCCGGCAGCCTGTTTGTAGCGGTTGCGGGCACCAGGGCGGATGGCGCGGCCTATGTGAAGGATGCGGTTGCCAAAGGCGCGGTCGCCGTCGTTTCCGGGCATCCTGTGGACGCCGATGTGCCGGTGCTTTCGGTCACGGATCCACGCCTTTATCTCTCCCTTGCCGCTTCCCGCTTTTATGGAAAACAGCCGGAAACCATGGTCGCCGTCACCGGCACCGCGGGAAAGACCTCGGTTGCCTCTTTCGTACGGCAGATATGGGCTTTCGCTGGCCATGCCGCGGCACAGATCGGCACGACAGGTGTGATTGCACCTGGCCGGGAAGATTACGGCGCACTCACGACGCCTGATCCGGTGACGCTGCATGCGCTGCTGGCCGAGCTTGCGGCCGAAGGCGTGACGCATGCGGCGATGGAAGCTTCGAGCCATGGTCTCGATCAGCGCCGTCTCGATGGCGTAAAGCTCGCTGCGGCCGGTTTCACCAATCTCGGCCGCGACCACATGGATTATCATCCGACCGTGGAAGACTATATGGCCGCGAAGATGCGGCTGTTCGATACGCTGATGGAAAAGGGCGCTCCCGCCGTGATCTTCGCCGATGATCCATGGTCGGACAAGGCAATCCGGGCGGCGCGCGAAGCCGGTCTCGATGTGCGCACCGTCGGCCGCAAGGGCGAATATCTGGCCCTGAAGCGGGTGGAGCACTTCCGTCACAAGCAGATGATCGAAGTGCATCATGACGGCGAGATTTATGAAGTCGACATACCCTTGGCGGGTGATTTCCAGGTTGCGAATGCTCTCGTCGCAGCCGGTCTTGCCATGTCCACCGGCGTTCCCGCGGCAACGGCGCTGAAGGCGCTCGAAAAGCTGATCGGCGCCGCCGGCCGTCTGGAACTCGTGGGCCAGACGAAGAACGGCGCGCTTGCCTATGTGGATTATGCCCACAAGCCGGATGCGCTGGAAAATGTGCTCACCTCGGTCAGGCCCTTCACGTCGGGGCGCATCATCACCGTCTTCGGCTGCGGCGGCGACCGCGACAAGGGCAAGCGCCCGATCATGGGCGAAGTGGCGACGCGGCTTTCCGACATCGTCATCGTCACCGACGACAATCCGCGTTCGGAAGATGCTGCGACGATCCGTTCCGAAGTCATGGCGGCGGCGCCAGGCGCATTGGAGATCGGCGACAGGGCGGACGCTATCCGCCATGCGGTGTCGATGCTTTCGCATGGCGATACGCTGATTGTTGCGGGCAAGGGGCATGAAGAGGGGCAGATCGTCGGTTCCGTGACGCTGCCGTTTTCCGATCATGAACAGGTGCGCGCTGCACTGGCAGGGCTGGAAGGATCGAAGATTTGAGCTGGTTATGGACAGTCGCCGACATGATCGCCATCACGGCAGGACGCCCGGTGGGCAACCTGCCGACCGGAATCACCGGCATTTCCATCGACAGCCGGACGGTCAAGCCGGGCGAGGCTTTCTTCGCGATCAAGGGTGACCGGGTGGACGGTCATGATTACACCAGCTTCGCGGTTGCGAACGGCGCGGGACTTCTGGTCGTTGCCGAGGCCAAGCTGCCGGCGCTCGGCCGCCTGACCGTGCCGATGATTGTCGTGGAAGACGTGCTTGCCGCACTCGGCAAGCTCGCCATTGCAGCGCGTGAAAGAACATCGGCGCGCATCATTGCGGTGACCGGTTCGGTCGGCAAGACAACGACCAAGGAAATGCTGCGGCAGGCGCTCGCCCCGTCGGGCCGGGTGCATGCGGCGGTGGCCTCCTTCAACAACCATTGGGGTGTGCCGCTGACGCTGGCGCGCATGCCGGCGGACACGGAATTCGGCGTGTTCGAAATCGGCATGAACCATTCCGGCGAAATCCGGCCGCTGGTCAAGATGGTGCGCCCGCATGTGGCGATCATCACGACCATCGCGCCTGCCCATCTCGGCAACTTCAAGAACATCGAAGAGATCGCCGCCGCCAAGGCGGAGATTTTCGAGGGTGTGGAGGAGGGCGGCTCGGTCATCCTCAACCGCGACAATGCCCAGTTCGAACAGCTTGAAGAAGCGGCGCAGGATGAGGGTATCGAACACATCCTTACCTTCGGACAGCACGCCAAGGCCGATTTCCGCCTCGCGGATTTCGAGAGCACGGCGACGGGCTCGACGATCTGGGCGATCCTGAACGGCGAGACGAGCGAGCTGCATATCAATATTCCCGGCCGGCATATTGCCGATAACGCCATGGCTGTTCTCGGCGCGGTTGCCGTGACCGGCGCCAATCTTGACCGCGCCTTCGAGGCGCTGGGAACGCTTGAGGCGGTAAAAGGGCGTGGCCAGCGCCATCGTCTGACGATCAATGACGGCACCTTCCTGCTGATCGATGAAAGCTACAATGCCAACCCGGCCTCCATGCGGGCGGCGATTGCCGTGCTGGCGGAAACGCCGACGCAGGGCCATGGCCGTCGTGTTGCTGTTCTGGGCGACATGCTCGAAATGGGCGAGTTCTCAGCGCAGCTGCACGAGGAACTGGCCGGGCCGCTGCTCGCGGCAGGTATCGAACATGTCTGGCTGGCGGGAGAGGCGATGGCCGCTCTACGCGATGCGCTTCCCGACAGCGTCACTGTCATCTGGTTCCCGACGACGGCGGAACTGACCGATTTTGCCCTGCAATGGGTGCAACCGGGAGACGCGCTGATGATAAAATCGTCACTTGGCCTCGGTTTCGGCAAGATTGTCGCCGCCCTGCTTGACAAGTATCCGGCATTCCCCGAGACGGAACGCCAAGTCTGAAATAGCCTTTTGAAAGGGCAATTA
>QFOL01000230.1 GCA_003241215.1 Agrobacterium fabrum
GGAGCCGGTTTCCATTGTCGGCATGGCGTTTCAGAACCCGACGATGCTGCCCTGGCGCACCACGCTTGAGAACATCCTGCTGCCGCTGGAGATCGTCGAGAAACATCGCCGACGCCTGCGCGCCCACAAGGCGGAATATGTCGCGAAAGCCGAGCGCCTGCTGGAAATCGTCGGCCTGAAGGGGTTCGGTTCGAAGTATCCGTGGCAGCTTTCCGGCGGCATGCAGCAGCGCGCCAATCTTTGCCGGGCCTTGATCCACGAACCGGAACTACTGATGCTGGACGAGCCTTTCGGCGCACTCGATGCCTTCACCCGCGAGGAATTATGGTGCGTCATCCGCGACCTGCACGCCGCGCAGCGCGTCACCATCATCCTCGTGACCCATGATCTGCGCGAGGCGACATTTCTGGCCGACAAGATTTTCGTGATGAGCGCAAGGCCGGGCCGGGTGCTGGCGGAACACCGCGTGCCGTTTGCCCGCCCGCGCCAGCTCGATATCATGTATGACAAGGGTTTCAACGACATGGTGCAGGAACTGCATGGCGAAATCGCGCAGGCGAGGGTGGCGGCATGAGCGCGATCATGGAAGGCACCGTTGCGGCCGAGCCGCGCAAGCCGCTGATTGCCCGCGTCAACTGGGTGAAAGCCGCCCCCTGGCTTTATACGCTGGCGCTTTTCGTGTTGTGGGAACTGTTGGTCTACGCGCTGAAAATGCCGCCCACCATTCTGCCGTCACCGGTAAGGGTCGGACAGGCCATCGTGCAATATTGGTCGCCGATCTGGAAGAATTCGCTGCAGACGCTTTATACGACGACGCTGGGTTTCGCCATTGCGGTGGCCGCCGGCCTCGCCATCGGTCTGTTCATCGGCTGGTCAAAAACCATTTATGCCGGGCTTTATCCGCTGATGATCGGCTTCAACGCCATCCCGAAAGTGGCGCTGGTGCCGATCCTCGTCATCTGGTTCGGCATCGGCACTGTTCCCGCCGTTTTGACCGCCTTCCTGATTTCCTTCTTCCCCATCGTCGTCAACGTCGCCACCGGCCTTGCCACTATCGAGCCGGAAACCGAGGACGTGCTGCGGGCGCTCGGTGCGAAGAAAATGGACATCATGCTGAAGGTCGGCATTCCGCGCTCCATGCCCTATTTCTTCGGCTCGCTGAAAATCGCCATCACGCTCGCCTTCGTCGGCTCGGTCGTGTCGGAAACCGTCGCCTCCAATTACGGCCTCGGCAATATGATGAGTTCGGCGCAGAGCCAGTTCAATGTGCCGCTCGTCTTTGCCGGCCTGCTGATGCTCGCGGTGGAAGGCATCGTCATGTATGCGATCATGGCCTGGCTTGAAAAGCGCATGACCGGCTGGGCGCATCGCTCCACCATGGGGCAATAGGAATGCAGCACGGGCATGAAGAATATGCCCGTGCCGGAATGTCGTGCGAAGTTAATGCGCCGCCATTTCTTTCACGATATCCGCGCCGTCCATCAGGAACGGGTAATAGGTCGGCCAATTGGTCACTTCGTCCAGCAGCGCCTTGCGGTCATTGCCCCAATAGAGATGGTAATGGCCCGCCTTGACCGGGGCGATGGAGTGATCGCTGAACTGGATGAATTGTGGTGCCGCCTCGTCGCCGCCGGTTTTCTTGAAGATGTAGCGGACACCGCGATTGCCCTTCTTGTAGGTCAGGATTTCATGGCCGTCGCTGACATAGATGCCTTCAGCGGGCTTGCCGTCCTTATAAAACGCCACGCTGTCGCTCTTGATGACGATGCGGTTCACATCGGTCTTGTAACCGATCTCGTAATAGGCGCGGTACTCCGCCGCGCTCTTGTCGCCATGCGCCGCCTTTTCCGCCATGACGGAATCGAGCGAGCCGTTCAGCAGATAGGGATAGACCGACTGCCAGTCGCCTTCCCAGTCGGAAAGCGTGCGCGTCTTCACCTGCGCATCCTCGAAATAACCCTTGTAGATCTGCTTTTCAGCCTCGGTCATCTGGTGGCCGTGATCGTGCCCATGGTCGTGGCTGTGGGCTGCGGATTTGTCGCCACCGGCAGCCATTGCCGTCGTAGCCGCCAGCAGCATGGAACCAAGTGCGACGGCGCCGGTGACGCGGGTAAGTATCTTCTGCATTGTTTCGGCCCTCTCATATCGACAAAGATAGTTACGTAATAACATTACGTATCGACCTATAGAGGCCGCATTTGTGGGATGCAAGTGCGCGCTCCAGCATGGCGCAACGAAAAAGCGCGATGGCTGCTGCAGCCACCGCGCTTGAAAAGAGGGGAGACGTGAGGTCTCAGGCCGGCTGGGCGTTCACTTCGGCCTTGCGTTCGTCAAAGGCCAGTTTCATGGCTTTCGTCACATCGCGGGTTGTCGCAAAATAACTGTCGCTGCGCACCCAATAACGCAATTTGACGGTGGCGCTGTCGGCGCTGATCGAATCGACGAAGGTGATGGGCGCGGGATCCAGCAAGACCCGGCTTTCCGAACGGATGACTTTCATCAGCATATCCTGCGCGGCCGTCAGATCCTCGTCGTTTTTCACCGTCAGGCTCAACTCGTGACGGCGCGAGGGAAAGCGGCTGTAATTGGTGATCGGCACGTTCCAGAGGGTGGAGTTGGGCGCGAGACGATAGAGACCATCGCTGGTCTTCAGCTCGGTCGCAAACAGCCCGATTTCGATCACCGTGCCGCTGACCGTGCTGGTCTCGATATATTCACCGACCCGGAAGGGGCGCAGCACCAGAAGCATGATGCCGGCGGCGATGTTCTGCAGCGTGCCCTGCAACGCAAGGCCGATGGCGAGACCGGCAGCGCCAAGGGCGGCGAGAATGGAGGCCGTCTGCACCCCGAACTGGCCAAGCACCATGACCAGCACCAGAATGAGCACCACATAGCGGATGGCGCCCGCGAAGAAACCGGCGAGCGTCGTGTCGAAGCCGCGAATGCGCGACAGGCCCTGAAAGGCCCAGCGTTGCAGGAAGGTGGCGGCCAGCCAGCCGAGGACCAGCAGCAGCAGCGCACCAACCACCGAGAAGGAATATTGCACCGCAAGCGCGCTCGCCTGCTGCAACGCCGCCTGCGATGCGACGATGATATCCGTTGCCTGTTGTTCCATGAATTATCCCGTGATTTTCATTGCTCTTCAGGGTTGGTAACGACTGGACGCCGTGAGGGTTCCGCCAAAACGGCCTCAGCCGCCAAGCGGCAGCACGAAGGGCACATTACCATCCGTATCCGCGCCCCTGCCGATTTTTTTGATCGCCGCCACCAGCCTGCCGTCGCGCCCGAGCAGACGGTCGCCAATGGCGATGATGCGGGCATTCGGCGTGGCATAGGGCGAGACGGCGCGCAGGCGCAGTACAAGTTCCATCTCATCCTGGTCCGGATAAAGGCTGAGCGCGGCGATGACAGCGGCGGCGGGCGAGCGCGAAACGCCCATCCAGCAATGGATGAGCAGCGGCGCGGACTGGTCCCATTGCCGGGCGAAATCGATCAGCTTCAGCACATGGGCATCGTCTGGCGCGATGAGATCGGCGGTGCCCTTGAATGCGATGTCGTTCATGGCAAGCGTCAGATGCCGGTCTGCGGCAATGACGGCGGGGCGGTGAAAGGACTGCTCTTTGGCGATCAGCGTCACCATTTCGCGGGCCTTGTGTTTGACGGCCATCTCCGCGATCCGCGACAGCGGCGATACGACAATGACCGTCATGCCGCGCTCCCCGTCTTGACCGCACGCATCGCCTCGATGGCCTCGAAACGTTCGATGAACAGCTTTTGCGCTTCGGTCGAGGGCAGGGGTGTGATGTCGAACATGTCACGGGTAATGCCGCGCGGCAGGCCGAAGAATTTCTGCGCCTCGGCGGTGGAAAAACCGGCAAGCTCCGTCGCCTCGAAAAAGGCGGCGACCGTATCGGCCTTCTTGATGCGGTCCTTCAATTCGCGGGATGCATGCGGCGGCAGGCCGAAACGCAGATGCACGGCGGCCTCCAGCCGCTTCTCGACGGTCTTGTAACCGCCGCCGACCACGGATTTGAACGGCGAGATCATGTCGCCGATGACATATTCCGGCGCATCGTGCAGAAGCGCCATCTGCATGTCGTCAGGCGTCGCGCTTGTGCACATGCGGCAGAAGATGGTCTCGACGATGAGGCAATGCTGGGCGACGGAAAAGGCGTGGTCGCCGCGTGTCTGGCCGTTCCAGCGGGCAACACGGGCAAGGCCGTGGGCGATATCGGCGATTTCCACATCGAGCGGCGAAGGATCGAGCAGATCGAGCCGCCGGCCGGACAGCATGCGCTGCCAGGCGCGCGGGCTTTTTGCGGGGGCCACTCTAATCCTCCGCCCGCGCCGCCGGATCGGCCGCCGGGAAGGAAAGGCCGCTCCAGGCGGGCAGGGCCACGGTTACGGGAACAGTTGCCGCCAGAAGCGGCGTGCCGGATGCGAGCGCATCGGCAATACGGTCGATCCGAACGATGGCAAGCGCCCTGTCGCCGCAAACGGTTCCGAGCGTGCCAACCGGTTTTCCATCGGCGGTAATCTCCGTGCCGCTGGCGGGCAACGCGCCTTCGGCCGAAACGGTGACGACGCGGCGTCTCGCCGTGCCGCGATGCTTCATGCGCGAGACGACTTCCTGGCCGACAAAGCAGCCCTTTTTGAAGGAAACACCGTCATTCACATCCATCAGCACATCATGGGGAAACGCATCCTGCAGCGCGTAATCCCGAACGGATTCGGCAATGCCATGCTCGACACGGAGCGCATCATAGGCGGCCGCGTCGCCAGAGGCGGATGCGCCCGCCACCCGGAAGAGATCGACATCCGCCTTGGCGAAGCGGCTATCACTGACACCTGCTTCCGGCGCGGTCTCGTTCCAGAAAACGCTCACGCCTTCGACCGTTTCCGGTTTGAGGTCGACCGGCGCGCGCAGCTTGTACATGGTCAGGCGGCGCAGCAGCGTCTCCTGTTCAGCAGCGCCCGTCTCGATCAGAAAATCCGTGCCGTCGCGCGAGATCAGGAAATCGAACAGGATCTTGCCCTGCGGCGTCAGCAACGCGCTTGCACGCGCTTCGCCTTCCGGCAGATTTTCAACATCTGTGGTGATGAGGTTGTTCAGAAATTCCTCGGCGCCGGTGCCGGAAACCCGGATCAGGCGGCGGTCGGCAAGAAGGGCGGAAGGCATGGCGTCACCGTTCGGTTCGTCGAGACTATGCGGATAACAGGCAAGGTGCAGACGCACTTGCCGGAATGCTCATTCCGCACAGTTAGGATTTTTGCCGGAGAACGGCAAGCACCGCGATGCGATCAATCGCCGGCGGTGAAGAACTTCCACTTGCCGTCGGGTGAAATGCCGACGCGGTAAAAGCTGTAATTGCCATATTCCTGCATATCCGCCAGATCGCCCGCCGTGATGATGCGCAGAAGCTCCACTTTTTCCGGCGGCGTCAGCGTATTCAGCGGTTTTCCGGCGAAATAGGGGAAAACATAGGCTTCGTCAGGCGTGCCGGCGTCGATATGGGCATAACCGGTCGACAGCAGGTCGATGATGATCGCCAGCACTTCCAGCCCGTCGGGATCGCCGGAATAGCTTTTCAGCGCTGCGATCGGGTCTTCGCTGTCATTGCCGTCGATGCGGAACTGGTTCTGCCCGGCAGCGATGAAGGGCCGCAGCTTTTCAATATCGCCTGACGCGGCGGCATCGATGATCTGCTGGCGCAGCTTACGCACGGGCTCCGGCGCCTTGGAAATATCGTGCTCGATCACAGCTGACATTTCCGGAGCATTGTCCGGTTTGGCGGATTGCTGGTTCGCCTGGCCGGCGGAACGGTCCACCAGCGGGTCGGGCAGGGGAATGCCTTCCGAATCGCCTTCCATCGCGTCCGGCTCCACAGGCTGGGCCTGCTGCTGCTCGCCGCCATTCTGCGCCTGCGGTTCGCTTTCGGAATTCTGCGCCGGCTTCAGCTCGGAAAGGGCAAAGGCACGACCCGGCAGGCCAACTTGGCCGGCGGTCAGGGCAAGCAGGATAGACAGCAGGGCGGAAGAGCGCAAAAGCCCCTTGCTCAGGCAAGACATGATAGACTCCGGCTTTACTGTATCACCCGCTGCGGTGAAAACTCGCCCTGAAGCATGCGCTGGCGCAGCGATTCCAGCATTGCTTCAGCGCCGGCCTCGCCATGGATACGGATGGTTTCGCGCATGGCCAGAGCAATGGCGGCATCGGCGATGATCTCCGGCTCGATGCCGTCGGCCATGCCGTCAGCCCATGCCTCGTTCTGGTGTTCCAGAGCGACCTGCATCTTTTCATGCACGATC
>QFOL01000231.1 GCA_003241215.1 Agrobacterium fabrum
GCAGGCGCAGTCTTCGGGCGCGAAGGTTATCGGTCTTGCCAATGCCGGTCTCGACACCTCCAACGCCATCAAACAGGCTGCGGAATTCGGTATCGTTGCGGGTGGCCAGCGCCTTGCAGCGCTTCTCTTCACGCTAGCCGAAGTCCATGGCCTCGGCCTTGAGGCAGCTCAAGGGTTGACACTGACGGAAGGTTTTTATTGGGACCGCGACGATGAATCGCGCAAGTTTGGTGAGCGCTTCAAGGAACGCACCGGCGCCATGCCGAACATGGTTCACACCGGCACCTATTCCGCTGTCTTGCATTATCTGAAGGCGATCGAAAAGGCCGGCACCGACGATGCCGACGCCGTTGCGAAAGCCATGAAGGAAATGCCTGTTAACGACGTCTTCGCCAAGGATGGTCATGTGGCCGCCAATGGTCGCATGATCCACGACATGTATCTCATGGAAGTGAAGAAGCCTGACGAAAGCAAGCAACCCTGGGATTATTACAAGGTTCTCGCCACCATCCCCGGCAAGGAAGCCTTCATGGACCCCGCAAAAAGCGGTTGCCCGCTGGTGACGCAATAAAAGACTGACGCAATAAAGGGGAAAGTTTCATGACGATCGCTCCCGCCCCCGCCGGGCAGGCGGCCGTGAAGAACGTCGATCTCGACGTGCATCATGCCCGCGTGCATGCGCTGATCGGTCCGAACGGCGCCGGCAAGACAACGGTCTTCAACCTGTTGACCAAGTTTCTCCAGCCGACGGGCGGGGCGATCACCTTCATGGGAACGGATATAACAAGGACGCCGCCGGACAAGGTGGCGCGTCTCGGCCTCGTCAGGTCCTTCCAGATATCGGCAGTGTTTCCGCATCTGACGGTTCTGGAAAATGTGCGGATTGCGTTGCAGCGGCCGAATGGCCTCGCAACGCAGTTCTGGCTGCCGCTCTCTTCGCTCGACAGGCTGAACGCCCGCGCCGAGGAGCTGATCGCAACGGTCGGCCTGACAAGGGAAAAACATGCGCTTGCGGCCGATCTTTCTTACGGCCGCAAGCGGGTTCTCGAAATCGCCACCACGCTGGCGCTCGATCCGAAGGTGCTGCTGCTGGACGAACCGATGGCCGGCATGGGCGGGGAAGATGTCTCGCATGTGGCCGAGCTCATCCGCGAGGTGGCCAAAACCCGCGCGGTGCTGATGGTCGAACATAATCTGAAAGTCGTGGCGGATATCTGCCACCACGTTACGGTCCTGCAACGCGGTGAAATTCTGGCGGAGGGCGATTATGCCGCCGTTTCCGCCGATCCGCGCGTGCGCACGGCCTATATGGGCACGGAGGAGGCTTGAGATGGCGGCAATGCTCGAAGTCTCCAACCTGCAATCCTGGTACGGTGAAAGCCAGGCGCTGCATGGCGTCGATCTGACCGTTGGCGAAGGTGAAACCATAACCATTCTCGGCCGCAACGGCGTGGGCAAGACCACGACGTTGCGCACCATCATGGGCATCATCCGCAACCGCAAGGGTTCCATCAAGCTCGGCGGCAAGGATCTGATGCCGGTGCCGCTGCATCGCACGGCGAAATACGGCCTCGGTTTCGTGCCGGAAGAGCGCGGCATCTTCGCGACGCTGAGCGTCGAGGAAAATCTGAAATTGCCGCCCGTCGTCGCATCCGGCGGCATGACGCTTGATGAGATATACGAGCTGTTTCCCAATCTATACGAACGCCGCACCAGCCCTGGCACCAAGCTTTCCGGCGGCGAGCAGCAGATGCTCGCCATGGCGCGCATCCTGCGCACCGGGGTCAAGGTGCTGCTGCTTGACGAACCGACAGAAGGGCTTGCCCCGGTCATCGTGCAGCGCATCGGCGAGGTGCTGCAAAAGCTGAAGAGCCGCGGCATGACCATTGTTCTGGTTGAACAGAATTTCCGTTTTGCGAGCCGTATCGCCGACCGCTTCTACCTGATGGATCACGGCCAGATGGTCGGCGATTTTCCGGTCGGCGAGCTTTCCGCCCGCATGGGCGAGCTCAACAAGGTGCTGGGGGTTTAACGATGACGATGATCTTCGGCGTTCCAATTCAGGCGCTCCTCGGACAATTGCTGGTGGGCCTCATCAACGGGTCGTTTTATGCGCTGCTGTCGCTCGGCCTTGCCGTCATTTTCGGTCTGCTGCGCGTCATTAATTTTGCCCATGGCGCGCAATATATGCTCGGTGCATTCGTGGCCTTCCTCGGCCTGCAATATTTCGGCATCAATTTCTGGGTGGCGCTCATCGTCACGCCGCTCGTCGTGGCGCTGTTCGGTGCGATCATCGAACGCTTCCTGCTGTCGCGGCTTTACGATCTCGATCCGCTTTACGGGCTGCTGTTCACCTTTGGTCTGGCGCTGGTGGTGGAAGGCACGTTCCGCTGGCTTTATGGCGCGGCGGGCCAGCCCTATTCGGTGCCGCGCGAGCTTGCCGGCGGCACCAATCTCGGCTTCATGTTCCTGCCGAATTACCGCGCTTTCGTCGTCGTCATTTCGCTCATCGTCTGCATCGCCACCTGGGCGTTGATCGAAAAGACGCGTCTCGGCTCCTATCTGCGCGCTGCGACCGAAAATCCGACGCTGGTGCAGGCTTTCGGCATCAATGTGCCTGTTCTCCTGACGCTGACCTACGCGCTGGGCGCCGGCCTTGCCGGTTTCACCGGGGTTCTTGCAGCGCCGATCTATCAGGTCTCGCCCTTGATGGGCACCAATCTCATCATCGTCGTGTTTGCCGTGGTCGTGGTCGGCGGCATGGGGTCGATCATGGGCGCCATCGTCACCGGTTACATGCTGGGCGTCGCCGAGGGCCTCACCAAAGTGTTCTACCCGGAAGCCTCCAACATCGTCATCTTCGTCATCATGGCCTTTGTGCTGCTCATCCGCCCCGCCGGACTTTTCGGAAAGGACGCCTGATATGTCCAAAGCCACCCATAGCCCCACCGCCGGAGCAATGCCGCAGACGGAGGTTTCGACGACTGCCGGCACCATCAAGACCGTGCTCATTCTGGCGGGTCTCGCCGTCCTCATCGCCGCGCCGATGTTCGTTTATCCGATCTTTCTGATGAAGCTCCTGTGCTTTGCGCTGTTTGCCTGCGCCTTCAATCTGCTGATCGGTTACACGGGACTGCTATCCTTCGGCCATGCGGCGTTTTTCGGCGGTGCGGCTTATTTCACGGCCTATTCGGTGAAGGAATGGGGCGTGACGCCGGAGATCGGCCTTGTCATCGGCATGGCGGGTGCGGCGCTGCTCGGTCTCGTCATCGGCTTTTTCGCCATCCGCCGCCAGGGCATCTATTTCGCCATGATCACGCTGGCGCTGTCGCAGATGTTTTATTTCTTCTGCCTTCAGGCGCCGTTTACCCATGGTGAGGACGGCTTGCAGGGCGTGCCGCGCGGCCATCTCTTCGGCCTTTTCGATCTCAATGCGCCGCTCAATATCTATTACACCGTGCTGGCCGCCTTTGTGCTCGCGCTTCTGGTCATCTGGCGTTTCGTCAATTCGCCCTTCGGCATGATCCTGAAATCGATTCGTGAAAACGAGCAGCGCGCCATTTCGCTGGGTTACAGCGTGCAGCGCTACAAGCTCGGCGCTTTCGTGATGTCGGCGACGCTGGCGGGGCTTGCGGGCGGCCTCAAAGCGCTGGTCTTCCAGTTCGCGACGTTGACCGACGTGACCTGGCAGATGTCCGGCGAGGTGATCCTGATGACGCTGCTCGGCGGCATCGGCACCATGATCGGCCCTATCTTCGGTGCTGGTCTCGTCGTCACCCTGCAGAACTATCTCGCGACATCGGATTTCCCGGTCACCATCATCACCGGCCTTGTTTTCATGGCCTGCGTTCTGGTGTTCCGACGCGGTCTGATCGGCGAATTTTACGCCTCGCGGCTCGGGAGAAAACTCGGCTTCCAGCACCGCGGCTAGAGATTTTTGAAAACACAGACAAGGCCTCCCCCGCGTCCGGGACGACGCGGCAAGGGTGGCGTATGGAGAAGAGCATGGGCGAATATGACTATATCGTCATCGGAGCGGGGAGTGCCGGATGTGTCCTCGCCAACCGCCTCTCGAAAGATCCGAACAACCGCGTGCTGCTTCTGGAAGCGGGCGGCAACGACAATTACCACTGGATCCATATTCCGGTCGGTTATCTCTATTGCATCAACAATCCGCGCACCGACTGGTGTTTCAAGACGGCGGAAGAGCCGGGGTTGAACGGCCGCTCGCTGATCTATCCGCGCGGCAAGGTGCTTGGCGGCTGCTCCTCCATCAACGGCATGATCTATATGCGCGGCCAGGCGCGCGATTACGATATGTGGCGGCAGCTTGGCTGCGAGGGCTGGGGGTGGAACGATATCCTGCCCTATTTTCTGAAGTCGGAAGACTTTTATCGCGGCAAGAACGAGATGCATTCTGCCGGCGGCGAATGGCGCGTGGAAAAGGCCCGTGTGCGCTGGGATGTGCTGGACGCCTTCCAGAAGGCGGCGGGCGAGGCGGGTATTCCCGCGACCGATGATTTCAACCGGGGCGACAATGAAGGCGCCGGTTATTTTGACGTCAACCAGCGGGCGGGCTGGCGCTGGAACACGGCGAAAGCCTTTCTGAAGCCGGCGCTTGGCCGCAAGAACCTGACGGTTCTGACCAAGGCCCATGTCAGGCGCCTCATCATCGAAGAAGGCCGTGTCAACGGCGTCGAGTTTCACCATGACGGCGTCCTGAGAACGATGCGGGCGCGGCGCGAGACGGTGCTGTCCGCCGGCGCGATAGGCTCGCCGCATATTCTGGAGCTTTCCGGCGTCGGCCGTGGCGATGTGTTGCAGGCGGCCGGTATCGACACGGTGGCGGAGGTTCAGGGTGTGGGCGAAAACCTGCAGGACCATCTGCAGCTGCGCATGGTCTACAAGGTCTCCGGTGTCCTGACGCTGAATGAAAGGGCCTCCACCCTGTTCGGCAAGGCGCGGATCGGCCTCGAATATGCGTTGACCCGCTCCGGGCCGATGTCGATGGCGCCGAGCCAGCTCGGTGTCTTCACCCGTTCTTCACCCGAGAAAGAAACCGCCGATCTGGAATATCATGTCCAGCCGGTTTCGCTCGACAAGTTCGGCGATCCGGTTCACACTTTTCCGGCCATTACCGCAAGTGTCTGCAATCTGCGGCCGGAAAGCCGGGGCTCAGTGCATGTGAAAGGACCGGATTTCGCCATGCAGCCGGAAATCCGCCCGAACTATCTTTCCACCGAAGGCGACCGCCAGGTGGCCATAGACTCCATGCGGCTGACGCGCCGCATCGTCGCCCAACCGGCCTTCGCGCGCTTCAAGCCGCAGGAATACAAGCCGGGTCCCTCCTTTGAAAACGACAATGATCTTGCCAAGGCGGCGGGCGATATCGGCACCACCATCTTCCACCCCGTCGGCACGCTGCGCATGGGGTCGGATATGGAAAGCGTGGTCGATGCGCGGCTGAAATTCCGCCGGCTCGCCGGGCTGCGCGTCGCCGATGCATCGGTGATGCCGCGCATCACATCCGGAAATACCAATTCCCCGACGATCATGATTGCCGAAAAGGCCGCCGACATGATCCTTGCGGATAATCGCTGAAAGGAGCGCTCCGATGAAGACCGTCGCTTTTATCGGGCTGGGACATATGGGCCTGCCCATGGCCGCCAATCTCGTCAAGGCCGGATATGCCGTCAGGGGTCACGATCTTTCCGAAGCCTGCCGCGCGGCGGCGAGAGAGGCGGGCGTTCCCGTTGCGGCGGATTCCGCCGAGGCCATCGAAGCGGCTGACGTCATCATCACCATGCTGCCGAAGGGCGAACATGTCGTGTCGGTCTATGGCGATCTGGTTCGGAAAATTTCTGCTGGAACGCTGCTTATCGATTGCTCGACGGTGGATATGGAAAGTGCGCTTAAGGCGCATGAACTGGCTGCTTCCGCCGGTTGCCCCTCGGTCGATGCGCCCGTATCGGGCGGAACGGGCGGGGCCGCGGCCGGCACCCTGACCTTCATGTGCGGCGGCGAGGCTGCGGCCTTCTCTGCGGCAAAGCCGGTGCTGGAGGCGATGGGCAAGAAGATCGTGCATTGCGGCAAGGGCGGTAACGGCCAGGCGGCGAAGATTTGCAACAACATGATCCTCGGCATTTCCATGATCGCCGTTTCCGAAGCCTTCGTGCTGGGCGAAAAACTCGGGCTTTCGCATCAGGCGCTGTTCGACGTCGCCTCCACCTCTTCCGGGCAATGCTGGTCGCTCACCACCTATTGCCCGGTGCCGGGACCGGTGCCGACATCGCCCGCCAACAAAGATTACCAGCCCGGATTTGCAGCGGCCCTGATGCTGAAGGATCTGAAGCTTTCGCAGGAGGCCGCGAATGGAGCCGGGGCTTCCACCCCGCTCGGTGCGGCGGCGGCGGCGCTTTACGAGAACTTCGTCGATGAGGGGAGCGGCGGACGCGATTTCTCCGCCATCGTCGAAATGCTGCGCGGGAGCGAAGCATGACGGACGCTGCGCCATCCGACATCTTATGGGTGCCGCCGGAGAAGAGGCTGGAACGCTCGGCGCTTTTCGCCTTCGCGACGAAAACGGCAAAGCTGCACGGGCAGGCCGCCGATGACTATGCCGGCCTGCTGCGCTGGTCCATCGACGCGCCGGACGCCTTTTACGATGCGCTGTGGGACGAACTCGGCATTATCGGCACGCGCGGCGACGTGGCGTTCAAACCGGG
>QFOL01000232.1 GCA_003241215.1 Agrobacterium fabrum
CTGACAACGATCCTCTGGCAGAACTGGCGCGTATCGTCGGCTTCGAAGATCGTCCTTCGCATGCGGGTTCCGAAGCTGCGCCACGCGCTGCCTCACCGGCAACCCGCCGCGAACCCGAATTCAACCTCGAGGACGAGCTGCTTCGAGAGTTCGAGGTTTACGATGCGCCGCACGCCGATCCGGTCGTTCTTGATCCGGCAAACGATGTTCGTGCGGGCATCCACCCCAATGATTTCATGCAGCGTGTCGAATCGGTATTCGCCCGCCGTGAGCCGGAGCTTGCGCCGGTGGCCGAACCCGCACCCGTGGCTGCATCTGCACCAGAGGTGAGGGAAGAGCCGCTCCCGGAAGTCGATCAGGCCTATATTCACAACTACGTCGAAACGACCACGCAGGATATTCGCGCGGATTTCCGCGACGATGCGGGCGCGGTGGCGGAAGTTTTCGATGTGCATTCGCGCCAGTCGCGTCCTGCCGAGCCTATGGTTTACCAGCAGGCCGTCCAGCAGGTGGCGTGGGAAGAGCCGCAGGCCGCGGAACCCGTAGAGCCAGAATGGCACACGATGCCGGAGCTTCCGGCCGATGTTTCGAGCAATATTCACGCCGATGGCCATTCCTATGCGGCGGAGCCGCAGGCTTTCGATCTCGCCGATGAGGTGGAAATCGCTGTCGCCGAGGAAGCGCCCGCACCGGTTTCCGTGCGTCCGCCGTCGCATGGCGGCCGTTCTTCGCTGGAATTTTCCAACCTTCGGCTGCCGCTCGCCAACTTCGGCGCGCGCCGGGATGTTTCGGCTGCGGATCCGAGGCGGGTCGGGCCGCGTTCCGAGCAGCAACCTGCCGCAGCCCGCATCGAGCCGCAGGTCGAAGCCGCGCCTGCCGTCGTTCAGGCAGAAGAAACCGCGCCTTCCTTTGCGCTGCCAGTCGCTGAGACCTTCACGCCTGCCGCAGAGCCTCTGGCGTTTGAGGTTGCCGAGACGCCGGCAGCGAAACATCTCTCGCCGATGGACGAGCTGATTTACGACGTCGCGAAATATTCCATTCCCGGTCGTGGCGAAACACCGCTGGTGCAGGACGTTCCCGCTGCGCAGGCTGCGAAGGTGGAGCCGCCCGTGGTTGCCGCCGCACCAGTGAAGGCACAGCCAATTGCCGCTGCCGCGCCCGCGGCACCCGCAGAGGAGCTTGATTTCACGGATTTCGCCGGCTTCAACGATGATGATTTCGAGCTTGCGCTCGACGATCTCGACCAAGATCTGGACCTGTCCGAAATTGCCGAAGCGGAGGTTGTGCCTGCGCCGCAGCCCGTGCGTCCGCAGCCGGCCGCACCGGTCGCCGTTGCGGCTGCCGCGCCGCAGCCGGTGAGAGTGCAGCCTGCACCACAGCCGCGCCCGGCCCCTGTCGCCGCGGCCACGCCGGTGGCCGCCGTTCCGGCTCAGCCGCGCCCGGCCGTCGCAGCACCGCAGCCGGTTGCACCGCAGCCGGTTGCACCGCAGACGCTGGAAAGCCTGCCTTTCGACCCTTCGCAGATCGGCGAGACGGAAGAGCATCCGGAAACCATCGTCGAGATGGACGTGCCGGAACTGCCGGTCGGAGTTTTTGAACCGAAACCCGCCGCGCGCCGTCACGAGGAAGATCTCGATATTGATACCGAGCTTGCGACGCTGTTTGCGCCTGCGGTTGCCGGTGGTCTCGACCGTCATAAACACGCGGAAAACCGTGGCGCCGCCCAGGCGCGTCCGGTTCAGGCTCCGGAAGAGGCCGACGAATTCGAACGGGCGCTGGAAGAGGATTTCCGCCGCTCGATGCAGGAGGCCGCGGCTTCCCGCGGCAATGCGTCCCGCGATGCCGAGAACACCTATGTCGACCATCAGGCGGCTTATCGTGAAGAGGATGAACGCGGCGGTCGCCGCTGGGTCATGCCGGTTGCCGCCGCAATCGGTCTGGTGCTGATCGGCGGCGGCGTTTACGCGCTGGTGTCAGGCGGTTCGTCCAGCACCGGTTCCAATGGCGCGCCTGTTATCATCTCCGCCGATAACGATCCGATGAAGGTCGCGCCGGAAAATCCGGGCGGTCGCGTTGTGCCGAACCAGGACAAGGCGGTTTATGACCGCGTGGCCGGCGGCAGCGCTGCCGATCCGAAGCAGCCGGCGCTGATTTCCAGCAACGAGCAGCCTGTGGATGTGGTTCAGCGCACGCTGATCCCAGAACAATTGCCGCTGGAAGGCGAAAACGACGCGGATATGGAAGCCGCCGGCACGCCGGTTGGCGAGACCGAGGATCCGCGCCTGCTTTCGCCGGAAGAAAAGGCCGCGCAGAACGAAGGTTCGGCTGCAACCGGCGTTTCGCCGCGCAAGGTCCGCACCATGATCGTCAAGCCTGACGGCACGCTGGTTGCCCAGGAAGTCGAGGTGCCGGCAGCCCAGCCGCCGAAGGCCGACAAGGTTGCGGAGCTTGCCGCACCGCAGACTGCAAAGCCGGGTGAGGGCGCTCCCGCCGTCATCGCCGCTTCGCGGGTTCCGGTCGCTCCGGAGCAGGCTCAGCCGCAGGCCAACACGCCTGCCGCAACGACACCGGCTGCACAGTCGGCGGCACCCGTTCCTGCGGCGCGTCCGTCCTCGCAGCCGGCCAATGTGGTGGCAACGGTGACCAACCAGGGCAATGTCCGCCCCGCGACCGCTCCGGCGCAGCCGCAGGCTGCGCAGCAGCAGACGGCAGCCGCGACCCCGGCAGCGACCAGCACGCCTTCCGCCGGTGGCTACTACATCCAGATCGCCTCGTTGCCGAGCCAGGCGGAAGCCCAGAAGTCCTACCAGAACATGTCGGCCAAGTTCGGCTCGGTCATCGGTGGACGCGGCGTCGACATCAAGGCCGCCGAAATCGCCGGCAAGGGCACGTTCTACCGCGTCCGCATCCCGGCGGGTGACAAGAACGAAGCCGTGGCGCTGTGCGAAAAGTTCCGCTCGGCCGGCGGCAGCTGCCTCGTGGCGCGCTGATAGCGGCCGATACGGCGCGGAAAGATTGGGGCTGCCGCACGAGGCAGCCCTTATAGTATTTGGACCTTCGATCACACTCTGCGCCATCCTCGGGCCTAACCCGAGGATCCACAACCTGGAGCGATGGATCCTCGGGTCAAGCCCGAGGATGACGACGGAAAGGTTGTCGGACGATTTTCGCGGTCCCGATGGCGCAGTCTCCTTACCCTTACCCCTATTTTCCCTGAGAGCGTGACACCATGACCGATTGCAAAGCGATGATCCTCGGATGCAGCGGGCTTTCGCTGACTGCCGACGAGATTGCCCTTTACCGTGATGAGCAGCCCTGGGGCTTCATCCTGTTCGGGCGCAATATTGGCGAGCCGCAGCAGATCACCGATCTCGTCGCCGCCATGCGTGACGCCGTTGGTCGGCCAGACGCGCCGGTTCTGATCGACCAGGAGGGCGGGCGCGTGCAGCGTATCAAGCCGCCGATCCTGCAGGCCTATCCGAACGCCCGCATTCTCGGCGAAATCTATGAGCGCGACCGGGGGGCGGGTCTGCGCGCCGCCTGGCTGATGTCGCGCCTGCACGCCTTCGACCTCATGAAATTCGGCATCAACGTCGATTGCCTGCCGGTGCTCGACGTGCCGGTGGAAGGCGCCAGCAATGTCATCGGCAACCGCGCCTATGGATACACCCCGACCATGGTGGCCGAGATGGGGCAGGCGGCGGCCGACGGGCTGAAGGCGGGCGGCATGCTGCCTGTCATGAAGCATATGCCGGGCCATGGCCGCGGCATGGTGGATTCGCATCATGAACTGCCGGTCGTCGATGTGCCGCTCGATGAGCTGGACACCCATGATTTCGTGCCGTTCCGGGCGCTGAACCGCGAGTTGATGGCGATGAGCGCGCATCTGGTGTTCAACGCCGTCGACCGCGAGCGGCCGGCGACGACCTCGCCGAAGGTGATCGAGGAAATCATTCGCGGCCGGATCGGATTTGACGGCCTGCTGATGTCCGACGACAGTTCCATGAATGCGCTGAAGGGCACGCTCGGTGAAAGAGCTGCGAATATTGTTGCTGGTGGCTGCGATATAGTCTTGCATTGCAACGGTGTGATGGGTGAAATGCTTGAGGTCGTGAAGGAGGTTCCCGTTCTTTCCGGCCGTTCGCTGGAGCGGGTGCGGGCCGTGGAAGCGGGTTTCCCCATTGCGGACCCTTCCGACGAAGCGGAACTGAGAGCCGAATTCAACGCCATGTGGGCCGTTTCCTGACAGTCGGGCGGCGGCCCGTTACTCGGGACGACAGGCCGGACGCCCGGCGGATGGAACAATGGCCGCAGACAAGTCTCGCAATTCGACACCGATGGACAAGCTCTGGCAGGATGTGACGCCGGAGCGGCTGACGGGCGAGGCCGGGCTGGTCATCGATGTCGCGGGTTTCGAAGGCCCGCTCGATCTGCTGCTGCATCTTGCCCGCACGCAGAAGGTCGATCTGTCGCGCATTTCGGTGCTGGCGCTTGCCGAACAATATCTGCAATTCGTGGAAAGCGCGCGGCGCGTGCGCATTGAGCTTGCGGCCGATTATCTCGTCATGGCGGCGTGGCTCGCCTTTCTCAAATCCAAGCTGCTCATTCCGCAGCAATCGAAGGATGACGGCCCTTCGGGCGAGGAAATGGCCGCGACGCTGGCCTTCCGGCTGAAACGCCTGGAAGCGATGCGCGAGGCGGCGGAACGCCTCGTCAACCGCGCCCAGCTCGGCCGCGATGTTTTTGCCCGTGGCGCACCGGAGCATATTCCCCACATCAACCGCTCGGCCTATGAGGCCAATCTCTACGATCTCCTCAGCGCCTATGCCAATCTGCGGCAGCGGCAGGCGATTACCCAGGTCACGATTGAAAAACGCCAGGTCTGGTCGCTTGTCGAGGCGCGTG
Organism: Agrobacterium fabrum; assembly: GCA_003241215.1. GTDB lineage: Bacteria > Pseudomonadota > Alphaproteobacteria > Rhizobiales > Rhizobiaceae > Agrobacterium > Agrobacterium fabrum_A. The sequence goes on from QFOL01000232.1 coordinate 4,906, forward strand.
AGCTTTTGACCCATCTCCTCGGCGATGTCGGGGAATGGACCGTACTCGATCAATATCTGCTGCAATATGTGCCCGATCCCGCCATGCGGGTGACGGCGATTGCCAGCGCCTTTGCCGCTTCGCTGGAGCTGGTGCGCGAGGGCTCGCTGCAAATCCGGCAGGAGGGCGCTTTCCAGCCGATTTATATGCGCAAGGGTGGACGAGACGACCGTGCGGCGAATGCCGAAAGGACCGATAATGATTGACAACGATGAGATCGCCGAGGCCACCATCGTGGCCGATGGCGCAGCGCCCGAACCGACGGTATTTTCCGAGCGCCAGCTGAAGGAGGCCGAGCGGATCGCCGAGGCCCTGGTCTTTGCCTCGTCCGAACCGGTTTCCGTGGGTTTCATCGCCGAGCGCCTGCCGCGCGGCATGGATGTCGTCGCCATTCTGCAGCGTCTGAAGGTTCTTTATGCTGAGCGGGGCGTCAACCTCGTGCAGGTGGGCGGGCAATGGGCCTTCCGCACCGCCGGCGATCTTTCATTCGTCATCCGCGCCGAGGAAAAGGAGCCGAAGAAGCTGTCGCGCGCGGCGCTGGAAGTTCTGGCGATTATCGCCTATCATCAGCCGGTGACACGCGCCGAAATCGAGGAAATCCGCGGCGTGCAGACCTCGCGCGGCACGCTTGACGTACTGATGGAGGCGGGCTGGGTCCGGTTCCGTGGCCGCAGGCGCACACCCGGCAGGCCGGTGACGATCGGCACCACGGTGGAGTTTCTCGACCATTTCGGCCTTGAGGAATTGCGCGATCTGCCGGGCCTTGAGGAACTGAAGGGTGCGGGGCTGCTTTCGGGCCGCATTCCTTCCAATTTCGGCGTTCCTCTGCCGATGATGAGCGACGAGTTGCGCGAGGATGAAGACCCGATCACGCAGCTTGATCTCGAAGAGCTGGGCCTGCTTGCGCCCGGCGGCGGCGATGGTGACGACTGATATCGCCGGCATGCGGGCAAGGCCACGAAAACTTTATGCGCACGCGCTGTTGAAGCGACGATTTGTTGTTTGAAAAAGCCTTTCAAACATCTTACATCGTCTGAAAGCGAAATTCAGGAGTTTCAGTTATGGGTTCTTTTAGTGTGTGGCATTGGCTCATCGTGCTGGTGATTGTTCTCGTCCTCTTCGGACGCGGCAAGATCCCGGAATTGATGGGCGATGTCGCAAAGGGCATCAAGAGCGTCAAGAAGGGCATGGCTGACGAAGACCAGACGCCGCCGCCGGCCGATGCCAACGCGAAGACCGTCGACCACAAGGCTGACGAGATCAAGTAAG
>QFOL01000233.1 GCA_003241215.1 Agrobacterium fabrum
CAGAGATCATCTCTGGGGTCCAAATCAGCTCGGGAGCATTTTAGTCAATATGTCGGAAACGGGGTTAACATCCAGTGACTTCACGGAAGAAAATGAACCGTTCACGCTTTTTGCCGAATGGCTGAAGGATGCGACGGCTTCCGAAATCAACGATCCGAACGCGGTAGCGCTTGCCACCGTGGACGAAAATGGCCTGCCGAATGTGCGCATGCTGCTGCTGAAAGGCGTCGACGACCGCGGCTTTGTTTTCTACACGAATTTCGAAAGCCAGAAGGGTCAGGAGATCCTCGGCCAGAAAAAAGCGGCCATGTGTTTCCACTGGAAAAGCCTGCGGCGGCAGGTGCGCCTGCGCGGCGAGGTGGAGATCGTCAGTGACGGGGAGGCGGATGCCTATTACGCCTCGCGTCCGCGCGGCAGCCGCATCGGCGCCTGGGCCTCGAAGCAGTCTCGGCCGCTGGAAGGCCGTTTCGCGCTGGAAAAGGCCGTGGCAGAATACACTGCCAGATATGCCATCGGCGATATTCCGCGCCCGTCCTACTGGTCGGGTTTTCGCATTCGGCCGCTCAGCATTGAATTCTGGCACGACCGCAAGTTCCGCCTGCATGACCGCATCGAATTCCGCCGCGAGACGCCTGACGGTGCATGGTCCAAGGTCCGCATGTATCCATGATTGCGGCGAAGGCGTTGACTGTGGCGAAGGCGTTCGGGTTGTTGGTGAAATCTCACGCCAAACTCGACGTCATCCTCGGGCTTGACCCGAGGATCCATGGTCGCGCCTGATTGTGGATCCTCGCCTCAAGGGCGAGGATGACGGAGAAGGAAGCACACTGCTGTTGCAGTTGAAGGCAGTCCCTGTCTTCGCCTATTTCAGCAGCGAATCGAATAGCGGCAGGCCGATGACGGCGGAGATGGCGATCAGCCCATAGCAGATGCGCCGGAACGCCGCCTCGTCGGCAAGCCCGTGCAATCGCGCGCCGGCATAAAGGCCGGCCCCGTAAAAGGGCAGGGCGAGCAGGAAAAAGACGAAGACATCGGCGGTGAACAGGCCGCTGACAAAATAGCTGCCGGTGGAGATCACGGTCGAGATCGCGAAATATAAAATGACGTTGGCGCGCACGAAGGCGCCTTTGAGGGCGCCGCCCAGCCAATAGGCGACGACGGGCGGGCCGCCCAGTTGCGCAGCCCCCGAAAACAGCCCGGCCAGAAACCCGGTGAAGACGGTGAGCGGCGTTTTCGGCCGGCCGCTATAACGCCAGCCGGACACAAGAAATACCAGCAGCACCACGACCACGCCGGAGATGAGCCAGCGCAGGGTCAATGGATCCCCCTTTGAAAGCAACAGGGTGCCAACCGGCACGCCGACAAAGGCGCCGGCCGCCATGGTGAAGACCTCGCGCCGGTCGGCCATGCGAAAGGCAGGCGGTATCATGCCGAGCGTCAGGACACCGTCCACCACCAGCAGAACGGCTGAAGCGATACGCGGCCCGACGATGGCACTGGCCAATGGAATGAAAATGAGCGCCGCCCCGAAGCCGGAGAAACCGCGGGCGAGGCCGGCAAGAAACGCCGCTCCCGCAAACATGGCGAGCAGCGCCGGGCTATGCGCGGTGACGAGCGAGGAGAAAAAATCGAGATAGGACGTGGATGACGGCACGGTTTCGAATACCTTTTTCGTAGCCCTGCTAAGGACGCCTGTCGCGGAAATTTCGGTCACGGCGATATGGCGTCGCCCTTTCGAATCGACCTCACCGGAGAATCGTGATTAGAGTTCTAGCCTACGAACAAAGGATGAACAAATGCTCATGTCCATGATGCGCCAGTTCGAGGCGGCCTCGCAGAAATATGCCGATGAAAACGGGATCGCCCGTGATCCGGACTGGTACATGCTGAAGCTTCAGGAGGAGGTGGGCGAGGTGACGCAGGCCTGGAACCGGCTGACGGGGCGGGGGCGCAGCAAGGGCCGGAGCGAGGAAGACCTGAAGCGGGATCTGGCCGATGAAACCGCCGATCTGCTCGGGCATGTGCTGCTGCTGGCGCATTCCAATGGTCTCGATATCGAGGCGTCGATAGAGCGGAAGTGGCGCTTCAGGCCTTCGGCATGACCTCTGCTGCGAGTGGATCAGCCTTTGCGGCGGTCCGCCGCTCGGTGTTTATGAGAGCGAAACGATAAAGAACAGAACGGCCAGCACAGCCGCCACCGGCGTCATGACCATGCGCTCCGGGCCGCTTCGCGACATGGCGTTCAATCCGATGCTCACTGCGAGAGTGCAGGCGATGGTCCAGATGCCGGGCTCGATGAAGCCCGCCGGCCAGATGCTGACAAGACCCGCCTTTTGCAGCGGAAAAGATGCGGCAAGGGCATAGATCGGGACAGACACGACGCTGGCGATGCGCTGCATGGCGGGCAATACCCTGTACTCGCCGCCCCAGGCAAAGCGACCGAAGGGCGCACCCGCCGCAAGGGCAATCTGAAACGCGGAAAGGGCGAGCAATATCAGCGTCGCGACCGACACCGCAACAAGTTGCATGATCGCCCCTTCCATGGATGCGCCGCAATGAATTTAAATCAGGCCGGCCCGCCGGCCGGTATGGGCCTCACCATAAAGACCGATGGCTAAGGCCATGTGACGCGGCTTCATGCCCCGGAAAGCAATACCTGCTGCATGAGACCGGCCACCGCATGAAGGTCGCTTGCAATGGCAATGCACTTCTCCCGCATTTCCTCGGTCGGCGGCGCCACATCCGGCACCATGATCGTCATCATGCCCGCCGATGTGGCTGAACGCACGCCCGAGTAGGAATCCTCCAGCGCAAGGCAGCGGCCCGGATCGAGGCCAAGCCGTCGGGCTGCGGTGAGGTAGGGCATGGGTGCGGGTTTCGGTTCGGTATAGTCGCCGCGCGCGACGATGGTGTCGAAGCGTCTGAGAAGATCGTGGGGGCCGAGATGGCGAGTGACCGAATCGTGCCGCGACGAGGTGGCGATGGCGCGGCGGATATCGAGCCGGTCGAGCAGATCGAGAATGTCGATGACGCCCGGCTTCAGCGCCACGCCATCAGCCATCATCACGCCAAGATGCCGGAGCCAGGCGTCGCGGAAACTGTCGATCGGAAAATCCGCGCCATAATCGGCAAAGATGGTGCCGGTGATGACGTCCCACGGGCTGCCGCAGACCTTCTGATAGGTCTCGACCTTCATGCCGTGGCCGCCTTCCTCGGAGGCAGCCAGAAATGAATCGCGATAGAGCCTCTCGCTCTCGATCAGCAATCCGTCCATGTCGAAAACCACGGCCTGCGGAAGAAAGGGCAGCATGGCTTAACCGAACCGGAAGGGGCGTTCGCCGAGGCTCTCGAACGGGCGGATCAGGTAACCATCGGGATCGGCGACGATGAATTGCCGGTTGCCCACTTCGACCGTGCCGCGCCTGTACCATTTTTCCTCCAGCGGCATGACGAGGTCGATGGAGGATCGCTCCAGCCGGGAAAGAATGGGTTGCAGGGAGGGAACGGCGAGTTGCAGGTTCATGCCGCGGCCGAGCGGAAATTCAAGTGCGGCATTGTCAGTCACGAAGGTCCGGGTTGCGCCGATCTGGTCGATCATCAGCTGGGCATCGCCCAGCGCCAGATAGGTGAAACCCTCCTCGGGGCGCTCATAGACCACATGAAAACCGATCAGGTCGCAATAAAAGGCGCGGCTTTTCTGCCAGTCGCTGACGGCAAGTTCAGGAACGAGGGCATTTCGTATGATGGTCATGGTCTCCTTTGCCGCGCGGGCCCGGGGTGGGAGGAGGGGCCTGCCATGAGAGATGATCTTACCGTCTTCCCGGCCGCATGCCAGAGGAAACCTCATCATGGCAGCCATGTGCGGGGTTCTGGGCTGACAGGGCGGCGACAGGCTCAGTGCGATTGCGACTCTTTCTGCCGTCATTCCGGCCTTGAGCCGGAATCCAGCCAGCCCAAGTCCTTGGGCTGAAAAGAGTCGTCACGCCGCGCCGACGCGCGTCGACTGGATTCCGGCTCAAGGCCGGAATGACGGACCGGGTATAGGGTGCCACGTCGTTTTGTCCGCGTTATCGACTCAACTGAGTGCAATCACCCGAAAACCATCGCCTACGCCTTCGTACCGCCGACGGTGATCTGGTCCATGCGCAGATGCGGCTGGCCGACGCCGACCGGCACCCATTGTCCGGCCTTGCCGCAATTGCCGATGCCGGTATCGAGCTTGGAATCGTTACCAATCATCGACACACGCTTCATCGCATCCGGCCCGTTGCCGATCAGCATCGCGCCCTTTACCGGCGCGCCGATCCTGCCGTTTTCGATGAGGTAAGCCTCGGTGCAGCCGAACACGAATTTGCCCGAGGTGATATCCACCTGGCCGCCGCCGAAGGAGACGGCATAGATGCCCTTCTTCACGGAGGCGATGATCTCTTCCGGCGTCTTGTCGCCCGACAGCATGTAGGTATTGGTCATGCGCGGCATCGGCACATAGGCGTAGCCCTGCCGGCGGCCGTTGCCGGTCGGCTTAGCGCCCATCAGCCGGGCGTTCTGCCGGTCCTGCATGTAACCGACCAGCCTGCCATTCTCGATCAGCACGTTATAGCCGGAGGGCGTGCCCTCATCGTCCACGGTCAGCGAGCCGCGGCGGCTGTCGATGGTGCCGTCATCCACCACTGTGACACCGGGGGCGGCGACCATTTCGCCCATCAGGCCGGCGAAGGCCGAGGTTTTCTTGCGGTTGAAATCGCCTTCCAGGCCGTGGCCAACCGCCTCGTGCAGCATCACGCCCGGCCAGCCGGAGCCGAGCACCACATCCATGGTGCCTGCCGGCGCATCGATGGCGGTGAGGTTGACGAGCGCCTGGCGCAGCGCCTCATCCGCGCCGCGCTGCCAGTTTTCCGTCGTGATGAAATCGCCGAAGCCGACGCGGCCGCCAATGCCGTAGGAGCCGCTTTCCTGCCGGTCGCCTTCGCCCGCCACGACGGAGATGTTGATGCGGGTCATCGGCCTGACATCGCTGACGCGGTGTCCGTCGGCGCGCAGGATGTCCACCACCTGCCAGCTTGCGGAAATGGTCGCCGTGACCTGCCGGACATTCGGATCCTTGTCGCGCAGATAGGCGTCGATATCGGTGAGAAGCTTTACCTTCTCTTCAAAGCTCGGGCTGCCGATCGGGTTCTCGTCGCCATAGAGTTTCTTGTTGGTGCGCTGCGGCGCGGCGGCATAGGAGCCGGAATAACCTTTGGTCACTGCGCCCACCGCATCCGAAGCGCGCTTCAGCGCGCCTTGCGACAGCTCGCCCGCATGGGCGTAGCCAACCGTTTCGCCGGCGACGGCGCGCAGGCCGAAACCCTGGTCGGTATTGAAGGAGCCGCCCTTCAGCCGGCCATTGTCGAAGGTCAGCGATTCGGCCTGGGCATGTTCGATGAAAAGCTCGCCATCGTCAGCGCCGGTAAGCGCCTCGCCGACGAGCTTGCGCAATTGCGTTTCGTCGCAATCGAAGAGTTTTACAAGATCGTCGGTCATGGGAGGCTCCAGTCATTATCGTTCATGACCGATTTAGGCACTGGAGCGGACGGACGCAAGGCTGTCCCTTGATGGCGGGCTTTATGGAAGCGCGTCGTAACCCTCGGCAAAGCCGGAAAGCTCGATCGGAATACCGACGCGATCCTGATCCACGGCCTCGCGCAGCGCGAAAACCGCGTTCTTGCCGGCGCGCAGCACCTTCAGCAGCTCGTCGTCGATATCCACCTCGACATAGCAGCCTTCGGAGAAGCAGCGGGTGAAATAGGCGCGGCCGATATTGTTATTGTCGATGTAAAGCTCCATGCCATCCTTCAAAAGCACGCCGAGCGGCGCGAGGATGCGCAGGATGCGCGACTTGCGGTCCGCCGTCTTCAGCACCACCACCGAAAGCCCCACTTCAGGCCGGTCGTCGGCGATGACGTTCTGCATCAGCGCGCATTGTTCTTCGGATGCGCCCGCCGGCTTGTCGCAGATGACCGACCATGCGCCATGCGTCGACTTCGGCGTTCCGGGCTGCTGTTGCGCCAGCGCCGCGGCGGCGGGAGCGATGATGGCAAGACCGGCGGCGGCAAGAAAAGTGCGCGCGAGCGGGGAAAGACGCATGGATACCTCTGGGATTCGAATCAGTGCGGCTATTTTGACG
>QFOL01000021.1 GCA_003241215.1 Agrobacterium fabrum
TGCGATCTGCGTCTTCGTCAGTGCGGCGGCGTTCTCGGTGCTGAGAGCAGCCAGTGCGGCCGCGGAGAGGCCTGCGATGGCGTTGGCGGCGATGGCCTTGATCTCATCGGTGGAGAAGAGCGCCAGTTCGTCGCTGCTCAGTGTCCCAACCTGGGCGGAGCTGAGGCCTGCGACCTGATCGGAACCGAGGGCCTTGAGCTGGTCGGTCGACAGGGCTGCGAACTGTGCCGAAGAGAGCGCCGCAATCTGCGTTCTGCTCAGCGCGGCGACGTTGCCGGTGCTCAGCTTGCTGACGTCGAGGCCGGCGAGGAGCTTGGTGCTGATGGCCTTGATCTCGTCGGTGGAGAAGGTGGCGAGAGCATCGGAAGTCAGTGCGGCCAGCTGCGTCGAGGACAGGGCTGCGATCTGCGTCTTTGTCAGTGCGGCCGCATTCTCGGTGCTGAGAGCAGCCAGTGCGGCCGCGGAGAGGCCTGCGATGGCGTTGGCGCTGATGGCCTTGATCTCGTCGGTTGAGAAGAGCGCCAGTTCGTCGCTGCTCAGTGTCCCGATCTGGGCGGAGCTGAGGCCTGCGACCTGTGTCGAGCCGAGGGCCTTGATCTGGTCGGTGGACAGGGCTTCAATCTGGCTGGCATAGAGCGCCGTGACCTGCGACGACGACAGGCTGCTGACCTGAGCGGAGCTCAATTGTGCGATCTGGGCCAGGGTCAGTCCCTTGACGGCGCTTACCGAAATGGCGCGGACGTCTTCAGAGCTGAAAAGAGCGAGATTATCCGTGCTGAAAGAGGCGATCTGCGCCGATGAAAGAGCCTTGATCTTGGCGCTGTCAAGGGCATTCACGTCTTCCGAGGTCAGACTGGCGATTGTGGACGTGGAAAGCTTGGATATCTGCACAGCAGACAGTGAGGAAAGAATCGAAGTCATGAACGTGTCCTTTACCGGATGGTGACTGGTCACGCCTATCTGCCGCCAGACACTGCCCATTCCGGCAGCGGTCCGACATCCGCAAATAAAGCGAAATTGTGGAGAACATGGCTCAAGTGAACCTGCGCTGGAAACGCATCATGCAATTCGAGCCGGAAACGGACCCGGATTTTCCACGCTAGCTTGTGCGAATGCCGCTAATAATTTTTGCCGCTTACAACCTCACGACGAGCGTGTCATATCAGCCGAACATTTAAAGCCGAGTTAATATTTACTTGCGGTGCTTTTTATTCTTGGGCGTTGGCAACTTTAGATTTTGCTGAAGTATAAAATGACATGGCTAAATTTTAGCTGGGCCATCTTTGGCGCGTGAAGCAATATTTATTGATTCTATGGAAAGTTCAATATGTTTTGGAAATCGATATCGATATGTTTTAATTGCTAATTTTCGTTATAATCGGAAACTTGTCACTCGCTATGGCCCGAAATATCTATGTAATTGGGGCCGAAATCTGCCGATTTTTTTATTTTTATGCTGTAATTTTATAATTTATAACTATTTTTTAAAGCGATAGCCACCATTTGCCCTTTTTTATGGCATGATAATGCTTCGCTAGGCAGGAGTGAGCCGTTTGATGATCCGGCAAGGTGTTGATGGCGTCATTCCAGAAAACCCATGCCGAAAACAAGGCTGCGTTGCGGTTGCTCCGGACCCGGTCTGATCCGGGAGATTGCCCTCGTAACACGTCAACCCTGAGGGTCAGGCATGATGGCGCAGGGCGTCGATGATCACCTTCATCGCTGGAGACATCTGACGCCTGCTGGCATAATAGAGATGGTATCCGGTGAAGGGTGTACTCCAACTATCCAGGACGGCCTGCAATCTTCCATCGGCGATGTGCCCCTCGACAAGATCCTCCGGCACGTAAGCGATCCCGTAACCTTTCACGGCCGCATCGATCTGGGAAATCGAGGAATTGAAGCTCAGCTGCCCTTCCACTCTCACCCGCAGCTCCCGGCCGCCCTTTTCAAACTCCCAGGTATAAAAACCGCCCCAGGTCGCCTGACGCGTATTGATGCAGACATGGCCGACCAGATCCTGCGGTGCGACAGGGATGCCGTGTCTGGCAAAATAGTCCGGCGAAGCCACGGCACGGAGACGCCAGTCCGGACCGATCCGCACGGCAATCATGTCCCTGTCGACGCTTTCGCCCAGTCGCACGCCGGCGTCGAAACGCTCCTCGACGATATTGCGCATGCCATTGTCGCTGTAAAGTTCGACATGAATATCAGGATAGCTGGACAGCACGCGGCCCAGTTTCGGCCAGACGGTCGTTTGCAGGGCATGATCGGACAGGGTGAGGCGCACGGTGCCCGAGGGCTTTTCGCGAAAGGCGACGAGGTCCGCCAGATCTGCCTCGATCCCCTGAAAACGTGGGGCGAGGGACAGAAACAGGCGCTCGCCGGCTTCCGTCGTGGCCACGCTGCGTGTCGTCCGGGTCAGCAGGCGCACGCCCAGCCGGGCTTCCAGCTGCTTGATCGTATAGCTCAAGGTCGATTGCGATGTTCCGAGCGTCGCTGCCGCCTTCGTGAAGCTTCGCTCCTTCGCAACCTCCATGAACCAGAGGAGATCCTTCATGTCCTCTCGCTGCATCAAAACCCCTGATTGATATTGAATTTCGATAAGTCCATGCGAATTAGCACGGATTGTCCGCAAAGTCGCCCGGCAATATCTTGCCGCCATTGAAAGAAACCGGAATTTTAGTGGGATCTGGGCGAATGACCCTCACCTATGATGAAGAGATGGGCAACAAACGTGCGGCATGGAGCGCCGTGTTTTGCATGACGCTTTGCGCTTTCGTATTGATCGCTTCGGAATTCATGCCAGTCAGCCTGCTGACGCCGATCGCCGCCGATCTCGGGGTTTCGGAAGGCAATACGGGGCAGGCGATCTCCGTCTCCGGCGTCTTTGCGGTCATCACCAGCCTGTTCATTGCCGGCCTGTCCCGGCGGCTCGACCGGCGTGTTGTCGTGCTCGGCCTGACAGCGCTGCTGATGGTATCCGGGATCGTGGTTACCCTTGCACCGTCTTACCCGGTCCTGATGTTCGGCCGGGCGCTTCTCGGAATCTCCATCGGCGGTTTCTGGTCGATGTCCACCGCCATCGTGATGCGTCTCGTTTCCCATGATCAGGTGCCGAAGGCGCTTGCCCTGCTGAATGCCGGCAATGCGGTGGCGGCAACGGTTTCCGCCCCGCTCGGCAGCCTGCTGGGCGCTTATATCGGCTGGCGCGGCGCCTTCTTTCTTGTCGTGCCGATCGGCCTGCTTGCGCTCCTGTGGCAATGGACCGTGCTGCCGGAACTTCCGCCGCGCCGCGAGCGCGCATCCGCGAATGTCTTCAAGCTGCTTGGACGTTCCGCCGTTGCGGCGGGCATGGCCGCCATCCTGCTGTTATTCATGGGGCAGTTCGCGCTCTTCACCTATCTGCGGCCCTTTCTCGAACAGGTTACCCGGGTTGAAATCACCATGCTGTCGCTGCTGCTGCTGATCATGGGATTGGCCGGGGCAGTGGGAACATGGGTCATCGGCAGGCTGCTGCAACGCCGCCTGTTCAGCATTCTTGTAATCATTCCCCTGCTGATGGCCGGTATCGCGCTCTTCATGGTTGTCTTTGGCGATGCGAGACTTCCTGTCGCCGCCGCGCTCATTGGCTGGGGCTTGCTTGGCACCGCCGCGCCGGTCGGCTGGGGCACCTGGCTCAGCCGCATCCTTCCCGACGATGCCGAGGCCGGCGGCGGGCTGCAGGTCGCCGTCATTCAACTGGCGATAACAGCGGGGGCCTCGGTCGGCGGAATTTTATTCGACAGTTTCGGCTGGTGGTCCGCCTTCACCTTGAGCGCATTGCTGCTCTGCTGTTCCTCGCTTGCCGCCTTTGCGGCATGGCGGCTGGCGCGGAGGCCATCATGAGGGCTCCTCTCACCCATCCAACCCGACGCACCCTGCTGGCAATGGCTGCCGCGTTCATCCTGCCTGCGCCGGCTCTCAGCAGCAGCGGCCCCAACAATCAGGAGCGGACCGATTTGAAGATCAGGCTGACATTCGGAAAAAATACGATGCTGGCGACACTCTATGACAATCCGTCGGCGCGTGATTTCGCGTCCATGCTTCCGCTCGATCTCAAGATCGCCGACTTCGGCTCCAACGAAAAGATCGCCTATCTTCCCCGAAAGCTGACCGTCGAAGGCCAGGCGCCGTTCGACAACGAGCGGCCTTACGACCTCTGTTATTACGTGCCCTGGGGCAATCTCGCGATGTTCTATGCCGACTACAGGCATCCCGGCCTCATCCGGCTGGGACGCTTCGACCAAGGCTACGAAGCGCTTCATATCCCTGGGGAATTTCCGCTGCGTATCGAACGCATCCAATGAACTGAACCACAGGAGTTCCCAACATGAGCAAGCCGACAGACACGAGTGAGACCTGCAATACCGGCAGGCGCAACCTGATGAAGGCAACGGGCATCGCCGTTGCCGCAATGGGTATGGTGCCAATGGCGAGCGCGACACAGGCTCTCGCCCAGACCTCTTCATGGGACAAGGTCTTCCCCAAGAGCGATGCCGTCGATCACCAGAAGGTGTCGTTCAAAAACCGCTATGGCATCACGCTGGTGGGAGACCTGTACCTGCCAAAGGACCGTGGCAGCGAACCATTGCCTGCCCTTGTCGTCAGCGGCCCCTTCGGTGCGGTGAAAGAACAGTCGTCCGGCCTTTATGCGCAGACCATGGCGGAGCGTGGATTTGCCGCCCTGGCGTTCGATCCGTCCTTTACCGGAGAAAGCGGCGGCGAGCCCCGCAACGTCGCCTCGCCCGATATCAATACCGAGGATTTCAGTGCCGCAGTGGATTATATCGGGCTGCAATCCCATGTGGATCGTGAGCGCATCGGTGTCATCGGCATCTGCGGCTGGGGCGGCATGGCGTTGAACGCCGTTGCGGTGGACAAGCGCGTAAAGGCCGTCGTGGCCAGCACCATGTATGACATGACCCGCGTCATGTCCAAAGGTTACAATGACAGCGTCACCCTGGAGCAACGTACACAGGCGCTGGAGCAGATGAGCCGGCAGCGCTGGCAGGACGCGGAAATGGGAAGCCCCGCCTATCAGCCGGCCTATAACGATCTCAAGGGTGGGGAAGCGCAGTTCCTGATCGACTATCACGATTATTACCGGACGCCGCGCGGCTATCATGCGCGTGCCGTCAACTCCGGCAATGCCTGGACCCAGACGACGCCCCTGTCGTTCATGAATATGCCGATCCTGACCTATATCGCCGAAATATCGCCGCGCCCGGTCATGTTCATCCACGGGGAGAAAGCGCATTCCCGCTATTTCAGCGAGACCGCTTTTGCCGCTGCGGCCGAACCGAAGGAGCTGGTCATCATTGCGGATGCCAACCATACGGACCTCTATGACCGCGCCGACAAGATTCCGTTCGAGCGGATCGCGCGCTTCTTCAGCCAGCATCTGGCGTAGACGGCGACCGAACGCGCTATGTCACCCATCAGACAGGCGAGCGCGAGCGCGCCTGTCATTCTCGCTCTTCGTTTCCTATCTGGCCCAGCTCTTCTGCAAGCCCGATGAGAAGCCCCTCAGGCCCGCGGATATAACAGAGCCGATAGATGTCTTTATACTGCACGACATCGCCAACGAGCTGCGCGCCGCGCTGGCGGAGCCTTTCCAGGGTTCCGTCAATGTCGTCCACCGTGAACATGGCGCGGAGATAACCGAGGGCGTTGACCGGTGCATCGCGATGATCAGCGATGACGGACGGCGTGAGAAAACGGGAGAGCTCCAGCCGGCTGTGGCCGTCCGGCGTGCGCATCATGGCAATCTCCACCTGCTGATTGCCCAGCCCCGTGACGCGCCCCGCCCATTCTCCCTCGATCATCGCCCGGCCTTCGAGCTCGAGGCCGAGTTCCAGGAAGAAATCAATCGTCACTTCGAGATCTTCGACGACGATCCCGATATTGTCCATCCGCTTGAGGGCCATGTTTCCACTCTCCGAGGCGCCCATGCAATCTACAGGGCTTCGCCCGATCCAGCAATGATGCTTGCGGCGCGGACGCTGCTGCCGGGCCGCCCAGCCTCAATCCAGCATCATCATGTAGGCCGGCAGCTGCTCCTCGAAGAATTTCGAGAAGGTTGCGATGCGGGGCGGCAGGGCCTGATAGGGCGGGTAATAAAGCGTCAGCCAGAGTTCCGGCGGCGCCCAGCCGGGCAGAACATGGGCAAGCCGGCCGCTGCGGATATGTTCGGCGATGTGAAATCCCGGCAGCATGGCCACACCGGCGCCATCCGCCGCCATATCGGCCAGAACCTCGCCATTATTGGCGCTGAATGCGCGGCCGGCGGTGATGCTGATGCTCGATCCGCCATCCGACAGGACCCAGTTCTCCCGCCGGCTTTCGCCGCTATAGGCAAGGCAATCGTCAGGGGTCAGTTCGCTCGGATGCTGCATCTGCGTAAACCGGCTGCCCGGGGCCGCCACCAATATTCTCGGCACGGCCCTGATCTTGCGCCAGATGGTGAATTTGTCCGAAGGGGCGGACGAAATGCGGATCGCCAGATCGTAATCGTCATCCACGATATTGACGAGGCCGTCCGACAGCGAAATCTCGAAGCACATTTTCGGATAGCGTTCCCGGAAACCAGACAGGATCGGTGGCAGCACCGTCTTGCCGAGCCATGTCGGCGCGCTGATCCGCAGCCGCCCCTCATCGGCCTTGTGGGCGTTGCGGACATCGCGCCGGGCATTCTCCAGCGCCTCGACCGCCGGCTGGATCTGTGCGGCGAAGACGGCCCCGTCCGTCGTCAACGAGACCTGCCGGGTGGTGCGGACAAATAATTGCACACCGAGATCGTCTTCAAGCGCGGCAATGGCGCGGGTGACGGCAGCCGCCGTCATGCCGAGTTCACGGGCGACCTGCGCGAAATTGCGCTTTTCGGCGGCCATCAGAAAGGTTTTCAGAGCTTTGTGGTCGTTCATTGCCATTATTTCAAAAATCGCAATTCATTCGAGAGAAATATTGCAATTCCACGATGCAATCAAGCGGATTACATCTTTGTCCATCGAAACGGACACAGCAACGACGAAAGGCGCCGACGATGATCAAGGATATCAAGGGCCTGCACCACGTCACGTCAATGGCGTCGGATGCGCGGCAGAACAACAGCTTCTTCACCGATACGCTCGGCCTGCGCCGGGTGAAGAAGACCGTCAACTTCGACGAGCCAAGTGTTTATCACCTTTATTACGGTGACGAAAAGGGAACGCCAGGCACCGTCATGACCTACTTTCCCTTCGCCAACATGATGGCCGGCCGTCCCGGCATCGGCGAAGTGGGCGAGACGCAGTTTTCCATTCCCAAGGGTTCGCTGGGCTTCTGGAAAGAGCGTCTCATTGCCAAAGGTGTCGGCAACCTCCAGGCCGATACGGTTTTTGGCGCCGAGCGCCTGCGCTTCACCGGCCCCGATGGCGATGGCCTTGCGCTGATCGAAACGGATAACGATGTCCGCGCCCCCTGGCTGGCCGAGGGTATTTCCGAAGAGCGCGCCATACGTGGCTTCACCGGCGCGCGCTTCAATCTGAACGACACGGCCGCGACTGAGGAACTCCTTCGCTTCATGGGATATGAAAGGGCCGATGTCGAAGGCAATGTGACACGCTTCGTCATTCCCGGCGGCAACGGGGCCGACACGATCGATCTCGCGACCCTGCCGAAGACGCCCTTTGCCCGTCCGGGGGCAGGTTCGGTCCACCATATCGCTTTCGCAGTCGAAAACCGCCAGAAGCAGCTGGAAGTGCGAAAGGCGCTGATGGATACGGGTTATCAGGTCACCCCGGTCATCGACCGCGATTATTTCTGGGCGATCTATTTCCGTACCCCGGGCGGCATCCTGTTCGAAATCGCCACCAACGAACCGGGTTTCGACCGTGACGAGGATACGGCGCATCTGGGTGAAGCACTCAAGCTGCCCAGCCGTTATGAGCCTTTCCGCAATCAGATCGAGGCAAACCTCGCTCCCCTTGCGGCATAAAGCGGGTCTCTGATCCGCCTCGACTGACCAAAACAGACTTATGCTTTTCAAGACGGCTGCCCCTGCCGGGCGGCCGGCCGGCGAAGCCTTCTTAATTTCCACCGCCGTAGATCGGCAATCACCACCTGAACGGAGAACTGAAAATGTCCAAGCTCGAAGTCCTTACCCCCGCCAACAGCCAGATCATCTTCATCGACCAGCAGCCGCAAATGGCTTTCGGTGTGCAGTCGATCGACCGGCAGACCCTGAAGAACAATGTCGTCGGCCTCGCCAAGGCGGCAAAGATCTTCAATATCCCGACGACCATCACCACGGTCGAAACGGAAAGCTTCTCCGGCAACACCTTCCCGGAGCTGCTTGCGGTCTTCCCGGAAAACGATATTCTCGAGCGCACCTCGATGAACTCCTGGGACGACCAGAATGTGCGTGACGCGCTGGCGAAGAATGCAGCCGCCGGCCGCAAGAAGATCGTCGTCTCCGGCCTCTGGACGGAAGTCTGCAACACCACTTTCGCCCTCTCGGCGCTCCACGATGTCGCGGATTACGAGATCTACATGGTGGCGGACGCCTCCGGCGGTACTTCTGTCGATGCGCATAAATATGCGATGGACCGCATGGTGCAGGCCGGCATCATTCCCGTGACCTGGCAGCAGGTGCTGCTTGAATGGCAGCGCGACTGGGCACGCAAGGAAACCTATGACGCCGTCACCTCGCTGGTGAAGGAACATTCCGGCGCCTATGGCATGGGCATCGATTATGCCGTAACCCATGTCCATGGCGGTGAAGAACGCGTCAAGCACGGCAAGCGCATCGGCCCCAACCCGGCCAAAAAATAAGCTTTCAACTGCGCCGCACCGGCAGGATTATGATCCAGCCCGGTGCGGCTTTCACCTATCGAGGAGGTTTCCATGAAAGTCTATCTTCTGTCGCTTGGCGCCGGCCTGCTGGTCGGCATCGTTTATAGCCTGCTCAATGTGCGTTCGCCCGCACCGCCCGTCATCGCTCTCATCGGTCTGCTCGGCATATTGGTCGGGGAACAGATCATCCCCTTCGCGAGGACGATCATCGACAGGGAACCGGCCGCCGTTTCGTGGTTCAACCACATCAAGCCGCATATGTTCGGCCACATGCCCAAGGGCGGCGCCGAAACAGCCGGCCTTGCCGAGGGTAAACAGCCGATCGACCGGGAGAGAAGCTGATGCCGACACGACGCACCTTTCTCGGCGCGGCTTCGAGCCTCGCCTTTCCGAATCTGTTCTCACCGGCTAAGGCCGCTGATCCCATCAAGACCGGAGGTTCTTCCATGTATCCAGATACGATCCTTCACAATGGCCGCTTCACGACGCTCGACCGCGGTAACCCCAATGCAACGGCAGTCGCCATCAAGGACGGCCTGTTCCTGGAGGTGGGAAGCGACGCCGAGGTCATGGCGCTTGCCGGGCCTGATACGAAGATCGTCGACCTCAAGGGCAAGCGGGTTCTGCCCGGCCTGATCGACAACCACACCCACGTCGTGCGCGGCGGCCTGAACTTCAACATGGAACTGCGCTGGGATGGCGTGCGCTCGCTTGCCGATGCCATGGACATGCTGAAGCGCCAGGTGGCGATCACCCCGGCGCCGCAATGGGTGCGGGTTGTTGGCGGTTTCACCGAGCACCAATTCGTCGAAAAGCGCCTGCCGACCATCGAGGAGATCAATGCGGTGGCGCCGGATACACCGGTCTTCCTTCTGCATCTTTACGACCGGGCGCTGCTGAACGGCGCGGCGCTTCGCGCCGTCGGCTACACGAAGGACACGCCGAACCCGCCCGGCGGCGAGATCACCCGCGATGCGAACGGCAATCCGACCGGCCTGCTGCTCGCCAAGCCGAATGCCGGCATCCTCTATTCGACGCTTGCCAAGGGGCCGAAGCTGCCGCTCGATTATCAGGTCAATTCCACCCGCCATTTCATGCGCGAGCTGAACCGGCTGGGCGTGACTGGCGTGATCGACGCGGGCGGCGGCTTCCAGAATTACCCTGATGACTACGAGGTGATCCAGAAGCTGTCGGATGAGAACCAGATGACGGTTCGGCTGGCCTACAACCTCTTCACCCAGAAGCCGAAACAGGAGAAGGAGGATTTCCTCAACTGGACGTCATCGGTCAAATACAAGCAGGGCAACGACTATTTCCGGCACAATGGCGCAGGCGAAATGCTGGTCTTTTCCGCTGCCGATTTTGAGGATTTCCGCCAGCCGCGACCGGACATGCCGCCGGAAATGGAAGGCGAGCTCGAAGACGTCGTCCGGATTCTGGCGGAAAACCGCTGGCCCTGGCGTCTGCACGCCACCTATGACGAGACGATTTCGCGGGCGCTGGATGTCTTCGAAAAGGTCAACCGGGACATTCCGCTCGAAGGCTTGAACTGGTTCTTCGACCATGCCGAAACCATTTCCGACCGCTCCATCGACCGTATCGCAGCCCTTGGCGGCGGCATCGCCACCCAGCACCGCATGGCCTATCAGGGCGAATATTTCGTCGAACGCTACGGTCAGGGCGTGGCGGAAGCCACACCGCCGATTGCGCGGATGCTGGAAAAGGGCGTGAACGTTTCGGCCGGCACGGATGCAACGCGCGTTGCCTCCTATAATCCGTGGGTGTCGCTGTTCTGGATGGTGACGGGCAAGACGGTGGGCGGCATGCAGCTTTATCCGCGCGCCAATTGCCTCGACCGCGAGACGGCGCTGCGCATGTGGACCGAAAAAGTCACCTGGTTCTCCAACGAGGAGGGCAAGAAGGGCCGCATTGAAAAGGGCCAGTTCGCCGATCTCGTGGTGCCGGACAAGGACTATTTCTCCTGCGCGGAAGATGAGATTTCCTTCCTCACCTCGGAACTGACCATGGTGGGCGGCAAGGTCGTTTATGGCGCCGGTGACTTCAGGACGCTGGATGAAAGCAATATTCCGCCGGCCATGCCCGACTGGTCGCCGGTCCGCACCTTCGGCGGTTATGCCGCCTGGGGTGAGCCGCAGGGCGCTGGAAAGAACTCGCTCAGACGCGCAGCCATTACCTCCTGCGGCTGCGCCAATGATTGCGGCGTGCATGGTCACGACCATGCCGGCGCATGGACGTCGAAATTGCCGATTGCCGATCTGAAGGGCTTCTTCGGCGCGCTGGGCTGCTCCTGCTGGGCGGTCTGAGCCCTATCGGCAAACGAAATGCAACGGGCGGCGGATTGCCGCTGCCCGTTGCCTCTGGCAAAAAGCACCATTACAAAATACGCAATAATATAGAAATAATTGATGCAATTGTTGGCGATAATCCTTTGCGTCAATATCGCTCCATCAGATGAACGCAGCGCCGCTCAACACCGAGGGCCAGATCGCAGGAGCAAAAAATGACCGATCCATCTTCGACCTTTCGCCTTCGCGGGCTTGTTGCGGATATCCTTGCCGCACCCGCCACAAAAATCCTCGCGCTTCTGGCGCTGTGCTCGGCCTATATTCAGGGGCCGCTCACCAAGATCTTCGACTTCCCCGGCGCGATTGCCGAGATGAACCATTTTGGTCTCCAGCCGGCCGCCGCATTCGCCGTCGTCGTCATCCTGTTCGAACTCACCGCCTCAGCCCTGGTGGTATCGGGCTTCCTGCGCTGGGCAGGGGCTCTGGCACTGGCAGGCTTCACGCTGCTGGCCACCTTCATCGCTCTCCGTTTCTGGGAAATGGCGCCCGGCATGGACCGCATGATGGCCACCAACGCCTTCTTCGAACATCTTGGCCTGGCCGGCGCTTTCGTTATCGTCGCCGCAATCGATCTCACGAAAGGAACAGGCAAATGAGCGCCGCAAAATCCTCCGCGAGCAGCTTTGCTCCCCTTGCGCAACCGGTTTTCGCCGTTCTCTGGGCGGCGACGGTGCTCGGTAACACCGGCAGCTTCATGCGCGATGTCGCCAGTTCATGGTTGATGACCGATCTTTCGGCCTCGCCGGCGGCCGTCGCCATGGTTCAGGCGGCCGGAACCCTGCCGATCTTTCTTCTGGCAATCCCGGCCGGCGTGTTGACCGATATTCTCGATCGCCGCAAGTTCCTGATCGCGGTGCAGCTTCTGCTGGCCTCGGTCAGTATCACCCTGATGGTTCTCGCCCATACCGGCCTGCTGTCCGTCAGCGCCCTGATCGGCCTCACCTTCCTCGGCGGCATCGGTGCGGCATTGATGGGGCCGACCTGGCAGGCCATCGTGCCGGAACTGGTGAAACGTGAGGATATCAAGAGCGCCGTGGCGCTGAACTCGCTGGGCATCAATATCGCCCGTTCCATCGGCCCTGCCGCCGGCGGCATCCTGCTCGCGGCCTTCGGGGCGGCCTTCACCTATGGCGCCGATGTCGCAAGTTATTTCGTGGTCATCGCCGCGCTTTTGTGGTGGCCGCGGGCAAAGAACGCCAATGATGCGCTGGCGGAAGGTTTCTTCGGCGCATTCCGGGCGGGCCTTCGTTATACCCGCGCCAGCCGGCCGCTGCATGTCGTTCTGCTGCGGGCAGCGATCTTCTTTGCTTTCGCCAGTGCCGTGTGGGCGCTGCTGCCTCTGGTCGCCCGGCAATTGCTCGGCGGAGATGCAAGCTTCTACGGCATCCTGCTTGGCGCGGTCGGCGCCGGCGCCATCGGCGGCGCGCTGGTCATGCCGAAACTGCGTCAACGTTTCGATGCCGACGCCCTGCTGCTGGGTGCGGCTCTCACGACCGCGCTCGTCATGGCCGGACTTTCGCTCGCACCGCCAAAGTGGCTTGCCATCATCATCCTGCTGTTTCTTGGCGGCGCCTGGATCACGGCTCTGACGACGCTGAATGGGGCAGCCCAGGCGATCCTGCCGAACTGGGTGCGCGGCCGGGGTCTGGGCGTTTATCTCACCGTCTTCAACGGCGCGATGACGGCGGGCAGCATCGGCTGGGGCGCGGTTGGCGAAGCCGCGGGCGTGCCGGGTACGTTGCTGATCGGTGCAGCTGGCCTCTTCATCGCCGGTCTTGTCATGCACCGCTTGAAACTGCCTGCGGGCGATGCGGATATGGTGCCCTCCAACCATTGGCCCGAACCGCTCGTTGCCGAGCCGGTGGCCCATGATCGCGGCCCGGTTCTGATCCTGATCGAATATAACGTCGAAAAGCATCACCGCGCCGCTTTCCTGCATGCATTGGACGAACTCTCCCAGGAGCGCCGACGCGACGGCGCCTATGGCTGGGGCGTGACGGAGGATTCCGCCGATCCGCAGAAGATCGTCGAATGGTTCATGGTGGAATCCTGGGCCGAACATCTGCGCCAGCACAAGCGGGTTTCCAATGCCGATGCGGATTTGCAGGGCAAGGTGCTCGCCTACCATTCCGGCCTTGAAAAACCGGTGGTGCGGCACTTCCTCACCATCAATCGCCCCGGTAAGGCATGAAAGAAAAGGGGCCGAAAGGCCCCTTTTTGTTGCCGTTTGCTGCCGGGCGGCTATTGCGCAATTCGCTCCAGTACACGGCTCAATGCGTCCTTCAGCACCCTCGAACCGCCCTTGCCGTCGAAGTCCTGCAGCACCTGCTCGTTGAGGCCGCCCTTGGTGGCGAATTCACGGCTGATCTCGGTGAAATCCGTCCTGTCGCCGGCAAGCACGGCCACCTCGGAGAGGCCGGCAAAGAGCGGTGTAAGATAGGCGCGCGCCTTTTCTTCCGGCAGGCCCTTCTCGGCCAGCCATTCCGTCGCGGTCTGCATGATGCCGAAATAGGTGGCCATCAGGGCGCTCGCGGCGGCCAGAAGATCGTATTCCGCCTTGGTCTCGCATTCCACCGCCTTGCCGAGCACGTTGAAGATGGCAGCCGTATCCATATCGGCAGGATAAATGGCGGTGACGCCGCTGCGCCGGGCGACGAAGGGCAGCGGGATCGCCTGGCTGAGACGCACATCCGCACCGATCCAGTCCAGAAGCGCCTCGCGGCCGGTTGCGGCAACGACGCTGATGATCTTCTGCCCGTCGCGGAACCGCAGGGGCCGGATGACTTCTTCGGCGATCTGCGGGCGGATAGCCAGCACAACGGTATCGCAACCGTCGACGATCGCCTGATTGTCGCCGGAGACGATCACCTGCGGAAACTCGACCGCAAGTCTGGCCGAGATATCGGCGCTGCGCTGGGATACCATGACATGCGGCAAGGCGGCTGGCCTGCCGAGCAGGCCCCGAACCATCGCCTCGGTTATGGCGCCCGTTCCGATGAAGCCGATTTTCTGGGGAAGTGACATGAATACTCCGCGGCGGCGAGGGGAAACCGACAGAGGCGCCGGTCTTTCTCACGCGATGCTAAATTTCCCGTCCGGAATTGTCGACAGGGAGGGGGTAATTTGCTGTTGAGGCGCAGCCGAGTCGTTCGCGTCAGCTTCCCGGTCGGTGCTCGCGAAACGCGGCGGCGAGGGTGCGCAGCGCTTCGCGGGATCTGCGGTCCGTCAATGTCGAGAACATGATGATTTCGGTGGAGGGCAGGGGCGGCAGGCCGAAACGCTGGCTGACCTCGACCGTGCCGGGCGGCGCCAGCCGACAGGAAAAGGCGGAAATTGCAAGACCGGCCGAAACCGCCGCCGTCACCATCGACGATGTGCCGCCAAGAAATACTTCCGTCCAGGCGATTGCGGCCGCATCCAGCGCACGGGCGGCGATGTCGCGTACGCCACAGGCGGGTGAGAGCGCCGCCAGCCGCAATGGCTCGCCCTGGCGATGTTCGAATTGCGGGGTGGCGTACCAGCCGAAATGCTCCGGCCCGAGCACCTCGCCGTCACGCCGGTCGTCCTCGCGTCGAATGATTGCCGCATCGATTTCGCCACGGTCGAAAGCGTCCAGCAGGGTGCGGGAATTGTCCATCCGCACTTCAATCGTAAGCCCGGGATCATGGGCGTTGAGCCGCGCCAGCAGGGTCGGCACTTCCGGCCCCGCCACATGGGCGGCAATGCCAAGTCCGAACCGGCGGCGTGGAGAGGCAAGGCCGGCCAGCGCCCGATCATGCGCGGCGAGGAATTCACGCGCGGGCGCCAGAAACACCGCACCCTGTGCCGACAGCCGCACCGAGCAGGGCGTCCGTTCGAGCAGCCGCTGGCCGAGCCGGTCTTCCAGCCGTTTGAGCTTGACGCTGATGGCGCCCTGGGTGGTGCCCAGCGCCTCGGCGGCTCGGGTGAAGCTCTGCAGGTCGGCGATCGTGACGAAGGCCTCGACGGCATCCACATCCAGCACGCTCATGGCGATAATTCCGATTTGTTGTCTCTGAAATAGCCAACCATCCAATTCAGTTATGGTCAAGGCTTGGCTAACTTGCCGCCGGTTTACCGAGCGGATGTCGCATGTGCGACCTGATCCATGAAAGGCCGAAGAATGACCCTTGCCATTACCGCACCAGCCGGTAGCAGGAGCGCCGTGGCGCTTGCTGCCGTCTGCCTCTCCGCCCTGATGTTCGGACTGGAGATTTCCAGCGTTCCGGCGATCTTGCCAACACTCGAACAGGTGCTGCACGCGGATTTCCGGCAGCTTCAGTGGATCATGAACGCCTATACGATCGGTGTGACGATGGTGTTGATGGCGACAGGCGCGCTGGCCGACCGTTTCGGCCGCAAACGGGTCTTTATCGCCAGCATCGTCGCCTTTGCGCTCTCCTCTCTCGCCTGCGGAATGACGGAGAATGTTCTCGTGCTGATCGGCGCCCGCTTCCTTCAGGGCTTGAGCGGCGGGGCGATGCTGGTGTGTCAGATCGCCATCCTGTCGCATCAGTTCCGCACGGCGCGCGAGCGCGGCATGGCGTTTGGCTGGTGGGGCATCATATCGGGCGTGGGACTGGGTTTCGGCCCGATCGTCGGCGGCGCCATCGTTGCGCTGTGGAGCTGGGAATGGGTGTTCCTCGTTCACGTGGCGATCGGTATCGTCACATGGCTGCTCGCCGCGGCTGGCGTCGGAGAATCGCGCGATCCAGAGGCGGCGCGTCTTGATCTTGCCGGCATGGTCACCCTTTCGGCCGCCGTCTTCTGCCTTGCCTTTTTCATCACGCAGGGACCCGAGTTCGGTTTTGTGAGCCTTGAGGCGCTTATGATCCTCGGTGTTTCGGCCGTGAGCTTCATTGCCTTCGTGATCGTTGAAAAGCTTAGTGCGAGACCGATGTTCGATTTCTCCGTTTTCCGCATCCGGCCTTTTTCCGGGGCGATCATCGGTTCGGCGGCAATGAATATCAGCTTCTGGCCTTTCATGATCTATCTGCCGATCTGGTTTCAGGCGGGTCTCGGTTATGACAGCGTCACCGCCGGCCTCGGCCTGCTGGCCTATACGCTGCCGGCGCTGGTGGTGCCGCCTTTGGCGGAACGCCTGTCGTTGCGCTATCAGCCACGCCTGGTCATTCCGGCCGGGCTGTTCACCATCGGCCTCGGTTTCATGCTGATGAAATTGGGAAGCGGCATCGAAAATGCGAGCTGGCTCACCATGCTGCCCGGCTGCATTCTTTCCGGCATCGGGCTCGGGCTGACCAATACGCCTGTCACCAACACCACCACGGGGGCGGTTTCCCCCGCACGCTCGGGCATGGCCTCGGGTATCGACATGAGCGCGCGGATGATCTCGCTCGCCATCAACATCCCGGTCATGGGCTTCATTCTGGTGGAGGGCGTCGGGTCTTCGCTTCGGGCAAACCTGCCGTCCGGCATGGATGGGCGCGCAATGCAGTTGCTTGCGGAAAAGATCGCGGCGGGCACCGCGGGCGCTTCGGTCCAGGGCGTTTCGGAAGCGCTCGTCCATCGGGCGCTTGCAGACGGTTTTGGCCTGGTCATGCTTTATGCCGGCATCAGCGTCTGGCTGCTCGCCGCCATCAGTTTTGTCGTCTTCGGCCCGGCGCGGCGGCTGGCAACGCAATAAGCGACCGGAGATCTCGGAAAAAGGTCGAGGGAATGGAGGGCCTGTCATGTACAGGCCCGTTCGCAAAATCCCTATTCGCCTTTATTTCCGGCAAAATTCCTGCCGAGATTATAAAAACAGAGCTTCATCCGGCTTCGTTTGTCGGTGCCGTCAAGGCTGGAGGCGGGAACTTGAAAACCGAATGTTTCCTCCGGTTCGGCGGAGCGTTCCCGCCAGAAGGCGTCAATGTCCGAAACCATCATTTTCTGTCGTCGTGTGCGACGGTAGCGAATGGGGTGTCTGGAATGGGCCACAGCGAAATAGTGCCATGCATCCTGCGGTATGAGCCCCTGCAGGACCATCAATGTCGCCTCCTTGGGGCGAAGTCCGCAGAGATCGCGCGTCACCGACACCATCCGCTCTTTTGCGTCCCGCGGACCCTGCATGCCGCCGACGACAATGGTGTGGCGCCGTGTCTCGCATCCGCGCACAAACATGAACGTCGCCGTCCAAAGAACAGTGTCGTCATCGCTGCGCATAAGCCTGACGGCAAAAGCGCCCTCGTGCCGGCCGCCGCAGCGGTCGGCCAATGACAGGGTGCAATAATATTCGTCGCTTCGGCCATGAACGGTACCCATCCCCATGGTTTTTCCCGCCCAGAGGCCGGCCATGACGCGCCTGGAAAAATGCCGGCCCGCGATGGTGAAATTGTCCGCAAGCAAAACCAGGCGCCTTTTCTGCGGCACCCTGTTAATCAGGAATTTCGACAGGGGTTTTTGCAGAAGCTCGTCATGCGGCGGCGGCAATTTCTCCCTTGCCGAAAAATCCGCCAGAAACCGCCACCATTGAAAGGTCACGAAAGGGTTTGCCGCAAAACGCAGCCAGAAAAGCACCGCCCGCTTCCAATGGGCGCGCCAGACAAAGGTTATGATTTTCCAGAACAGTAAAAAACGGGCGCTGCCTGAAGCCGCCCGGGCCGCATCATCGGTGGCAGGGAATTTCTCTGCCGATACGGCAGCATGCTGAGTGCGCGACATGGATGGATTTCCGGCTGAACATAAGCTTTCAGCCGAGGCATGCGCCGGATTTGTGAAGACCGTGTCGAGAAACGGCCAATCCTGTATGGAGGCCGGATCGTTGTTGCCACGGGCGGCAGGCGGCCCTGATCGAGGCAGACGATTGTCCCGCCGAGGTTTTCAGGGCGTCGCCTTGAAGACAACCGTCACGATGGTTCCGCCCTCCGGCCGCGCCTTTATCTGCAGATCGCTGTCATGCGCGCGGGCGATGGCCCGGGCAATCGACAGGCCGAGACCGGTGCCGCCGGTTTTGCGTGCGCGTGACGGTTCTGTCCGCCAGAAGAGCTCGATGCCATGCGCTTCGACGCCAGGGGGAAAACCCGGTCCCTTATCCTCGATCGCGACAAAGGGGCGCCCGTCCTCAAACCCCGTCACACAGCGCAGAAGCCTGCCGCTCGCCGCATAACGGCGCACATTGTCCATCAGGACCAGAAGCAGCTGTCGAAGACGCTGGCGGTCCCCGTAGACGGGCGCGGGCTCCAGTGACATGTCGAGATCGATGCCAGCCTCGTCCATCAGCTGCTGCGCCGCTTCGGCGGCGGCTGCGCATTCGGCGGCGAGATCGAGCGGCTGCATGTCTTTGACGAGGCTGTTGGTCTCCGCCAGAGAGAGTGTCCGCAGATCGTCGACAAGGCGCGCCAGTCCTTCCACATGCACGATGAGATGGCGAATGGCTTGCTTGTCGAGGGGAAAGACATCGTCGACAATGCCGTGCAGACGGCCCTGCAGGATGGTGAGTGGGGTGCGCAGCTCGTGCGCCACCGCCATCGTGTTGAACTTCAGCCGGCGCTCCATCATCTGAAGCTCCCGCGTCAAACTGTCGAAGCTTTCCACAAGAGATCCGATTTCGGCAATGCGGCTCGCCTTGACGTTCTCGCCGCCGCTGAAATCGCCGGTCGCCATGCGCCGTGCCGCCTCGGTAAGCTGTCCCAGAGGCGCGGCAATGCGCCGGGAGATGAAATAGCCAAGCACGCTGCACAGGACGACACCGAGCAGGCCGAAGCCGAAAATCGATGCCAGAAACTCGTCGTCTGCCGCGTTCTGCACGCCTGGCAGAACCTTGAGAAGCGCTCGCAGCTGCTGCTCGTCCGGCATCACCCCCCGGTCAATATCCGAAAAAGCCTTGGCGGCATCGGGCGAGAGTGCGGCAATGGCGCGCTCCTGTATATTTTCCGCATACCAGGAGACGCCGTGATAGATCGTTGCGACGGCAAAGACGAGCATCGTCGTGATCGTGATCGCCGTCATCGTGCTGAGGCCAAGCCGCCGGAGCCTCATGATTTCTGCTCCCTTGCCAGCCGGTAACCGACGCTGCGCACCGAGACGAGATAACCGCAGGCGCCGTGGTCCGTCAGTTTCTTGCGCAGATTGGCGATGTGCGTGTCGATGGTGCGCGCCAGCGCATCGCTTTCGGGCAGGCAGGCATCCAGAATGTCGGCGCGCTGAAAGGCGTGGGTAGGGCGGCGCGTCATATGGGCGAGTATCCTGAACTCGCTCAGAGTCAACGGCAGAATGGTCCGCCCCTTGTCGTTGCAGATCGCCGCGACATAAGCTTCGGTGTCCACTTCGATGGCGCCGAAGCGCAAAATCCCGCCATCGGCCGGCTGGCGCGTGCGCTTCAGCACGGCGTTCACCCGCGCGATCAATTCGTGGGGATTGAAAGGTTTGACGATGTAGTCATCCGCACCGAGGCGCAGGCCGGTGAGTTTGTCCATATCCTCGGCGAGCGAGGTGACCATGATGACGGGTGTATCCCGCTCCCGCCGGATACGGTTCAACACCTCGATGCCATCGAATTTCGGCAGGCGAATATCGAGGAGAACAAGATCCGGCCGCAGCATGGAAAAATGGGTGAGCGCCACTTCGCCATCGCTGGCTCTGACGGTTCTGTAGCCTTCACGAATGAGATAGGCGTCGAGAATCTGAATAATATCGGGATCGTCTTCGACGATCAGGATAAGCCCTTTGTCCATGCTGAACCCGCAAACTACTTGTATCGGCCGTAATGATGGCGCGACGCTAAGCGGATGCGCGGCATCCGGCAAGGCTCGCATCCGGGAATAGAGATCGTCAGCGCGGCTTTCCTCGCAGTCTTGTTTCTTTCTCCGCAAAGCCTTGACATTTCTGCGGAAGAGAACTGGCCATGCACCAGTCTCTCACGGATAAAACCCATCTGCAAAAGCCGGATTCGACCCGGGGGTTGAGATTTCGCGCAAGCGCCATCGGTGGCGTGCATCGGGCTTTTGTGCGCGCCTCCGGCAGTCCCCTGCTGCTGGCTCTTTCTGTCGCGATGGCGATGATGGCTTTTTTCACGATGCGGCCGGATATCGACCTCAATGTGAGCCGGCAGTTCTGGATGGATGGCTTCCTGCTCAGTCAAGACGAGTTTCTGCTTTCCGTCCGCGACCTCAACCGCATGCTTCCGCCGGTTTTAGTGTCCGGGCTTGTGTGCATGCTTTTCCTCATGCCCTTCTGGGGCCGCCTGCCGCGGCTTTTTCCGCCGCACAAGCTGCTGCTTATCACCGTCTTTTTTCTTCTGGGACCGGGTGCATTGGTTCATGTCCTGAAAACCGCTTTCGGCAGGGCAAGGCCGCGCCATCTTGTCGAGTTCGGGGGAGACCTGTTTTTTACGCCGGTTCTTTCCCTCGATGGCGGCTGCGTCCGAAATTGCTCCTTTCCTTCCGGTGAGAGTGCGTCTGCAATCGCCCTTCTGGCCTTCACCATACTCCTGCCGGAGAAATTTCGCCTGATCGGCACAGCGATATTGGCGCCATTTATCGTGATCGTCTCGCTGAACCGGGTCGCAATGGGCGCGCACTTCTTCTCCGATGTCCTGATTGCGTGGCCCCTGATGTTTGCGGTGTTTCTTCTGCTCCATTGGCCCTTCACGCAAAACCGCCATGCGATCGATGCGGCCTTCTTGCGCAAGGCCCGCCGGATGCCGGTTGCCATGCAGCCAAGGTCATTAGCCGAACAATAATCTCCGGGAGTTTCACCAGCCGAAGATGGCAAGGGCAGCGGAAAACCGCTGCCCTTGCCGGTTTTTCCGGACGCGGCTTCCGGCGTCTTATTTCACCTGGGCGACGATCAGCTTGCCGTCGGCCCGTTCGGCAACGAATTCGATATTGGCGCCTTCCTTGAGCCTGGAGAGGATCGCATCGTCCTTGACGCGGAACACCATCGTCATGGCCGGCATGTCGAGGTTCTTCAGTTCCTCATGGATGATGGTGACCTTCTTGGCCGCTGCATCGACCTTCTTCACCGTTCCCTTGGTGAATTCCTGCGCAACGGCAGTGAAGGGAGCGGCAAGGAGAAGTGCTGCTGCGACAGTGATGTTCATGATCGTTTTCATGGTCAGGTTCCTTTGTCGAATGGGTTACTTTGCCGAAACTTTGAGATCGCCGCGCATGCCGGCCTCGTAGTGCCCGGGTTTCAGGCAGGCGAATTCGAACATGCCGTCATTGGTGAATTTCCAGATGATTTCGCCGCTTTCGCCGGGCGCGAGGCTGATGGCATTCGGATTGTCGTGCTCCATCTCCGGCGTCTTTTCCATCGCGGCCTTGTGTTCCAGATTGGCCTTCTGTTCGTCGAGAATGAATTCATGGTCCAGCTCGCCGACATTCTTCACGGCAAAACGCACGGTCTTGCCCTTCTTGAAGTCGAATTTGGCGGGGGTGAAAACCATCTTGCCGTCCGGCGTTTCCTTCATCGTCACCTGGATGGTCTGGGTCACCTTGGCCTTGTCGCCAGGTTCGCCGATCGCCATCGCCTCATGGCCGCCGCCATGGGTGCCCGCGGCCAAGGCGGGCGTGGCGAGCGCGGTGAGAAGCAGTGCAAGTTTCAGTCTGGTCATCGCATGTTTCCTTGGTTCGGTTGGGTCAGGGTCTGCACCATCAGCCGTGTTTCATCGGTTTCGGCGTGATCTGGGTTTTGGGGTCGTTGGTCTTGGTCGTATCCGGCAACTCGCCGGTCCATTCCCAGGCCTGGGTTCCGGGCGGGTTTTCGTACCAGCCGGGATCTGAGTAATCGCCCGCGGAGATGCCTTCGCGGACCTTCACCACGGAGAACATGCCGCCCATCTCGATGGGGCCGTGCGGACCCCAACCCGTCATCATGGGGACGGTGTTCTCGGGAATTTCCATTTCCATCGCGCCCATATCGGCCATGCCGGCGGTGCCCATCGGCATATATTCCGGCCGCACCTTGCGGATTTTTTCGGCAACGCTCTTCTTGTCGACGCCGATGAAGGTCGGGACATCATGTCCCATCGCATTCATCGTATGGTGCGACTTGTGGCAATGGATCGCCCAGTCGCCGACATATTTGGCGTCGAATTCATAGGCCCGCATCGCACCCACGGGAATATCGATGCTCACCTCCGGCCAGCGCGCCTCGGGCCGCACCCAGCCGCCATCCGTGCAGGTCACCTCGAAATCGTAACCGTGCATGTGGATCGGGTGGTTGGTCATGGTCAGGTTGCCGACGCGCACGCGCACCCGGTCGTCCTTGGAAACCACCAGCGGATCGATGCCCGGAAACACCCGGCTGTTCCATGACCACAGATTGAAGTCGGTCATGGTCATGATCTTTGGCACATAGGAGCCGGGATCGATGTCGAAGGCATTGATCAGGAAGACGAAATCGCGATCGACAGGCATGAAGGCCGGATCCTTCGGATGGATCACGAAGAAGCCCATCATGCCCATCGCCATCTGCACCATCTCGTCCGAATGCGGGTGGTACATGAAGGTGCCGGACTTCACGAGGTCGAACTCGTAGACGAAGGTCTTTCCGACAGGGATATGCGGCTGCGACAACCCGCCGACGCCGTCCATGCCGGACGGCAGGATCATGCCGTGCCAGTGGATCGTCGTATGTTCCGGCAGCTTGTTGGTGACGAAAATGCGCACCCGGTCGCCTTCGACGGCCTCGATGGTCGGGCCGGGCGACTGGCCGTTATAACCCCACAGCCGCGCGGTCATGCCCTCCGCCATCTCCCTCTCCACCGGCTCGGCGACGAGGTGGAATTCCTTGACGCCGTTGTTCATCCGGAAGGGCAGGGTCCAGCCATTGAGGGTGACGACGGGGTTGTAGTCGGGACCGGTGGTGGGCTTGACCGGGGCCTGGGTCGCAGCCGTTTCCATCACTGCCGCTTCCGGCAGGTTGGTGTTGGATGTTTTCGCCCAGGCCGCCGAGGAGACCATTGCGGCGCCGACACCCAGAAAGTTTCTTCTATTGAACATGGTGGTTCTCCTTTCTCAATGTCCACCGCCGCCAGCGGCGGCAACCTCGGTCTCCGCGCCTGCCGCAGCACCCGCGCCACCGCCGTAAATGGCGGGTGCGAGGCCGGCTTCGGCGAGCCAGAAGTCGCGTTTGGCGTTGATGGCGAGCAGGTTGGAATTGACCTTTTCCCGGCTGTCGGCCAGAAGCTCGAAGGTGTTGGTGATCATGCCGTTATAGGTCAGCAGCGACTGCTCCTCGATCTTTGTTCGCAGCGGCACCACGCTGTTGCGGTAGTGCCGGGCGATGTCATAGTTCGAGCGATAGGCCTGATAGGCGGAGCGGGCTTCGGAGCGGATATTGACCGCCTTTTCCGCCAGCAGGTTTGCCGCGCGCATATAGGCGAGTTCGGATTCCCGCATACGCGCCTGCCCGGAATCGAAGATCGGAATGACGAATTCCAGCTCGGCATTGCCGGTCGTCTGTTTGTGTTTTTCGCCGTCTTCCAGCTCGCGTTCGGTCTCGAAGCCGGAACGGATTTCGAGATCGGTCACGTATCGGGTGGCTTCGGTGAGCTTGAACGACCGGGCGGTCGCCTCCAGATCGAGCCTCGCCATCTGCAGATCCACGCGGCGTTGCAGCGCTTCGGCTTCGATCATCTCGCGCTTGGTGAGAGCCTTCGGAAGCGGGGGCAGGCGGTTGGGAATGGTGTATTCGATATCCGCTCCCCACAGCCCCATCAGCCGCGTCAGCTCCTCCTTGGCAAGGCGGGCCTCAAGCCGCGCCCTGGCGATCTGGCCCGTCAGCTCGGCATAAAAGACCTGCTCGCGGGCCTGGCCCTCCTTGTTGAGCGAGCCCGCCTCGCCAAGCTTTTGGGCGAGTTCCGAGGCGGCATCCGCCGCGGTCTGCGCCTGCGCCAGCTGGCCGACATTTTCCCATGCCGCCACCGCGGTGATCCAGGCGCGGCGGGTATCGGCCGCCAGTTGCAGCGTCTTCAGCGCGGCGCCAAGCTGCGCCTTGCGGAAGCCGGTATCGGCGATCTCGACATTTTTCTTGAGGGTCGCCAGCGCCAGAATATTGGTGACGACGACGCCCTCGATTGCCTGATAGGCCCTGAGCCCCGGGGTGCCGATCCCCGTCAGCCCTATGCCGACCCTGGGGTTGACCAGCATGGTCGATTGCCATGCGGTGGCGGCGGATTCGCCGAGATCGGCATAGGCCGCCTGAAGGCCCTTGTTGTTCAGCAGTGCAACCTGCACCGCCGTCTCGACATCAAGACTTTTGCCGGCCGTCATCAGCGATTTGACGCTGGCCTGTGTCGCCTGCGCTTCGGCCCGGTTCTGCACCCAGACCGCCTGTTTTCCTGTCGCCTCGGACGTTCTGGACGAAACATTGGCAAAGCCGGCGTCCCGCGCCGCATATTGGGCGGCCGTGACACAACCGCCGAGAAAAACCGGCAGGCAGAGGGCGGATGCGAGTTTGAGGGGGCGTAGTGTCATGATGCATCTCCTTTCGGAGCCTGCGCATCGTTCTGGTTACGCCAGGGTTTCGGATCGGCCGGCATGCGGGCTGTGTAACCCGAGACCGGGGTCTGGTAGCGGAGGGGAGCGACGCCAAGCGCCGGGTTTGCCGCGTCGTCATAGGAGGCGGCGTCGTTCATCAGGGATGTGGCTGTGCAGCCGCCCAGAAAGAGGGGCGCCGCGACCACAATATAAATTGGGTTCATGGGTATTTTCCGAACAGGAGATGCAACGGCGCGACGGCGCTAAAGCCGCTCGCGCACGGTCATTGCCCAAAGGCGGGCTCGGCCTGTTCAGATATTAGGCGGACGGTGAAGCAGCGGGGTCTGGCCCAGCGCCTTGCTGTCATCGAGGAAGGAGCGGATGCCGCTGACAACGGGCGTGCCATTGACATCGTGGCCGATCAGGACCGCCATGCTGAGACAGAAATCGCTGCAACATTGTGGTTTGGCCGGCTTTTCGGCGCCGCCGTCCTCATCGGCCATGTCGTGGTGATCGTGACTGCCGGAGGTCATGGCCGAACCGCCATGATCCATCATCGCGCCTTGATTCATCATGGCGGATTGATCGCGCTGCATTCTCCCCGTTTCGGGACCATGCATTGCGGCATTGACAGTGGAAACGCTGTAGCCCGCCAGTGACAGTATCATCACCAGTCTAAACAACAGGGCCAGCAATTTCGATGCTCGCAACATCTCACGCATGTCCGGTAGAAAAGCGGCAGTCCGGTGATTTGTCAATGGATATCCCCCATAACCGTTGACGAAAACCGTCGTGTCGCGTGACCTGTGGCTTGTCCGCAGCTCATGCGAAATCGATGAAGGCCTCGTCGAGAATGAGCAGTTTGCGTGCCTGCGTGCGGGCGTATTCCTCGTAAAAGCCCTGCGAAATCCACAGTGCGGAGCGGCCGCGCCGCCCGCTCCAGCCAATGCCGCCGATCAGTTCGGCCGCCGCGAGCTTGCGGCCGACATGGATGCGCGACAGGGAGAGCGTCGCCGCCAGCTGCGTTACCGTCTGCACGTCGGTCACACGTCTTCCGTGTTCGGGCGGCCTTTCCCAGTCGATTCCGGCAATAAGCCGATCCATCAGCAGTCCGCCGCCGTCGAACCAGTTGAAGATGATGGAGAGCGGGCCGGGGCAACGCACCTCCGGATGGGAGAGAAATGCCTGCGACACCCGGGGGTGAATATGTGGAAGCATTATTTCTGACCGCGCCATGAAACGCGATGCCCTGAAACCTTCGTCGAGCAGATCCAGCGCCTGGAAATGCACGTCGTACCATTGCACGAGCATCGCGAGCGCCGGCGGTGAAGGCGCCACACCGGCGATACGCCCCTCATGGGATGGGCTTGCCGGTTGTGTCAGCCCGCGCTTCAGCGCTTCTTTGAAAAAAGCATAAGCGACGCTATGGCTGGCGAGGCCGTGCCGCAGCGCCAGATGGCCGAAATCTTCCCGTGTCAGGGCGAGTTCATCTTCTCCGGTCTCGCAGGCGGTCGATTTCTGGAAATAGAGCGCCAGAAGCGCGTGGCAAAGAAGCCGGCCCTGGCGCGTCGCAAAAAGCGCGGTCATTTCGGGTGAGCCCTTATAAAGGGCGATGAAACTTCCTGCCAGCAGGCGCAGCGCCGCCGCGAAGGAATCTTTCTGAATCATCGTCTCTAT